>DAIRVJ010000035.1:0-18143 GCA_036802895.1 Candidatus Nanopelagicales bacterium
GCGCGTGGCCGGGGTCGCAGACGTCGATGTCGACCGAGAGGAACACCCCGTCGCAGTCGTCGGTGGCGATGGCGAACGCCTCGGTGAGGCACTCGGCGAGGCCGCGCTCGCCGATCTCGGTCATCTCGTAGGAGCGCATCCGCTGGGCGGCCATCCAGTCCAGGACGTCCGGCGGCGGCCAGTAGCCGCGCAGCCCCACCTGCAGGAACCGGTCCCCGCGGACGGCGCCGGACTCGATGAGTCGGCGCATCGGCTGGCCGTGCCCGATCAGCGAGCCGAACTCGATGTCCCCGGTGTCGGCATGCGCGTCGAAGTGGATCAGCGACACCCGGCCCCATGCGTCGCGGCCGCGAGCCACCCCCGTGGCATCCGGCCAGGTGATCGTGTGGTCCCCGCCCAGGACCACCGGGATGGCCCCCGAGCGGGCCACCGTCTCGACGACCTGCTCGAGGTCGCGGCAGGACCGCGCGGCGTCCCCCGAGAACAGCTCGACGTCACCGCCGTCGACCACCCGCAGGTCGCGCAGCCCGTCGGTGCGCAGCGCCAGGCTCGGCCGCGACCCGTCATGAGCCAGGTAGTCGGTCGTGCGGATCGCCTGCGGGCCGAACCGGGCCCCGGAGCGGTACGACGTGCCACCGTCGAACGGCGCCCCGATGATCACCACGTCGGCGCCGGCATAGGTCGACGGGTCGTCCAGGTCGCACCGGTCGACCCCCAGGAAGGTGACGTCGGGGCCGTACTGTCCGCCGTAGCGCGCCATGCCGGGAGCCTACGCGGGCTGGGACCATCGCCCCTGTCGCCCGGGCGGTTCGACACGGTCGGCTGGGCCTGTGGGGCACACCGCGGCCAGCACGGACACGGCCTACCGCCGGCTGCAGGAGCGGCTGGACCGGATGCCGACGGGGGCGCCCGACTCCCCGGTCTTCCAGCGGATCCTGCGCCTGCTGTTCACCCCCGACGAGGCCGACCTCGCCGCCCAGATGCCGACGCTCGGGCCGCTCTCCGGGCTGGCGCGGCGGCTCGGGCGCGACATCGAGGAGCTCGACCCGATCGTCACGTCGATGGCCCGGCGCGGACTCGTGCTCGACCTGGAGCACCACGGCCGGCGGTACGTGGCGCTGGCCCCCGTCGTCATCGGGTTCTTCGAGTTCACGTTCATGCGGGTGCGCGAGGACGCCCCCATGCAGCAGCTGGCCGAGCTGTTCGACCAGTACCTGTTCGCCGACGACGGCACGTTCGCCCACGCCGTGTTCCGTGGCAGCACCCAGATCGGCCGGTCGCTGGTGCGCGAGGAGTCGCTGCCGGAGCTGCCCGGCGCCGAGGTCCTGGACTGGGAGCGGGCCACCCACGTCGTCGGCGAGGCCACGAGCATCGCCGTGTCGCTGTGCCCCTGCCGGGAGCACGCCGAGCTGCTGGGGCGCTCGTGCGGTGCTCCGCTGCGCACCTGCCTGAGCTTCGGCGGAGCCGCGGACGCGCTCGTCCGCGCGGGGATCGCCGAGCGGATCACGAACCAGGAGGGCCTCGGCATCCTGGCCGAGGCGAAGGCCGCCGGGCTGGCCCAGACAGCGGACAACGTGCAGCACGGCGTCTCGTACCTGTGCAACTGCTGCGGCTGCTGCTGCGGCATGATGCAGGCGATCCGGCGGCACGGGATCACCGGCGCGATCGTGTCGTCGAACTGGGTGGCCGAGGTCAACCACCAGGCCTGCCGCGGCTGCAAGAAGTGCGCCCGTGCCTGCCCCGCCGAGGCCGTGTCGATCGTGGACAACCAGGGCAAGGGCCGCCGCAAGTACTGGGCCGTCGTCGACCCGTTGAAGTGCCTCGGCTGCGGGGTGTGCGACGAGGCGTGCCGCTACGGGGCTCACCGCATGGTGCCGCGGGAGGCCCGGGTCTTCACCCCGGAGACCACGTTCGACCGGGTGGTGGCGATGGCCATCGAGCGCGGCATGCTCGGCGACCTGCTGGTGGACACCCTGGACGGCGCCGGGCCGCACGCCGTGGCCCGGGTGCTGCAGGTGCTCGAGCGGTCGGCGCCGGCCCGGGCGCTGCGTGCGGTCGAGCCGCTGCGCTCGGTCTTCCTCAGCGGCGTGCTCGCCGCCGTGCACCGGTCAGGTCTGGGTGGGGAAGCCCAGGTTGATGCCGCCGTGACTGGGGTCGAGCCAGCGTGAGGTGACGACCTTGCCGCGGGTGTAGAAGTGCACGCCCTCGGCCCCGTGGGCGTGCGTGTCGCCGAACAGCGAGCTCTTCCACCCGCCGAAGGAGTAGTAGGCCATCGGCACCGGGATCGGCACGTTCACCCCGATCATCCCCACCTCGATCTCGTTCTGGAACCGGCGGGCGGCCCCGCCGTCGTTGGTGAAGATCGCGGTGCCGTTGCCGTAGGGGTGGTCGTTGATCAGCCGCACGCCCGCCTCGTACGAGGGCACCCGGACCACGGAAAGCACCGGCCCGAAGATCTCGTCGGTGTAGACGCTCATCTGGGGCGTCACGTGGTCGAACATGGTGGGGCCAAGCCAGAACCCGTCCGGCTCCCCGTCGACGGTGACCTCGCGGCCGTCGACCACCAGGGCCGCGCCCTGCTCCACCCCGGCGTCCAGGTAGGAGGCCACCTTGTCCCGGTGCGCCCGGGTCACCAGCGGGCCCATGTCGCAACCGCGCCGGCCGTCACCCGTACGCAGGGTGGCCATCCGCTCCTTGATCTTGTCGACCAGCACGTCGCCGACCGGGTCCACGGCCAGGACGACCGAGATCGCCATGCAGCGCTCGCCGGCCGACCCGAACCCGGCGTTCACCGCCTGGTCGGCCGCCAGGTCGAGGTCGGCGTCCGGCAGCACCAGCATGTGGTTCTTCGCCCCGCCCAGCGCCTGCACCCGCTTGCCGTGCGCGGTGCCCGTCTCGTAGACGTAGCGCGCGATCGGCGTGGACCCGACGAAGCTGATCGCCTTGACGTCCGGGTGGGTGAGCAGCCCGTCGACGGCCACCTTGTCGCCCTGCAGCACGTTGAAGACGCCCGGGGGCAGGCCGGCCTCCGCCCACAGCTGGGCCACGAACACCGTCGCGCTCGGGTCCTTCTCGCTCGGCTTGACCACCACCGTGTTGCCCGTGGCGATGGCGA
The DNA here is from genome assembly GCA_036802895.1 of Candidatus Nanopelagicales bacterium. Lineage (GTDB taxonomy): Bacteria > Actinomycetota > Actinomycetes > Prado026 > Prado026 > DAIRVJ01. Next base: position 3,116 of record DAIRVJ010000035.1, read on the forward strand.
TCGGGAAGAACCACATGGGCACCATCGCCGGGAAGTTGAACGGGCTGATGATCCCCACGACCCCCAGCGGCTGACGGATCGAGTACACGTCCACACCGGTGGAGACCTGCTCGGAGAACCCGCCCTTGACCAGGTGCGGGATCCCGCAGGCGAACTCGACGACCTCCAGGCCGCGGGTGACCTCGCCCAGCGCGTCCGACAGCACCTTGCCGTGCTCGGCGGTGATGATCGCCGCGAGCTCCTCCTTGCGGTCGTTCAGCAGCTCGCGGAAGGCGAACAGGGTCTGCGCCCGCTTGGTCAGCGAGGTGTCGCGCCAGCCGGGGAACGCCGCCTTGGCCGCCGCCACCGCCTCGTCGACGACCGAGCGGTCGGCGAAGTCGACCCGACCCTGGACGGCGCCGGTCGCCGGGTCGAACACCTCGCCGCTGCGCTCGGCGACGCCGCCGAAGGGCTTGCCGTCGATCCAGTGGGTGATCCGAGCAGTCATCGCGCGTCCTTCGGGTCGGGTCGTCCGTTCGCGGTCATCCAGCATGCCTCAGCCGGGTTCATGAGTCGAAGCCGAGACCGAGCCGGTCGAGCGTGCGCAGCCAGAGGTCTCGGCGGCCGCCGGCGCGGTCGGCCCGGGCGATCGAGCGCCGGGTCAGCTCCACTCCCGCCCAGCGGAACGGCTCCGGCGGGAAGGGCACCGGCTTGCTGCGCACGAAGTCCAGCGCGGTCCGCTCGTTGCGACGACCGGCCAGCAGGTCCAGCACGACCTGGGCGCCGAACCGGCTCGCCCCGACGCCCAGCCCCGTGTACCCGGTCACGTAGGCGGCCCGGCCGGCCATGGCCGTCCCCCAGAAGGCGCAGAACCGGCTGCACGTGTCGATCGCGCCGCCCCAGGCATGAGTGAAGCGGAGGCCGGTGAGCTGCGGGAACGTCTCGAAGAAGTGCTCGGCGAGCAGGTGGAACGTCTCCGGGCGCTGGTCGAGGTGCGGCCCGAGACCGTTGCCGTAGTGGTAGACGGCGTCGTAGCCACCCCACAGGATCCGGTTGTCCGCACTCAGCCGGTAGTAGTGGAACTGGTTGGCCGCGTCGCCGATCCCCACGCGGCTGGCCCAGCCGATGTCGGCCAGCTGCTCCGGCGAGAGCGGCTCGGTCATCAGCACGTAGTCGTAGACCGGCAGGACGTAGGGCCGCACCCGCCGCAGCAGGGGTGGAAAGGCGTTGGTGGCCAGGGCCGCCCGGCGCGCTCGCACCCGGCCGCGGGTGGTGCGGACCCCGACCCCCGCCCCGTGGCGCTCGATCCCGGTCGCCTCGGTGTGCTCGTGCAGCCGCACCCCCATCGACAGGCAGGCGTCCCTGAGCCCGAGGGCCAGCTTGGCCGGGTGGACCAGGGCCATGCCGTCCCGGTCGAGCAGGCCGCCGAGGTAGGTGGGCGAGTGCACGTCAGCGCGCACGGCCTCGTGGTCGAGCCATTCCAGGCTCAGCCCGAACGGCTCGGCCTGCTTCGGCTCCGCGCGCAGCTCCGCCACCTGCCACGGCTGCGTCGCGACGGTCAGCTCGCCGGTTCGTTCGAGCTCGGCGTCGATCGCATGGCGCTCCACGGTGGCCTCGATCGCGACCAGGGTGGCCCGACCCATCTGCACCAGCAGACTCAGCTCGTCAGGGAACCGGTCCAGGCCGTTGCGGAAGCCGTGGGTGAGGCTGGCCGAGCAGAAGCCTCCGTTCCGCCCGGAGGCCGCGCCACCCACCCGCTCGGTCTCGAGGACGACGACGTCGCGCCGGGGGTCCTCCTCCTTGGCGAGCAGCGCGGTCCACAGCCCGGTGTAGCCGCCGCCGACCACGACCAGGTCGGCCTCGGTGTCGCCGACCAGAGGGTCCTGCGGGTCGCCCGAGGCGCCTGCCACGTCGGACAGCCAGAACGAGCCGGGCTCGGCCTCCGACAGCGCCGGATGCACCGCGTCAGCCCGCCGCGCGGCGCCGTCCGATGACTCGGCCGACGAGCACGAGGGACAAGGCGATCAGGAACATCGCCGTGCCGACCACGTTCGCCTGAACCGGGACACCGCGGGTGGCGGCTCCCCAGACCCACACCGGGAAGGTGACGGTGCTGCCCGAGTTGAAGTTGGTGATGATGAAGTCGTCGAAGGACAGCGAGAACGCCAGCAGCGCGCCGGCCACGATGCCCGGCAGCACCAGCGGGAACGTCACCTTGCGGAACGTCGTGAACTCGTCGGCGTAGAGGTCCATCGCGGCCTGCTCCAGCCGGGAGTCGAGCCCGGCCACCCGAGCTTTCACGGTGACCACGACGAACGACAGGCAGAACATGATGTGCGCGATGGTGATGGTCCAGAAGCCGAGCGGCACCACCGTGACGTTGACGAACAACGCGAGCAGGGACGAGCCCATGACGACCTCGGGCGTCGCCATCGGCATGAAGATGAGCAGGTTCACCACGGACCGACCGGCGAACCGGTGTCGGGCCAGCGCGAAGGCAACCAGCGTGCCGAGGACGGTCGCCGCCAGCGTGGCCAGGAACCCGATCCGCAGGGAAAGCCCCAGCGCCTCGCAGATGCCCGACGCGCCACAGGGATCGGCCCAGGCCTTGGTCGAGAACGTGGCCCACTGGTAGTTGAACCGCCCGACCGGGTCGTTGAACGAGAACAGGACGACGACCGCGATGGGCAGGAACATGTAGACGAGCGCCGCCGCCGCGGCGATCGCCACGAGGTGACGACGCAGCCAGTTGACCGGCCCACCGGGCCGGCTCGACCGCGCGGGTGCCACCCGACCGGGTGATGTCGTGGCGGCCATCAGACCAGCTCCTCGGTGCCCGCTCGTCGCACGTACAACGCGACGAGCACCACGATCGAGACCATGAGCGTGAACGACAGCGCCGCGGCCGCCGGGTAGTCGAGGACGCGCAGGAACTTCGAGTCGATCACGTTGCCCACCATGGCGTCGCCGACCCGGCCCAGCAACGACTGGTTGATGTAGTCGCCGGCGGCGGGGATGAACGTGAGTAGGGTTCCCGCGACCACGCCTGGGAGCGACAGCGGCCAGGTGACCTTCCGGAACGCCGTGAACGGCGAGGCGAACAGGTCGTGGGCCGCCTCGATGAGCCGGGGGTCGATCCGCTCGAGGCTGGCGAACAGCGGGAGGGTCATGAAGGGCAGGAAGTTGTAGGTCAGGCCGGTGACGACCGCGAGCGGTGTGGCCAGCACCCGTTCACCGTCGGTCAGACCGACGAACGCCAGCACGTCGGTGATGTGCAGGGTGTTCATCAGTCCGACGACGAAACCGTTGTCGGAGAGGATCGTCTTCCACGCCAGCGTTCGGATCAGGAAGCTGGTGAAGAACGGGGCGATGACCAGCACCAGCAGGATGTTCCTCCAGCGACCCGCCTTGAACGCGATCGTGTAAGCGAGCGGGTAGGAGATGGCCAGCGCGGCCACCGTGGCGATCCCCGCGTAGACGAAGGACCGGAGGAACTGCTCGCCGTACTGTCCCCACACGTCGGTGTAGTTGGCGAATCGCGGCGGGTTCAGCGAGTAGCCTTGCTCCGGCGACCCGGTCTGCAGCGAGGTCGAGAACAGCGAGACCATCGGCGCCAGGAAGAACACCCCGAGCCAGAGCAGGCCGGGCAGCAGCAGCAGGTACGGCGTCCAGCGCCGGCCGAGCGACCCGCCGGCGGCGGCCGGAGGCGGCTCGTGCGGGCCGGCTTCCAGCGCATCCGGGATCGCCGCGGCCGCGGACACTAGCCCACCGCCGGTTCCGCTGCCGGCTCTCCCACGAGGGCAGCACCGGCGTCGGCGTCCTGGCTGGCGTCGAGCGCGAAGGTGTGCGCCGGGTCCCAGTGCAGGTGCACGGCGGCACCGTCGACCAGCCGGTCGTCGCGGCGGATGTTCTGGGCGAACACCGCGACCTCCTGACCCCACGGCAGGCGGACGACGTACTGCATGGAGACGCCGATGAAGCTCGCGTCGAGGATCACGCCGTCGACGACGTTGTGCCCGTCGAACGACGCGGTGTCGTCGGCGAAGCTGATCTGGATCTTCTCCGGGCGCACACCGATGTGCACCGCCTCGCCCGTCGCGTGCAGCCGCGACGTGGGGAAGGCCACCCGTCGCCCCTCGACCTCGGCCAGCACGTCGTCACCCGACCGGCCGGTGACCCGGCCGGTCAGCAGGTTGGACTGGCCGAGGAAGTTGGCCACGAACGTGGTCCGGGGGTTCTCGTACAGCTCGGTCGGTGGCCCCATCTGCTCGATCCGCCCCGCGTTCATGACCGCGATCGTGTCGGCCATCGTCATGGCCTCTTCCTGATCGTGCGTCACGTGGACGAACGTGATCCCGACCTCCGTCTGGATCCGCTTGAGCTCCAGCTGCATCTGGCGGCGCAGCTTGAGGTCGAGGGCGCCCAGCGGCTCGTCGAGGAGCAGCACGTCGGGGCGGTTGATCAGCGCCCGGGCCACGGCGACCCGCTGCTGCTGGCCGCCGGAGAGCTGGGTGGGCTTGCGGCGGGCGTACTGGCCGAGCTCGACCAGCTCGAGCATGTCCTCGACCTGCGGCTTGACGTCCTTGACGCCGCGCCGGCGCAGCCCGAACGCGACGTTCTCGAAGATGTCCAGGTGCGGGAACAAGGCGTAGCTCTGGAACACGGTGTTGACCGGCCGTCGGTAGGGCTTGGCCCAGGTGATGTCCTCGTCGCCGATGAAGATGCTTCCCTCGGTCGGCTCCTCGAGTCCCGCCACCATGCGCAGCGTCGTGGTCTTGCCGCACCCCGACGGGCCGAGCAGCGCGAAGAACGAACCCTTGGGGACGGTCAGGGTGAGGTCGTCCACGGCCACGAAGTCGACGAACCGCTTCGTGACGCCGAGGATCCTGAGGTCACCCCCGACGGCCGGTCCCGCCATCCTCAGGCCCCCGTCACCGCGTTGAACTGCTCGTTGTACTTCTTCTCCGTGGCCTCGTCGAGGCCCTTGAACACGTGAGTCTTCTTCAGGGTCGCGTCGTCGGGGAAGATCAGCGGGTTCTTGGCCAGCTCGGGGTCCAGCTTCTCCATCTCGGCCTGGGCGCCCGCCACCGGGCAGATGTAGTTGACGTAGGCGGCCACCTGCGCGGCCACCGCCGGGTCGTAGTAGTAGTTGACGAGCAGCTCGGCGTTCTTCTTGTGCTGGGCCTTCACCGGAATCATCATGTTGTCCGACCAGAGCATCAGACCGGCTTCGGGCGCGACGAACTTGATGTCGGGGTTGTCCAGCTGCAGCTGGATCACGTCGCCGGACCAGGCCACGACCGCGGCAAGGTCGCCCTTCGCGAGGCCGTCGGAGTACTCGTTCCCGGTGAACTGCCGGATCTGGTTGGCGTCGACGGCCTGCTGGAGCCGATCGATGGCCGCGCCGAAGTCGTCGTCGGTGAAGTTGGCCGGGTCCTTGCCCTGCTGTAGCAGGATCAGGCCGATCGTGTCGCGCATCTCGGTCAGGCAGGTGACCTTGCCCTTCAGGTCCGCCCGCGAGAGCAGCTCCTCGATGGTGCGGACCTCGGGGACCAGCTTGGCGTTGTACGCGATGCCGGTCAGCCCCGACTGCCACGGGGCGCTGTAGTCACGCTGCGGGTCCCACTCCGGCCCCTGCAGCGCGGTCTGCAGGTTCTTCGGGAAGTTCGGCGTGTTGGCCTTGTTGAACTTCTGCACGTAGTTCTGGCGGATCAGCCGGGCCGCCATCCAGTCGGTGAGGGCGAACAGGTCGCGGCCGGTGTCCTGGCCGGCGCGCAGCTGCGGAGAGATCTTCGCGTAGAACGCCTCGTTGTCCGTGATGTCCTCGGTGTAGGTGACCTTGACCCCGGTCTTGGCGCTGAACGCGTCGAGCGTCGGCCGCTTGCTCTCGTCCTTCTCGTCGACGTCGATGTACAGCTGCCAGTTGCTGAAGTTGAGCGTCTTGTCCGTGTCGGACTTGTCGGGGGTGCTGGGCTGGCTCGAGGGCTTCGTGCCGCTGGTCCCCTCGGACCCGCAGGCGCCGAGCAGCCCGGCCCCGGCGACGAGGGCGCCGCCGGCACCGACACCGCGCAGGAACCGTCGGCGCGGGAGCGATGCACCGGTGGCGCGGACGAGGGCCGCCAGTTCGGGCGGAAGAGCGTTCGGCGAGGTCATGGCGGGCGGGTCCTCCTGATGGTTCGGACGGGTGGCGTGCGTCAGCGCTTGCGGTCCCCGAAGATCGTGCGGTGCCAGTCCTTCCTGGCGACGGCCGTGCGATCGAGCATGACGTGCTTGACCTGGGTGTACTCCTCGAACGAGTAGGTGCTCATGTCCTTGCCGAACCCGGACTGCTTGTAGCCCCCGTGCGGCATCTCGCTGACGATCGGGATGTGATCGTTGACCCAGACGCAGCCGGCCTGGATCTCCCGGGTAGCGCGCAGCGTACGGAACACGTCGCGGGTCCACACCGACGAGGCGAGACCGTACGGCGTGTCGTTGGCCAGGCGTAGGCCCTCGTCGTCGTCGTCGAACGGCAGGACGACGAGCACCGGCCCGAAGATCTCCTCCTGGACGATCTCCGAGCGCTGGTCGGCGTCGACGACCAGCGTCGGCTCGTAGTAGGCCCCACGGCTGAGCTCCCCGTCGGTGGGAATCCGACCGCCCGTGACGACCTTCGCGCCGTCGGCGCGGCCCCGCTCGACGATGGCCGCCACGGCCTCCTGCTGGCGGCGGGAGACCAGCGGTCCCTGGTCGGTGCTCGGGTCCAGCGTCGCGCCGAGCCGGACCTGGGCCATCAGGTCGGCGACGCCGTCGACGAAGCCGTCGTACAGCGGGCGCTGCACGTAGGCCCGGGTGGCCGCGGTGCAGTCCTGGCCGGTGTTGATGAGCGCGCCGGCGACCGCTCCGTGGACTGCGGCCTCCAGGTCGGCGTCGTCGAACACCACGAACGGGGCCTTGCCACCGAGCTCGAGGTGCACCCGCTTGACCGTGCCCGCGGCCACCTGCATGACCCGCTGGCCGACCGGGGTGGACCCGGTGAACGAGACCATCGAGACGTCGGGGTGCGCGAGGAGGGCCTCGCCGACCACCCGCCCGGCCCCGGTCACGACGTTGACCACGCCGTCGGGGATCCCGGCGTCGCGGCAGGCCTCGGCCATCATCAGCGACGTCAGCGGGGTGATCTCGGCGGGCTTCAGCACGATCGTGTTCCCGGCCGCGATCGCCGGCAGGATCTTCCACCCGGCCATCTGCAGCGGGTAGTTCCACGGGGCGATCGAGCCGACCACGCCGATCGGCTCGCGGCGGATCATCGACGTGTGGTCGGCGGAGTACTCGCCGGCGGCCTTGCCCGCCAGGTCACGCGCGGCGCCGGCGAAGAACGCGGTGTTGTCCACCGTGCCGGGCACGTCGAACTCGGTGCTGAGCTTGATCGGCTTGCCGGCCTGGCGGGTCTCGGTGCGGGCCAGGTCGTCGGCCCGCTCGCCGAGCAGCCGGGCCAGCTCGACCAGGGCGGCCGATCGGGCGGCCGGCGGCGCCGACGACCAGTCCGGGAACGCTGCGGTCGCGGCGGCGACGGCGCGGTCGACGTCGGCCGGACCGGCCAGGGCCATCGACTCGATGACCTCGCCCGTCGACGGGTCCAGCAGGTCGTGGGTCTCGCCGGCCGTGCCCTCGACGTACGCGCCGCCGATGAACGAGTGACCTCGTCTGCTCACGCCTGCTCCCACCTCCGAGACCCCGCATCCTGGCATGCCGACCTGGTCGGGACAAGGGATTCCGTCGTGATCGTCCGCCGCGACCACGAAATCGCTATCGGATCGTGACGGAGGCTCGCGCATCCGGCAGTCCCGGTGACTCCCGGCCACGCTTCCCGTGGGCCGTCACGCCACCGTCAGCGGCGGAGCATCGTCAGCAGCATGACCGACGGCTCGAGGGCGCGCACCGTGTGGGGCAGCCGGGGCGGCAGGCGCACCCAGCCGCCCGGGCCGAGCTCGGTGACGTCCGGGCCCAGCCCGAGCCACAGCCGCCCGTGCAGGACCTGGATGACGACGGCCAGCGCCGAGGCGTGCTCGGTCAGCTCCTGGCCCTCGGCGAAGGCGAACCCGACCAGCCGCAGGTCGTCGTCCTGGTAGAGGGTGCGGCTGAGGGTTCCGTCGGCTGGGATCGGCAGCTCGCCCACGAGGTCGGGCAGCACGGTCGCGTCGGTCATCGGTGCTCCTCTCCGTTCCAGGTTCGCCGGCCACCCAGCCAGGTTCCGGTCACCGGGATGGTCGGCCACTGCGCTGCCGGGAGCCGGAACGGGTCCGCGGCCAGGGCCACCAGGTCGGCGCGGCGGCCCGGCTCGAGGGTGCCCCACTGCGACTCCTCGAAGACCTGGTGGGCGACCCCCGCCGAGTAGGCCGCGAACGCCGCCTCGGGTGTCAGCCGCTCGTGCGGCAGCCAGCCCCCCGGCGGTTCGCCGTCCGCGGTCTGGCGGGTGACCGCCACGGCCAGCCCCTGCAGCGGGACGTGCGACGACACGGGCCAGTCGCTGCCCATCGACAGGGCGGCTCCGGACGTCGTGAGCGAGCGCATCGGGTACTGCCAGGCGCCCCTGGTCGGGCCCAGCCGGGGCAGCGTCAGGTCGCGCTGGCAGGCGTCCAGGCAGGCCCACAGCGGCTCGACGTTGGCGACGACGCCGAGCGCCGCGAACCGCCCGACGTCGTCCGGGTGAACGACCTGCACGTGCGCGATGACCGCCCGCCGGTCGCGCGGACCGTTGACGCGCCCGGCTCGCTCCACCGCGTCGAGCGCGGCCCGCACCCCGGCGTCACCGATGGCGTGGATGTGCACCTGGAATCCGTCGGCGTCGAAGGCGGTCACCGCCTCGGCCAGCTCACGCGGCGACCAGACCGGGAGCCCGCAGGTGTCCGGGGAGTCCGCGTACGGTTCGAGCAGGGCGGCGGTGCCGGCCTCGAGCACGCCGTCGGCGAACAGCTTGACCGTGCGCACGGCGACCGCCGACGAGCCGGTCGCCGACGCGCACGCGGCGGCGAACGCCTCGCGCTGCGCGGGCCAGGTCCCGGGGTCGGCACGCAGGGCCAGGTTGGCCCGCACCGCGAGCTCACCGCTCGCCGCCGCCGCCAGGTAGACCGCGACGTCGGGCGGAGCGAGAGCGGCGTCCTGCACGAAGGTCAGCCCCGCGGACGCCAGCAGCTCGGTGGAGGCCCTCAGCGCGGCCCGCTTGTCCGCGGGGCTGGGGCGCGGCACGTGCCGCTTGACCAGCGCCATCGCCGTCCACTCCACCAGCGTCCCCAGCGGCTCGCCGTCCGGTCGCCGGGGGATGCGGGCGGCGGGCGGGTCGGGCGTGTCCCGGGTCAGGCCGGCACGGGCCAGCGCCAGGCTGTTGACCCACGCGCAGTGGTGGTCGCTGGACTCGAGGTAGACCGGTCGGTCCGGCACCGCGGCGTCCAGCCAACGGGCGTCGAACAGCCCATCGGTGGCCAGCGTCGGGTCGTAGGAGCCGCCGGTGACCCACGCCCGGTCGGGGTGGTCGGCCGCGAAGGCGCGCACGGCGGCGACCACCTCCTCGACCGACGTGCAGTCACGGATCGGCGCCTCGGCCAGCTCGACGCCGCCCCAGAGCGGATGCGCGTGGCCGTCGCCGAACGCCGGCAGCAGCACGCCACCGGCCAGGTCCACCTCGACGGTGCCGGGCCCGGCCAGCGCGAGCGCGTCCGGCCCGAGCGCGGCGATGCGCCCATCCACCACGGCGAGTGCCTCAACGGGCTCCGCCGCCGGTGTCCCCGCGCGGACGGTCCCGTTGCGGACCAGCAGGTCGGCACGCGAGGTCACCTCGCCATCGTGCCAGGGCGTCGTCACCCATCCGCGGGCAGCGCCGCTCCGAACCAGTGGGTGACCGAGCGACGGGCAGGGCACGAGGTCTGGTGATCGAGCAGCAGCGGGTGTTCCACCACGGACGCCGAGATGGCAGGGTCGTGCCCATGTCGGACGACCGGGCGTCCGGGGCACGGGGTGAGCCGGGTGCGCCCCACGAGACCACGGAAGACCTGCTCGAGCGAGTCGCGGCCGGTGACCGCGACGCGTTCGAGCGCCTCTACGATCGCATCGCCGGCGCCGTCCTCGGCGTGGCTCGCCGAGTCGTCGTCGACCCAGCCCAGGCGGAGGAAGTGGCCCAGGAGGCACTGGTGGAGGTGTGGCAGAGCGCCCACCGGTTCGATCGCGATCGCGGTCGGGCCTCGGCCTGGGTGCTCACCGTGGCGCACCGGCGCGCGGTCGACCGGGTGCGGTCGGCGCAGGCGACCAGCGAGCGCGAGACCCGGTTGGCCCGCCTGGACCATGCGCCGGCCTACGACCAGGTCAGCGAGGCGGTCGAGGCGAGGCTGGAGCGCGAGCAGGTCCACCAGGCGCTTCGGTCGCTGACCGACCTGCAGCGGGAGTCGGTCCGGCTGGCCTACTACGGAGGGCTCACCCATCGCGAGGTCGCCGAGCATCTCGGCGTGCCGTTGGGCACCGTCAAGGCCCGGCTGCGGGACGGCATGATCCGGCTGCGCGACGCCCTCGGGGTGGCCTGATGGATCAGTCGCTGCACGAGCTCTCCGCCGGCTACGTGCTGCACGCCCTGTCCGCCGAGGAGGCCGCCGCGTTCGAGGCGCACCTGCCGGAGTGCCCGGCCTGTGCCGCTGAGACGGCCGACCTCCGCGCCGTCACGGCCCGGCTCGGTTCCGCCGTGGCCGTCGACCCGCCGCCGGCGATGAAGGCGTCGGTGCTGGCCCGGATCGACGCGCTGACCGCGGCACAGGCACCGGAGCCGGATACACCGTCGGGCGGGCCGATCGTCGCGCTGCGGTCCCGCCGGCTCACCCTCGGAGCACGACTGACGGCTGCCGCGGCAGCCGTCCTGCTGGTCGCGGTCGGCCTGCTGGGCGTGCAGCTGAGCCGCACCGCTGACGAGCGCGACCGGTTGCGTGCGTCGTCCGATCTGGTCACCCGGGTCCTGACGGCCGAGGACGCGCGGAGGCTGGCGGGAGCCGTCGCCGGGGGCGGACGGGGGGCGGTGGTCACGTCGCGCGACGTGGGCGCGTCGGTGTTCGTCGGCTCCGAGCTGACCCGGCCGGCGGACGGCCGGGTCTTCCAGCTGTGGCTCATCGACGCGTCGGGAACCGCGACGTCCGCCGGCGTCTTCCTCCCTGATCGGGCCGGCGCCGTGTCCCGACCGCTGCCGGCCGACCTCGGCGGGGCGGCCGCCGTCGGCCTGAGCGTGGAGCCTGAGGGTGGGTCGTCGGCTCCCACCACGACCCCGGTGCTGGCCCTGCCGCTGTCCTGAGCCATCGGCTACCCATCCGTTCGCTCCCTCGCTCCGAATGAGAGACGGCGACTCCATGGGCCCGTGCGTCGCCGGCGGGCCCGCCCCTCTCCCGAAGGACGAGCACATGCGATCTCCGCGTCAACTCCGTCGGCGGGCCACGGCAGTCACTGCCGTGGGCGCCGTGATCACCGCGACCGGTCTCGCCGGCCTCGCGCTCCCGGGCGCCTCCGCGTCCAGCCACCGTGAGGCGCCGTTGATCTCCGGCGCCCCCCAGTACGACACCACCGACGTCTACGCGTTCGTCAGCCCCGACAAGCCGGACACCACGACGCTGATCGCGAACTGGATCCCGTTCGAGGAGCCGGCGGGTGGACCCAACTTCTACCCGTTCGCCGAGGACGCCTGGTACGACATCAACATCGACAACGACGGTGACGCCAAGGCGGACATCACCTACCGCTGGTCGTTCGACACCAGCTACCGCAACCCGGACACGTTCCTGTACAACACCGGTCCGGTCACCAGCCTCACCGACCCGGATCTCAACCAGCGCGAGAGCTACACGCTCACGAAGATCACCGAGGACGGCCGGCGCACCGTGGTGCTGCGCGGCCGGGTGGCGCCGTCCAACGTCGGCCAGGCGTCGATGCCGGACTACGCGGCGCTGCGGCGGCAGGCGGTCACCTCCGGGATGGACGGCCGGTACCGGGCCACGTCCTTCGCCGGCCAGGCCGACGACCCGTTCTTCCTTGACCTGCGGGTCTTCGACCTCCTCTACGGGGGCAACCTGTCCGAGATCGGGCAGGACACCCTGCGTGGGTACAACACCAACACGATCGCCCTGCAGGTGCCGTCGGCCGCGATCACCCGGTCCGGCGACCCGGTCGTCGGCGTCTGGTCGACGACGTGGCGCAAGGGCGCGAGCGGGACGTACCGCCGGGTCTCCCGGCTCGGCAACCCGCTGGTCAACGAGGTCGTCATCCCGCTGAAGGACAAGGACCGGTTCAACGCGTCGGTCCCGGTCAACGACCCGCAGTTCCTGTCCTACGTCACCAAGCCCGGCCTGCCCAAGGTGATCGAGGCCGTGTACGGCATCCCCGCACCGGCCGAGCCGCGCAACGACCTCGTCCAGGTGTTCCTGACCGGGGTGCCGGGGCTGAACCAGCCGGCCGCGCTGTCGGCACCGGGCGAGATGCTGCGACTGAACACCTCGATCGCCCCGTCGTCGTCCCCCAACCGGCTCGGCGTGATCGGCGGCGACACCGCCGGCTTCCCGAACGGACGCCGGCTGGCTGACGACGTGGTGGACATCGCCCTGCAGGTGGTCGAGGGGGAGCTGGTCGGCTCGCCCAACGACCTGGGCGACGCGGTGAACGCCAACGACCGTCGGTTCGGCTCGACGTTCCCGTACGTCGCGCTGCCGCACTCCGGCTCGCGCGGGCCGACGACCACGGTCAGCGGCTCCGCGGCCGGGTTCACCGCGTTGACCGGCGGCGCCGCGACCGACGGCGTGCCGACACCGGCCGGTCCGGCGGCGCCGGCCCTCGCCCTCGGCGTCGGCCTGCTGACCGTCCTCGGCGGCGCGCTGGTCACCCGCCGGGCGCGGCGGGCGGAGGCCAGGGTCGGGCCGACCACCGGCTGACCCGGTCGGCACCACCGGTGCCGTGGGGCGGGCGTGTTCCGTCCGCCCCACGGCACCGAGCCCCTCTCGCCCGACCCTCCCTCTGCTCCCTCTGCCCCCTCTGCCCCCTCTGCCCGTGGCTCGACTTTCGCCCGAGGAGCGACACATGCGCCGCACCGTCACCTCCGTCGCCACCACGGTGATCACGCTGGCCGGGCTGACCGTCGCCCTGGTGGGTGCGGCCTCGCTGGGCCTGGCTGCGGCACCGGCGGGGACTCCGGCCGGCCACGAGACCGAGACCCCGGTCGGCCTGGCCCCCGACGCCGGGGCGTCCGGTGTCGCCGACGCCCTCCGCCGGCACCTGGTCAGGCAGCCCGGTGACGGCCGCAGCTGGGCCGACCTGGCCGTCGCCTACGTCGAGCAGGCGCGGCTGACCCTGGACTCCGCCCTGCTCACCCGCGCCGAGGAGGCCCTCGCCCGAGCCGCCGCCACGGTCCAGGACGAGGACGTCGTTCCGGCGGCGGAGGCGACGCTCGCCGCCGCCCGCCACGACTTCACGACCGCACTGACGCAGGCGGACCGCGCCCTGCGGCTCAACCCCTACAACGCCCAGGCGCTAGCCATCCGCACCGACGCGTTGACCGAGCTGGGTCGCTACGAGGAGGCGCTCGCGGCTGCCTGGCAGGCCGACGAACGGCGACCGGGGGTGCCCTCCTTCACCCGCCTGTCCTACGCCTACGAGCTGCGCGGGGACCTGCCGCGCGCCCGGCAGCTGCTCACCCGGGCGCTCGCGGCCGCCGCGACCCCGGCCGACCGTGCGTTCGCCCTCCTCCACCTGGGCGACCTGGCCCGCGCGACCGGCGACCTCGAGGGGGCGCGGCGGTCGTACCAGGCGGCGCTGACCGCCGACCCCGAGACGGCCGCCGCCCGGGCCGGCCTGGCCCGAGTGTCCGCCGCGGCCGGCGCCCTGGAGGACTCCGCGACCACGTGGGCGCAGGTGGTCGCCGGCACCCCGCTGCCCGAGTACGTCGCCGAGTACCGCGACGTCCTGACCGCTCTCGGCCGTGACCGCGAGGCCGCCGCGCAGGATGCGGTCATCGCCGGCTCGGCAGCGCTCGCGCGGGCTGCGGGTGTCCGCACCGACCTCGAGACCGCGCTGTTCGCGGCCGACCACGGCGATCCTGGTGCGGCCGTGGCCGCGGCTCGCGCCGAGTGGGCCCGGAGGCAGAGCGTGCACGTCGCCGACGCCTACGCCTGGGCGCTGCACGCCGCCGGGCGAGACGCGCAGGCCCTGCCGCTGGCCCGGGCCAGCCTGCGGCTGGGCACGCCGGAGGCCCGCTTCCTGCTGCACAGCGGCGTCATCGAGGCCGCCGTCGGGGACCGGGCCCTCGCGGGCAGCCATCTGCGCGCGGCCCTGCGCCTGCGCAGCCAGCTGACCCCGCTGCAGGTGCGCGCCGCCGAACACGCCTTGGCCGAGCTGGGCGGTGCTCGATGAGCGCCGCCCGGCTGACCCGACGGCGTCTCCTGACGGTCGGCGTCGCGGCGGCGGCCGGGGTGGCCCTGGCTGTTCTCCCCGCGACCGCGGCGCTGGCCCATCCGCTCGGGAACTTCACCGTCAACCGGCACGACGGCCTGACGGTCAGCGCCGACGGCGTCGACGTCCGGCACGTGCTGGACCTGGCGGAGATCCCCACCCTCCAGCTGCGTGAGCAGCTGGACGGCGACGCCGACGGGCGGATCACACCCGACGAGGCGAGCGCCTGGTCGACCACCGCCTGCGTGACCTCGGCGTCGGCGCTGTCGCTGCGCGCGGACGGACGGACCCTGCCGCTGCGGGTCGGGTCGACCGCCGCGGTCCTGCTGCCCGGTCAGGCCGGGCTGTCGGTCCTCCGCCTGGAGTGCGGCCTGCGCGCCGACCTGCCCCTGGGGCACCAAGGCGTCGTGCTGGAGTTCCGCGACGACGACCGGGTCGGGACGACCGGCTGGCGCGAGGTGGTGGCGACCGGACGAGGCGTGACCCTGCTCGACTCCGACGTGCCGTCCGTCAGCCCGAGCCGCGAGCTGACGACGTACCCGGCCGACGCGCTGAGCGCGGCGTCGGACGTCTCGACGGCCCGGGTCGTCGTACGGGCCGGCGGGTC
>DAIRVJ010000036.1:0-18076 GCA_036802895.1 Candidatus Nanopelagicales bacterium
GCGCTGAGGTCCGGCTAGCGCCCGTGCAGCCCGGTCTGGTGGCCCACGGCGGCCTGCAGCCGGGTCTGCGCCCGGTGGATCGCGGCGATCTCGTCCGGATCGTCCGCTCCGTTCGCCTCGGCGCGGTCGATCGCCCGTTGGGCACGCTGCACGTCGATCTCGTGCGAGAGCTCCGCCGCCTCGGCCAGGATCGCCACCTGGTCACTGTTCACCGAGAAGAAGCCGCCATGCACGGCTGCGGTCAGCGTCTCGCCATCGACCCCGTCGATGCGGACGACGCCGTCGGCGAGCAGGGCGAGCACTGGCTCGTGCCCTGGCAGGATGCCGATCTCCCCCTCGACCGTCTTGGCTACCACCAGGCTGGCATCACCCGCCCACACCTCGCGGTCGGCGGCCACCAGCCGGACCGTCAGCTGGCCCATGGTCAGCCGGCCAGCTTCTTGGCGTTGGCCTCGACGTCCGCGACGCCGCCGCACATGAAGAACGCCTGCTCGGGCAGGTGGTCGTACTCGCCCTCGGCCAGCGCCTTGAACGACGAGATCGTCTCCTGGACGGGGACGAACGAGCCCTTCTGCCCGGTGAAGGCCTCCGCCACGAACATGTTCTGCGACAGGAAGCGCTGGATCCGACGGGCCCGGTTGACCAGGACCTTGTCCTCCTCGGACAGCTCGTCGATGCCGAGGATCGCGATGATGTCCTGCAGGTCCTTGTACCGCTGCAGGATCTGCTGCACCCGTCGGGCGACCTGGTAGTGCTCCTCGCCGACGTAGCGGGGGTCGAGGATGCGCGAGCTGGAGTCGAGCGGGTCCACGGCCGGGTAGATGCCGAGCTCGGAGATCGGCCGCGACAGCACGGTCGTCGCGTCGAGGTGCGCGAACGTGGTCGCCGGCGCCGGGTCGGTGAGGTCGTCGGCCGGGACGTAGATCGCCTGGAGCGAGGTGATCGAGTGCCCTCGAGTCGAGGTGATCCGCTCCTGCAGGGTGCCCATCTCGTCGGCGAGGGTCGGCTGGTAGCCCACGGCCGACGGCATCCGGCCGAGCAGGGTGGACACCTCGGAGCCGGCCTGGGTGAACCGGAAGATGTTGTCGATGAACAGCAGGACGTCCTGCTTCTGGACGTCCCGGAAGTACTCGGCCATGGTCAGCGCCGACAGCGCCACCCGCAGCCGGGTGCCGGGCGGCTCGTCCATCTGTCCGAAGACGAGCGCGGTCTTCTCGATGACGCCGGACTCGGTCATCTCCAGGAAGAGGTCGTTGCCCTCGCGGGTGCGCTCACCGACACCGGCGAAGACCGAGACCCCGCCGAAGTTCTCGGCGACCCGGTAGATCATCTCCTGGATCAGCACGGTCTTGCCCACGCCCGCACCGCCGAACAGGCCGATCTTGCCGCCCTTGACGTACGGCGTGAGCAGGTCGATGACCTTGATGCCGGTCTCGAACACCTCGGTCTTCGACTCCAGCTGGTCGAACGCGGGCGCCGAGCGGTGGATGCTCCAGCGTTCGGTGATCTCCAGCGACGACTCGGGCACGTCCAGCGGCTTGCCGAGGGTGTTCCACACGTGTCCCTTGGTCACGTCCCCGACGGGCACGGTGATCGGCGAGCCGGTGTCCCGGACGGGCGCGCCGCGGACCAAGCCGTCGGTCGGCTGCATCGAGATCGCCCGGACCAGGTTGCCGCCGATGTGCTGGGCCACCTCAAGGGTGAGCAGGCGGGCCTCGGTGTCGGCGCCCTGGGCCGCAACGTCGACGTGGAGCGCGTTGTACAGCTGGGGCATCGACTCGACGGGGAACTCGACGTCGACCACCGGACCGGTGACCCGGGCGACCCGGCCCACTCCTGTGGCGGTGACGGCGTCAGTCGTGGCGGTCATGGCGTTCACTCACTCCCTGCAGTGGCGGCGGTCAGCGCGTCCGCGCCACCGACGATCTCGCTGATCTCCTGGGTGATCTCGGCCTGACGGGCCTGGTTGGCCTGGCGCGTCAGCGACTTGATGAGCTCCTCCGCGTTGTCCGTCGCGGACTTCATCGCTCGGCGCCGGGCCGCGTGCTCGGACGCCGCCGCGTTCAGCAGCGACGTGTACACGACGTTCGCGACGTAGCGCGGCAGCAGCCCGTCGAGGACGGCGTCCGGGGAGGGCTCGAACTCATAGAGCGGGAACAAGGCGCGGTCCTCGACGGCCTCGACATGAGGTCCCTGGTTCGGAGCCGGGATGCCGAGCGGCACGACCTCCTCGACGACCTCCAGCGGCAGCACCCGGCGGGCGTAGGTGCGCTGGGTCACGGTGTTGACGAACTGGGTGCTGACGATGTGGATCTCGTCGGCTCCGCCCTCCTCGGTCGGGACCAGGAACAGCTGCAGCAGGGCGTCCGCGATCTCCCGGGCGTGCCCGTAGTCGGGGGCCTCGGAGAACCCCGTCCACGACTGGCGGACCTCCCGGCCACGGAACCGGTAGAAGTTCACCGCCTTGCGACCGACCAGGTAGGGCACGACCTCCTTGCCCTCGGAGCGCAGCAGGTTCGCCAGCGCCTCCCCCTCCTTGATCGCGTTGGAGGAGTAGGCCCCGGCCAGGCCACGGTCGGAGGAGATCACCAGCATGGCCGCGCGCTCCTGCAGCCGAGCCGAGGCCAGCAGCGGGTGGGCGTCGACGGAGGTGGAGTACGACGCCGCCGCCGAGACCGCCCGCACCAGCTCACGGGTGAACGGCGCAGCCGCCTGGAGCCGCTGCTGCGCCTTGACGATCCGGGACGCGGCGATCAGCTCCATCGCCTTGGTGATCTTCTTGGTCGACTGCACGGTGCGGATCCGCCGGCGGTAGACCCGGAGCTGGGCTCCCATCGGTCAGCGGCCCCCCGTCACTTCGCACGCACCCGTCGGGTGATCGTCTCGTGGCCCACTTCGTCCTCGGTGAGCGCGGCGACCGGCTCGTCCTTGACCAGCATCTCGCCGGAGTGGGTCGTGAACTGCCCCTTGAACGCGGTGATCGCCCGCTCGAGCTGGTCGACCGTGTCGTCGGACAGGTCCTTGGTCTCGGCGATGGTCGCCAGCACGCCGCTGTGCTCCCGCTTGACGAAGTCCAGGAACTCCGACTCGAAGCGACGGATGTCCTCGACCGGCACCTCGTCGAGCCGGCCCGTCGTGCCGGCCCACACCGACACGACCTCTTCCTGCATCGGGAACGGGGTGTACTGCGGCTGCTTGAGCAGCTCGACCAGCCGAGCACCCCGCTCCAGCTGCGCTTTCGAGGCGGCGTCCAGGTCGGAGCCGAAGGCGGAGAACGCCTCCAGCTCGCGGTACTGGGCGAGGTCCAGCCGCAGCCGGCCGGCCACCTTCCGGATCGCCTTGACCTGGGCTGAGCCCCCGACCCGGGAGACCGAGATGCCCACGTTGATCGCCGGCCGGACGCCGGAGTTGAACAGGTCGGACTCCAGGAAGCACTGGCCGTCGGTGATCGAGATGACGTTGGTCGGGATGTAGGCCGACACGTCGTTGGCCTTCGTCTCGATGATCGGCAGGCCGGTCATCGAGCCGCCGCCGAGCTCGTCGCTGAGCTTCGCGCAGCGTTCGAGCAGCCGGGAGTGCAGGTAGAAGACGTCGCCGGGGTAAGCCTCGCGGCCGGGCGGGCGGCGCAGCAGCAGCGACACGGCCCGGTAGGCCTCGGCCTGCTTGGACAGGTCGTCGAAGATGATCAGCACGTGCTGGCCCTGGTACATCCAGTGCTGACCGATCGCCGAGCCGGTGTAGGGGGCCAGGTACTTGAAGCCGGCCGGGTCGGAAGCGGGCGCGGCCACGATGGTGGTGTAGGCCATCGCTCCGGCCTCCTCGAGCGCGCCCTTGACGGACGCGATCGTCGACCCCTTCTGGCCGATGGCCACGTAGATGCACTTGACCTGCTGCTTCGGGTCGCCGGAGGCCCAGTTGTCGCGCTGGTTGATGATCGTGTCGATCGCCACGGCAGTCTTGCCCGTCTGCCGGTCTCCGATGATCAGCTGGCGCTGACCGCGGCCGATCGCCGTCATGGCGTCGATCGCCTTGATGCCGGTCTGCATCGGCTCCTTCACCGGCTGCCGCTGGACGACGGAGGGTGCCTGCAGCTCCAGGGCACGCCGCGCCTCGCCCACGATCTCGCCGAGTCCGTCGATCGGGTTGCCCAACGGGTCGACCACGCGACCGAGGTAGCCGTCGCCGACGGGGACCGAGAGGATCTCGCCGGTACGGCGGACCGGCTGGCCCTCCTCGATCTTCGAGCCGTCACCGAGCAGGACCACGCCGATCTCGCGCACGTCGAGGTTGAGAGCCAGCCCGAGCAGGCCGCCCTCGAACTCGAGCAGCTCGTTGGTCATGGCCGAGTGCAGCCCCTCGACGCGGGCGATGCCGTCGCCGGTCTCGAGGACCCGCCCGACCTCCTCGCGCGCCGTCTCCGGCGCATAGGCCGCGACATTCCGCTCGATCGCGTCACGGATCTCCTCCGGGCGGATCGTCAGCTCGGTCATGGACGTCCCTGCTCTCTCGTGTCGCCTCGCCGGCCAGGCCGGGTGTCGGTCGTGGGGCTGTTCTGTTGAGCGTTCCGTGGTGCCGTCTGGGGGTCAGCCGGCCACTTGCTGCCGGGCCTGTTCGAGCCGCCGGGCCACGCTGCCGTCGATGATCTCGTCGCCGACGACCAGCCGGACGCCGCCGAGCACCGCGGGGTCGATCACCTCGGCGACCCGGGCCGGCCGCCCGTAGATCCGCTGGAGCACCGCCGCCAGCCGACGGGACTGCTCGGCCGTGAGCGGGGCCGCGACGTGCGCCTCGGCGAGCAGCTCGCCGTGCCGTTCGGAGGCGAGCGCCGCGAACTCCTGGACGGCGGCCTCGAACCGGCGGCCACGCGGACTGCTGGCCAGCTGCTCGACGACCGACAGAGTGCTCGAGTCGATCCGCTCGGCGAACAGGTCGTGTAGCAGCGCGACCTTGCGCTCGGCCGGCAGCCAGCGGTCGGACAGGGTGGAGCGCAGTCCCGGGTCGGTCTCCACGACCCGGCCCACCCGATACAGCTGGTCCTCGACGGCGTCCAGCGTGCCGGCGGTCTCGGCCGCGAGGAACCCGGCGAGGGCGCCCAGTCGCTCCGTGGCGTCGACGAGGTCCGCCCCCCCTGACCACCGGCGGCGGACGAGGTCCTCGACCACCGCGAGCGTCGCCGCCGACACCCGAGCGCCGAGCAGCCCACGAGCCAGGTCGACCCGCTGACCCGGCTCGGTGCCTCCATCGGAGAGCGCCCGCCGGAGGTCGCGCTGGTCGTCCAGCAGGCGGGTCACCGCGAACAGCTCCGCGGACAGCGCCGCGAAGCCGGTCGTGCCGGTCGTGCGGGACTGCTCGACGAGCGCCTCCGACGCCTCGACGACCGACCAGCGGCTGGACCCGATCATCAGGCCTGCTCGGAGGTGCGCGCCGCCGCCGACTCGAGGTCGGCGATGAACCGGTCGACCGTGGCCCGGATCCGCGCGTCGTCCGCCAGCGACTCCCCGACGATCTTGCCGGCCAGGTCGACGGAGACGGCCCCGAGGTCACGGGTGAGGGCGCTGCGGACCGCGTGCGACTCCCCCGCCAGCGCCTCCTGGGCGCGTCGGGCCACCTGGTCGGCCGCCTGCGCCGCGTCGCCGCGGGCCTGCTCGATCATGGCTTGGCGGTCGGCCTGCGCCTGGGCTCGGATCTCCGACGCCTCGTGGCGAGCCTCGGCGAGCTGCTGGCGGTACTGAGCGAGCGCCAGGTTGGCCTGCTCCTCCGCCTGTCTGGCGCGCTCGATCCCGCCCTCGATCGCCTCGTGTCGCTCGGCGTAGACCTTCTCGAACATCGGGAAGACCTTCGCTCGGAGGAACAGGAACAGCAGCGTGAAAGCCACCAGCCCGACGATGAGCTCGGACAGGTGGGGCAGCAGCGGGCTCGGCTCCTCGGCGAGGGGCAGCCGAGCGATCCCGAGGGTGAGTGTCGTCATGGCCCTAGAGCGCGAAGGCGAGGCCGATACCGATGATCGCCAGCGCCTCGGCGAGCGCGAAGCCGAGGATCGCGATGCCCTGGAGCACGTTGCGAGCCTCGGGCTGCCGCGCGACGCCGTTGATGTAGGCGGCGAAGATCAAGCCGATGCCCACACCGGGGCCGATGGCCGCGAGGCCGTAGCCCACCATGTTGAGGCTGCCGGTCATCCTGGTTCCTTTCTCAGCGGGTTGACGAAGCTCAAGGTTGACGGAGTCAGTGCTCTTCGACGAGCGCGCCGCCGATGTACAGGGCGGTGAGCAGCACGAAGACGTAGGCCTGCAGGATCTGGACGAAGCCTTCGAAGAACGTCAGCACGATGCTGCCGAGCAGGGAGACCGAGCCGGCGGCGATCCCCACCGCCCCCCCCTTCTCGAAGACCAGGAACTCGCCGCCGAGCACGAAGAGCAGCAGCACCAGGTGCCCGGCGAACATGTTGAAGGTGAGTCGCAGGGTGAGCGTGAGCGGGCGGATCAACACGGTCGAGACCAGCTCGATGGGCGACAGCAGGATGTAGACCGGCCAGGGGATGCCGGAGGGGAACATCATGTTCCTGAAGTAGCCGACGAGCCCTTGGCGGCGGATGCCGACGTAGTTGTAGATCACCCAGGAGATCACCGCCAGGAACAGCGGGATCGCGATCCGGGAGGTCGCGGGGAACTGCAGGAACGGGATGATGCCCGAGATGTTCAGGGCGACGATGAAGACGAACAGCGTCGCCAGGTAGGGGACGAACCGCAGCCCCTCCCGGCCGATCGCGTCGACCGCGATCTGGTTGCGCACGAATCCGTAGACGTTCTCGCCGACGAACTGCAGCCGCCCGGGCACGGCCGCCGCCCGGCGCGCGGAGAGGTAGAAGAAGACCGCCACCACCAGGGTCATCAGGACGATGATGAGCATCGGCTTGGTGACGAAGGTTCCCTCGCCGAAGATCGGCGGGAACTCGAAGTCGCCGGGACCGGGACTCTGGAACCCCGATCCCTCGGCGGCGAGCAGGTGCGTG
Organism: Candidatus Nanopelagicales bacterium; assembly: GCA_036802895.1. Classification (GTDB taxonomy): domain Bacteria; phylum Actinomycetota; class Actinomycetes; order Prado026; family Prado026; genus DAIRVJ01. The sequence goes on from DAIRVJ010000036.1 coordinate 7,010, forward strand.
CTCACTGCGTCCTTCCTCCCGCGGGCGGTTCGGGCGTCGAGCCAGGCTCGGGCCTACCGTATCGAAGCCACACCAGGTACAGCGCGGCGCCCATCCCGAGCACCAGGCCGACCGCCACGAACACCGGGTTGCCCAGCCAGGCGGACAGCAGCCATCCGACGCCGCCCCAGACCAGGACGCCGGACACGACCAGGCTGAGGGCTCCCCACGCGTCGGTCTGCGCCCCCCGACCGGAGTCGTCGGGCGCCTCGGAGCTCATCGGGCACGGATCCTACCGGGTGCGCGCGGCGCGCATGACCACCGCGAGGTGCACGCCCGACCAGGCCAGCGCGGTCACCACGAGGGTGGTCCCGAGGGCTGTCGGGTGCACGAAGTCGGCCCTGGTTGCGAGCCGGAGCGCGAGCAGCACGAGCGCCAGTCGCAGGGTGTAGGTGAGCAGCAGGACGGCCAGACCCGCGCCGGCCCGCAGGCCCCCGGTGCGGGCCACCACCAAGGGGACGAAGCCCGAGGCGAAGAAGCCGATCACCAGGCCGGTGCCGAGCGCGGCGGACACCCATCCGTCGGTCCCGTCGGCCAACCCCCAGCCGAGGGCCGCGAGCAGGCCGACCAGCAGCGTGCCCGAGGCGGCCAGCCGGACCTGGCGGTTCGCCTGGCGGGGGCGCGCGCGAGATCCCTTCATGGATGCGAGGAACGGACCCGGGGCCACTGGGTGAACACCGCCAGGGTGCCGAGGCCGACCGTGAAGAGCACCCCGGCCAGCGGCAGCGGCAGCACCGCCACCGCGACCGCGCCGTAGGCGAGCAGCGCGGTGAGCAGGTACATGATCGTGACCGCGCGCCGCTGCGTGTGGCCGATCTCGAGCAGCCGGTGGTGCAGGTGCTGCTTGTCCGGCGCGAACGGCGAGCGGCCGGCCCGGGTCCGCCGGACCACGGCCAGCCCGAGGTCGAGGAACGGGACCGCCAGCACCGCGAACGGGAGCAGGGTCGGCACGACGGTCGGGAAGAGGTCGCGGCTGGAGAACTGGTAGTAGTCGACCCGGCCGGTCAGGGTGATCGAGGCGGCCGCGAGGAGCAGTCCGATCAGCATCGACCCGGAGTCGCCCATGAACAAGCGGCCCGGGTGGACGTTGTGCACCAGGAAGCCACCGCACACGCCCACCAGGGCGGCGGACAGCAGGGAGGGGGTGAGCGCCCGGTCGAGGGAGTTCTGGACGGCGAGCAGGTAGGAGAAGAGGAAGAACGCGCTGGCGGCGATCCCGACGATGCCCGCGGCGAGGCCGTCCAGCCCGTCCACGAAGTTCACCGCGTTCACGGTGGCCACCACGACGAGCACCGTGACGAGGGTGCCCGTCGTCGAGTCGAGCACGATGGTCTGCCCGGGCCAGGGCAGCCACAGCAGCTGGACTCCCTGCAGCGCCATCAGGCCCGCCGCCAGGACCTGACCGGCGAGCTTCGTGACGGCGTCGAGCCCCCAGACGTCGTCGATGGCCCCCAGGAGGCAGATGACCACGGCTGCGGTCAGAACCGCCTGCGGCTCCTGCGCCTCGAACACCCTGCCGAGCAGGGGCAGCCGATAGGCGACCGCGAGCGCCGCCAACAGGCCGAGCAGCATGGCCAGGCCGCCCAGCCGCGGCACGGCGTCGGCGTGCACGTCACGGTCACGGACCGGGGCCACGACACCGAAGCGGGAGGCGACCGCGCGCACCGGGCCCGCGGCGAGGTAGGTGACCGCCGCGGCGACGAGAAGGGTCAGCAGGTACTCGCGCACCCGGCGGCCCGCTCAGCCGCGCGGGTACGCGGGGTGCTTGGCCACCAGGCCGGTGACCGCCGCAGCGACGTCCGCTGTCGCCGAGCCGTCGGCGTCGCGGACGGCTCGCCCGATCAGGCCGGCGATCTCCTTCATGTCGGCCTCGGCCATGCCCTGGGTCGTGACGGCCGGGGTTCCCACCCGGATCCCCGAACCGACCGCAGGAGGCTGGGGGTCGTAGGGGATCGCGTTCTTGTTCAGCGTGATCCGGGCGGCGTCGCAGCGCACCTCGGCGTCCGCGCCGGTCACCCCGACCTGCTGGAGGTCGATGAGCGCCAGGTGGGTGTCCGTCCCCCCGGACACCGGCCGCATGCCCTCGGCGGCCAGCCCTTCGGCCAGGGCCTGCGCGTTGAGCACGACCTGCCGGGCGTAGTCGCGGTACTCCGGTGAGGCCGCCTCACGCAGGGCCACCGCCTTGGCCGCGACCGCATGCATCAGGGGTCCGCCCTGCATCATCGGGAAGACCGCCTTGTCGATGGCCGCCGCGTGCTCGGACCGGCTGAGGATCATCCCGCCGCGCGGCCCGCGCAGCACCTTGTGCGTGGTGAACGTGACCACGTCCGCGTACGGCACCGGGCTCGGGATCGCCCCGCCGGCCACGAGCCCGATGAAGTGGGCCGCATCGACCATGAGGATCGCCCCGGACTCGTCGGCGATCGACCGGAAGGCGGCGAAGTCGATGAGCCGGGGGTAGGCCGTGGCCCCGCAGATGATCATCTTGGGTCGGTGCTCGAGGGCCAGGTCGCGGACCTGGTCGTAGTCGATCAGCTCGGTGTCCCGATGGACGCCGTAGGAGATGACGCTGAACCACTTGCCGGAGAAGTTGACCTTCGAGCCGTGCGTGAGGTGGCCGCCGTGCGGCAGGCTCATCGCGAGCACGGTCTCGCCGGGCACCACGAACGCCCCGTAGGCGGCCAGGTTGGCGCTGGCGCCGGAGTGCGGCTGGAGGTTCGCGTGGTCAGCGCCGAACAGCGCCTTGGCGCGCTCGATCCCGATCAGCTCGGCCTTGTCGACCTCGGCGCAGCCCCCGTAGTACCGACGACCCGGGTAACCCTCCGCGTACTTGTTGCTGAGCGTGGACCCCAGCGCTGCGAGCACCGCTGGTGAGGTGAAGTTCTCGCTGGCGATCAGCTGCAGCCCGCCGCGCTGGCGGTCCAGCTCGGCGAGCACCACCTCGGCGATGTCCGGGTCCTCGCGCTGCAGCTGGTCGAAGTCCGGCCCCCAGAACGGCGTCTCGGTCATGGCAGTCTCCGCTCTGCGGTCGTCGGGCTCGGCTCGCTGCCCGCAGTCTAGGACCCGCCCCACAGGGGACCCAGCAGAGCCGTTGTCGCCGCCCGGATCTCGGCCGCGGTCGCCCGGTAGACGGCCAGCGGCTCGCCGTACGGGTCCTCGATGTCGTCGGCCGGTGAGACCGCCCCGTTCGTGCCGACCCGCGCCTGGTGGGCGAGGGCGACGAGCGCGCCGAGCCGCTGGGCCGGGCTGCCGGGAGGCAGGTGCGCCGGGTCGATCGACCCGGCCAGCCGGGCCAGCTCGCGCAGCAGGAACGTCCTGCTGGCGGCCGACCGGTCGGTCGCCAGCACCCTGTCCCGGTGCCGACGGGTGGCGGTGAGCACCAGTCCCGCGTCGGCGACCAGCGCGGCCCGCAGCGGGGTGGCCGCGAACCCGGTCGGGTCGTAGCCCAGCTCGGCCAGCACGATCGCCGCGGGCGGCTGCATCGGGTCGCCGGCGTGCACCGTGGACGTCCCGGCCCCGGCCACCCGGATCGTGCCTGCGGCCGGTCCGAACCGCCGGTCGAGCTCGCCACGCATGATCCGCTCGGCCATCGGCGAGCGACAGATGTTGCCGGTGCACACGTGCAGGACGAGCAGGTCGCTCACCGGACGGCCTCGACGTCCGGGGCGACGGCCCTCAGCTGCTCCAGCGAGATCGCCCCCTCGCGCAGCATCCGCGGGAACGGGGTCGTGACGTCGACCACGGTCGACGGCACCAGCCCGGCGCAGGGCCCGGCGTCGAGGTACACCTGCACGGCGTCGCCGTGCGCGGCCTCGGCCTCGTCGCAGGTCGCGGCCAGCGGCTCGCCCGCCCGACCGGCGCCCGTGACCGCCATCGGGCCGACGGCCCGCAGCACGTCGAGCGCCAGGGGGTGCAGGGGCATCCGCACGCTCACCGTCCCGCGGGAGTCCCCGAGGTCCCAGGCCAGGGACGCGGCCTGCCGGACGACGAGAGTGAGCGGCCCCGGCCAGAAGGCCTCGGCCAGCCGCTCGCCGTCGGCGGTCACCCACCCGGTGAGCCCGGCCAGCGTGCGGCTCGAACCGATGAGCACCGGCAGGGGGAGGTCACGGCCCCGACCCTTGGCGGCCAGCAGCCGGGCCACCCCGTCGGCGCGGAACGCGTCGCAGCCGAGTCCGTACACGGTCTCGGTGGGCAGGACGACGAGGTCCCCGCGTCCAGCAGCCTCGACGGCGAGCCGGACTCCGCGGTCCCGCTCGGCGGGGTCACGGGGGTCGTTGCAGGTGATCCGCAGGCTCATCGGCTCACGTCCGCCGGCTGACCGTGTACCGGTCCCGGCCGGCCAGGTCTCGGTGGTCGGCAACCTCCACCCACACCTGCTGAGCCTGCAGCAGGGCGACCACGGCCGGACCTTGGACGTCGGCGTGCTCGACGGCGAACCAGCCTCCTGGCCGCAGCAGCCGGGCTGCACTCAGGGCGACCGCCCGCACCGTGTCGAGCCCGTCCGGGCCGCTGCCCCACAGGGCCAGCGGCGGGTCGTGGGCGAGCACCTCGGGGTCGCGGATCTGCCCGTCGGGCGGGATGTAGGGCGGGTTGGCCACGACGACGTCGACCAGCCGGTCGTAGGCCGGCAGGGCGAATGCCGCGTTGCCCGCGTGAAGGTGAACACCCGAGCCGGCCAAGTTGCGCCCCGCCCAGGCCAGCGCCTGGTCGGAGAGCTCCACCGCGTGCACCTCGGCGTCGGGCACCTCGTCGGCGACGGACAGCGCGATCACGCCCGACCCGGTGCACAGGTCGACCACCACGGGGCGCCGGCCAACGACCTCCCGGGCTCGGTCGATGGCGAACCCGGCGAGCAGCTCGGTCTCCGGCCGTGGCACGAACACCCCGGGTCCTACGGCGACATCGATGTGGCGGAAGGCGGCCCGACCGAGGATGTGCTGCAGCGGCTCACGGGAGGCGCGACGGGCGACCAGCGGCTCCAGCGCCGCCTCGTCGATCTCCTGCTCGGCCGCGAGCGATCCCCGGCTGACGCCCAAGACGTGGGCGGCCAACGCTTCGGCGTCATGGCGCGCCGACGGCACGCCCGCGGCGGCCAGCCGCGTGGTGGTCGCCGACAGCACGTTCCGCAACCGGGCCATGGAGTCAGGACTCCCCGGCCAGCCGGGACGCGAGGTCGGCGTCCAGGGCCGACTGCACGACGGGGTCGAGGTCACCGTCGAGCACCTGGTCCAGGTTGTACGCCTTGTACCCCGTGCGGTGGTCCGAGATGCGGTTCTCGGGGTAGTTGTAGGTGCGGATCCGCTCACTCCGGTCGACCGTGCGCACCTGCGAGCGGCGCACGTCCGAGGCGGCCGAGTCCGCGGCCTCCTGGGCCATCGCGAGCAGCCGGGCGCGCAGGATCCGCAAGGCGGACTCCTTGTTCTGCAGCTGGGACTTCTCGTTCTGGCAGGAGACCACGATGCCGGTCGGCAGGTGGGTGATCCGCACGGCTGAGTCGGTGGTGTTCACGCTCTGACCGCCGGGGCCGCTGCTGCGGAAGACGTCGATCCGCAGGTCGTTGAGGTCGACCGTGACGTCGACGTCCTCGGCCTCGGGCAGCACCAGGACGCCGGCGGCCGAGGTGTGGATGCGGCCCTGGGACTCGGTCGCCGGCACCCGCTGGACCCGGTGCACGCCCCCCTCGTACTTCAGCCGCGCAAACGGCGCGTCCCCGGGGGCGGGCGTGCGACGGCTCTTGACCGCGACGGCGACCCCCTTGTACCCCCCGAGGTCGGACTCCTGGGCGTCGATGACCTCGACCGTCCAGCCCCGACGCTCGGCGTACCGCTCGTACATGCGCAGCAGGTCGCCGGCGAACAGGGCCGACTCGTCCCCGCCCTCGCCGGCCTTGATCTCGAGGATGACGTCGCGGTCGTCGTCTGGGTCGCGCGGCACGAGCAGGACGGTGAGCTCCTCGACGAGGGCGTCGCGGCGAGCGGCGAGCTGCTCGGCCTCCGCCGCGAACGACGGGTCCTCCCGCGCCAGCTCCTCCGCCGCGGCGAGGTCCCCGACCGTCGACCGCCAGGACCGGTAGGCCGCGACCACGGGGCCCAGCTCGGCGTAGCGCCGCCCGAGCCGGCGAGCCACCGCAGGATCGGCGTGCACGGAGGGGTCGGCCAGCTGCTCCTCGAGCCGGGCGTGCTCGGCCACCATCTCCTCGACGTGCTCGAACACCGCGCATCCGCCTCTCGTCCTGCTCAGCCGCTCCCGGTACGGCGAACGGCGCCGCCCCGGACCTCCGGGACGGCGCCGTCGACGTCGCTACTTCGAGCCGAAGCGCTGCTGGAACCGGGCCACGCGGCCACCGGTGTCCAGGATCTTCTGCTTGCCCGTGTAGAAGGGGTGGCAGGCCGAGCACACGTCGGCGTGGATGACGCCGTTGCGCGCGGTCGACCGCGTGGTGAACGTGTTGCCGCAGGTGCAGGTGACCTGCGTCTCCACGTAGGTCGGGTGGATGTCGGGCTTCACGGAGGTCTCCTGTCCGGGTGGTGGACCGGGTCGCCGAACGGCGTGAACCGGCGCCAGGCGTCCAGTGTGCCAGGACGCCGCCGCAGGCCCAAACGCCGTGGAGCCTGCGGCTGTTCCCGCCGGCCGAGGCCGGTCAGCCGCGGGCGCGCGACGCCACGCTGTCGGCCCCGGTGTCGAAGCCGGTCCTGGTCATCTCCCCCCACACCTGCTTGTCGCCGCGCACCCAGGCACGCAGGCCCTGCAGCCGCCACAGGGCGTGCATCTGGCGGAAGCCCACGTTCTCCACGAAGGCGGCCACGACCAGGGTGCCCACGTCGCGCCATCGGTGGTACTTGTGGAAGGAGAACTCCTCCACGGCGAAGGCGCCGAGGGACAGCACCAGGCCGTAACCGACCGCGACGAGCAGGAACAGCAGGCCGAACTGCACGTCGACCGCCCCGACCAGGAAGCCGAGCGCGACGGCGAAGGGACCGAGCAGCTCGACGACGGGAGCCAGCAGCTCGAACGCCACCGCGTACGGCAGCGCGACGAGGCCGATCCGGCCGTATCTCGGGTTGCCGACCATCGAGCGGTGCCGCCACAGCACCTCGATCAGACCGCGGTGCCACCGGCGGCGCTGCCGGGCCAGGACGGAACGGGTGCTGGGCACCTCGGTCCAGGCCACCGGTTCGTTGACGAACACGATGCGGTAGTCACGCTTCAGGTCGCGCATCCGGCGGTGAATCCTCAGGACGACCTCGAAGTCCTCGCCGATGCAGGTGTGGTCCAGACCGCCGACCGCCACCAGGACGTCCCGGCGGAACAGGCTGAACGCCCCCGAGATGACGGTGAGCGCGCCGAGCCGGGACCAGCCCGCTCGGCCCATCAGGAACGCCCGCAGGTACTCCACGACCTGGATGCGCGGGAGCCACCCGCGCGGCAGCCGGACGTCGACCACCCGTCCACCGGAGATCCGGCAGCCGTTGGCCGCCCGGATCACGCCACCAGCCGCGACGACCCGGTCGGGGTCGTCGGCGAACGGCTTGGACACCGTCAGCAGCGCCTCCGGGTCGAGGATCGAGTCTCCGTCGATCGTGCAGACCAGCGGGTAGCGGGCGACGTTCAGGCCGACGTTGATCGCGTCCGACCGCCCGGAGTTCGGCTTGCGCACGACGACCAGCGGCTGACCGTCCGCGGGCACGTGCAGCGAGTCCGGCTGGACCACGGTGGGGACGTCGCGGGGCAGCACTCTCGGCAGCTCGACCAGGCCGAACGCGTCGGCGAGCGCGTCGAACATGCCGTCGGTGGAGCCGTCGTCGACCACCACCACCTCGAACTCGGGGTAGCGCAGGCCGAGCATCGCGCGCGTGCTCTCCACGATCGTCGCCTCTTCGTTGTACGCGGGCGCGATGATCGAGACCGGCAGGGTGAAGGGGCTCGCGTACATGTCCTCGTAGCCCGAGTGCCAGAGGCGGCGCATGTGCTGGGTGGACTCCAGGGCGGCCAGGCCGATCAGCACGAGGTAGCTGCTGTTCAGCACCAGGAAGTAGCTGAGGACGAACACATCCAGGCCGGCGAGCACCGAGACGACCAGCTCGCGCAGGGCGCCCATCAGGCGCCTCGCCGAAGCAGCTCCGGGCGGGCCCGGGGCGGACTGGGACGACGGGTCGGTAGGCGCGCGCCCACCCGGTCGACCCGACCGACTCGCTCCAGGTGGGCGACGGCCAGCGCCTCCCGCGCGTGCGCCACGGCGCCGGCCCGTCGCGAGCCGGTCGCGAGCCGCAGGGCGGTGAGTCCCTCGGGTCCGAGCCGGGCGAGGGCCCGGGCGGAGTTGTGCGCTACCCAGTAGGCGGGGTCGGCGAGCAGCCGACGCAGGGTCTGCACCGCCGCCGGGTCGCCGACGTCGCCGAGGGCGCGAGCGGCGAACGCCCGGACGCCGTCGGACGGGTCGCTGTGGGCGGCGCGCAGCAGCGGGCGAAAGGACGAGGGCAGGCCGATCCGGCCGAGGGCCTTCGCCGCGCGGAGCCGGACCTCGGCGTCCGGGTCTCGTTCGAGGGCCACCGTCACCACCGGCACCACGGCCGGGGAGCCGCGCAGGCCGAGGACCTCGACGACGAACGAGCGGACCAGCCGGTCGGGGTGGATGGCGGCCGCGGTGAGCAGGTCGTCCGCCTCCGGCGCCAGTCGGACCAGGGCCGGTGCCACGGAGCGGGCCGGCACGGAACGGTCGGCCAGGGCAGCCACCAAGTGGGGCGTGGCCGCCGGATCCCCGATCCGGCCCAAGGCGCGGGCGGCGACCTGCCGCACCTCGGGGCTGCGGTCGGTCAGGAGGAGGACGAGGTCCGGGACGGCGTCGACCCGCCCGGCGAGGCCGAGCAGTTCGGCCGCGCGCGCCCGGCGCACCGATCCGAACGCCCGGGTGCGGCGCCGGGCCAGCGTGAGCCTGCCCTGCACGTCCAGCAGGTCGACCAGCAGCTGTCGCCCTTCCCCGTGCACCTTGCGGAGCAGCCGGAGCAGGTGTCCCTCGATGGCCGCCCAGCGGACCCGCCCCAGGTCGGCGAGCACGGCGAGGTCCTCAGGCTCGGCCTCGCCGGCCACCACGGCGAGCAGCCGGGCGTAGACCGGTTGGGCGAGGGCGCCTCGCCCGCGCTGGCCGGCCTGGCGACCGATCCGCCGACCTGAGATGGCCAGACCGAGCACGAGCAGCACCGCGGCCAGGGCCGCCAGCGCCGCCTGCAGGACGACGGGGCCGTTCACCCGGCTCTCGACAGGAGGGCCTGAGCCCGGCTGAGCAGCTCCTTCGCGCTGAAGGGCTTGGTGACGTAGTCGTCGGCCCCGGCCGCGAAGCCGGCTTGGATGTCGTTCTCCTGGACGCGCGCCGTGAAGATCATGATCGGGGTCCGGGCCACCTGCTCGGTGCCTCGGATCGCCCGGCAGACGTCCAGCCCGGTCATCCCGGGCAGCATGACGTCGAGGACGACCAGGTCGGGCTGCTCCTCGAGCACCGCGTCGAGGCCCGCTTTGCCGTCAGCCGCCGTCCGGACGTCGTACCCCGCCCGGACGAGCTTGAACTCGACCAGCTCACGGATGTCCGGATCGTCCTCGACGACCACGATCCGGACCATGGGTCAGACTCCGCGTTGCTCCAGGTGGGTGACGTTCACCCCGTCTGCTACATCGGGAGCCCTCAGGCGGCTCTTGAGTCGCCAGTCAGTCAGTCGTCGCCGCCGGACATCGGTGTCGTCTTCTGCACCTGGAGCAGGAACTCGGCGTTGCTCTTGGTCTCCCGCAGCTTCGACAGCAGCAGCTCGATCGCCTGCTGGGAGTCGAGGGCGTGCAGGACCCGGCGCAGCTTCCAGACGACCTTCAGCTCGTCGGCCGACAGCAGGATCTCCTCCTTGCGGGTGCCGGAGGGGTTGACGTCGACCGCAGGGAACACGCGCTTGTCCGCCAGCTTGCGGTCGAGCTTGAGCTCCATGTTCCCGGTGCCCTTGAACTCCTCGAAGATGACCTCGTCCATCTTCGAGCCGGTCTCGACCAGGGCCGTGGCGAGGATCGTCAGCGAGCCGCCGTGCTCGATGTTCCGGGCGGAGCCGAAGAACCGCTTGGGCGGGTACAGGGCGCTGGAGTCCACGCCGCCGGACAGGATCCGACCGGAGGCGGGCGCGGCCAGGTTGTAGGCCCGGCCCAGCCGGGTGATGGAGTCCAGCAGCACGACGACGTCGTGTCCCAGCTCGACGAGCCGCTTGGCCCGTTCGATGGCGAGCTCGGCCACCGTCGTGTGGTCCTCGGCCGGCCGGTCGAAGGTCGAGGCGATGACCTCGCCCTTCACCGACCGCTGCATGTCGGTGACCTCCTCCGGTCGCTCGTCGACGAGCACGACCATGAGGTGAGCCTCGGGGTTGTTCGTGGTGATCGCGTTGGCGATCGCCTGCAGCACCATCGTCTTGCCGGCCTTCGGCGGCGAGACGATGAGCCCGCGCTGGCCCTTGCCGATCGGGGCGACCAGGTCGATGACCCGGGTGGTGAGGTTGGCGGGCTCGGTCTCCAGGCGCAGCCGCTCCTGCGGGTACAGGGGGGTCAGCTTGCCGAAGTCGGGGCGACCGCGCGCAGCGTCCGGGTCGGCGCCGTTCACGGTGTCCATCCGGACCAGCGCATTGAACTTGTCGCGGCGCTCGCCGTCCTTGGGCTGGCGCACGGCGCCGGTCACCGCGTCCCCCTTGCGCAGGCCGTACTTGCGAACCTGGGCGAGGGACACGTAGACGTCGTTCGGCCCCGGCAGGTACCCGGAGGTGCGCACGAAGGCGTAGCTGTCGAGGACGTCGAGGATGCCGCCGACCGGGACCAGCACGTCGTCCTCGCTGATGACCGGCTCGGCCTCCCCCCCGAATCGCTCGCGCTCGCGCACCGGGCGCTGCCGGTCGCGGTTGCGGCCCCGGCGGCGGCGGCGGGCCCCGCTGCCGTCGAACTCGTCGTCGTAGCGGGGGCCCTGCTGGGACTGGCCACCCTGCTGGGACTGGCCACCCTGCTGGGACTGGCCAC
>DAIRVJ010000037.1:0-14711 GCA_036802895.1 Candidatus Nanopelagicales bacterium
GCACCATCCGGACGACCTCGTCCCCGCGCAGCTCGGCCTTGAACGAGCAGCCGACCCCGCAGTAGGCACAGGTGGTCAGGACCGTGCGGGTGGGCATCCCCAGCTCGACGACGGAGCGCTCCTGCAGGGTGGAGGTCGGGCAGGCCTGCACGCACGCCCCGCAGGACACGCACTCCGACGCCATGAACGTCTCGCCGGCGCCGGCCGCCACGGTGGAGTCGAAGCCGCGCCCCTGGATCGTCAGGGCGAACGTGCCCTGCACCTCGGCGCAGGCCCGCACGCACCGGCTGCACACGATGCACTTCGAGGCGTCGAAGTCGAAGTACGGGTTGCTGCGGTCGGCCTCGGCGTCCAGGTGGTTCTCGCCGGCGTAGCCGTAGCGGACCTCGCGCAGCCCGACCACGCCCGCCATGTCCTGCAGCTCGCAGTCGCCGTTGGCCGGGCAGGTCAGGCAGTCCAGCGGGTGGTCGGAGATGTAGAGCTCCATCACACCGCGGCGCAGGTCGGCCAGCCGCGGGGTCTGGGTGGCCACCCGCATCCCCGGCGACACGGGCGTCGTGCACGAGGCCGGGGTGCCGCGCACCCCGTCGATCTCGACCAGGCAGAGCCGGCAGGAGCCGAACGCGTCGAGCTGGTCGGTCGCGCACAGCTTGGGGATCTCGACGCCGGCCAGTGCGGCCGCCCGCAGGACCGACGTGCCCTCCGGTACCCGCAGGGCGACGCCGTCGACCTCGACGTCCACCACGTCCGGGCCGGCCCGGCCCGGTGTCCCCAGATCGGGTTCCTTCAACAGGCTCATGGCGTCGTCCTCGGTCCGTCGAAGTCCTCGGGGAAGTGGGTGAGGGCGCTGCGCACCGGCTGGGGGGTGAGCGAGCCCATCGCGCACAGCGAGCCGCCCACCATCACGTCGCAGAGGCTCTCGAGCAGCACGAGCCCCGCGTTGCGCTCGTCGTCGGTGCGCGCGGCGACGATCCGGTCGATCACCTCGACACCGCGCACCGAGCCCACCCGGCACGGGGTGCACTTGCCGCAGGACTCCTCCGCGCAGAACTCCATCGCGAACCGGGCCTGGGCGGCCATGTCGACGGTGTCGTCGAAGACGACGACGCCACCGTGCCCCAGCATCGCCCCGACCGCGGCCAGCGCCTCGTAGTCCATCGGCAGGTCGAGGAGAGCCTCCGGCAGGTACGACCCCAGCGGTCCGCCCACCTGCACGGCGCGGACCGGCCGCCCGGACGCGGTCCCGCCGCCGAAGCCGTCGACGAGCTCGCGCACCGTGATCCCGAACGGCACCTCGACGATCCCGCCGCGGGCCACGTTGCCGCCGAGCTGGAAGACCTGGGTGCCGCGCGAGCGGTGCACCCCGAGGGCCTGGTAGGCCGGCGCGCCGTGGGCCAGCACCGGGGGGACCGACACCAGGGTGAGCACGTTGTTGACGACGGTGGGTCGGCCGAACAGCCCGGCGACCGCCGGGACCGGCGGCTTGGCCCGGACGACGGCCCGCCGGCCCTCGAGGCTCTCCAGCATCGAGGTCTCCTCGCCGCAGATGTATGCGCCGGCGCCGACCCGGACCTCCAGGTCGAACGGGCGCGCCGGCCCCAGGGCGTCGCCGCCCAGCCAGCCCTCGGCGTACGCGGCGGCGACGGCGGCCGAGAGCGTCCGGATCGCGTCCGGGTACTCCGACCGGACGTACACGAAGCCCTCGCCGGCGCCGACGGCGTGCCCGGCGATGAGCATGCCCTCGATGAGGGCGAACGGGTCGCCCTCCATCAGCATCCGGTCGGCGAACGTGCCGCTGTCGCCCTCGTCGGCGTTGCAGCAGACGAAGCGGGGCGAGCCGGCGGACTCCAGCACCGTCCGCCACTTGATGCCGGCGGGGAACCCGGCGCCCCCACGGCCACGCAGCCCGCTCGCGGTGACCTCCGCCACGACGTCGGCGGGCGCCATGGCCAGCGCCCGGCGCAGGCCGCTCAGTCCGCCGTGGGCCAGGAAGTCCTCGACGGACAGCGGATCGACCACGCCGACCCGGGTGAACGCCAGCCGGGTCTGGTCGCGCAGCCAGGGCAGCTCATCGGCGGGACCCAGCCCGAGCGGATGCGCGGCCCCGTCGAGCAGCCCGGCTCCGACCAGCCCGGGGACGTCGGAGGGGCCCACCGGGCCGTAGGCGTGCCGGCCGTCGGGCGTGGCCACCTCGACCAGCGGCTCCAGCCAGAGCAGGCCGCGCGACCCGGTGCGCACGACCCGCACCTCCCGCCCGGCAGTCGCCGCCTCGCGATCCAGCGCCGCGGCCACCTCGTCGGCCCCGACCGAGCGGGCCGCGGCGTCGGAAGGCACGTACACGGTGACCGGAGGCGAGCTCATCCGGTGGCCCCCGGCGCGACGTCGTCCAGCAGGGCGCGCAGCCGGGCCCGGTCGACCCGGCCGACGAGCCGGTCGCCGACCTGCACGCTGGGCCCGAGGGCGCAGTTGCCGAGGCAGAACACCTCGCCCAGCGTCACCGCCCCGTCCGCGGTGGTCCCGCCCAGCGGGATCCCGAGCACGTCCTCGGCCTCGCTGACCAGGGCGCGGGCGCCCACGGCCTGGCACGCCTCCGCCCGGCAGATCCGGACGACCGTGCGCCCCGGCGCCGACCGGCGGAAGTCGCGGTAGAAGGTCACCACGCCGTGGACGTCGGCGCGGGTGAGGTTGAGCGCGTCGGCGACCACCCGCACCGCCTCCGCCGGGAGGTAGCCGAACTCGGCCTGCACGGCGTGCAGGACCGGCAGCAGGGGTCCCCGACGGTGCTGGTGCTCGGCCACGATGGCGCGCACGCGGGGCACCCAGCGGTGCTCCGGCGCACCCGCATCGGTCGCCGTCATCTGCGTCGTCACCGGCTTCCTCGCCCGGGCTCGGTCGGGCTCGCTCACGGTACCTCCGGCGACCCGTGCCGGGGCAGGATCGAGCGCGGATTCCGGCTGACCGAGCAAGGGACCGGTGGCCGGGTCGACTGGGACCGAGGTCCCTCGTCGCCGGGCCTCACGGTCTGCCATGCTGCGCCGATCCGGACCGAAGGGGCCCCATGGACCTGCTGCTGATCTCGGTCATCTCCGTCGTGGCGGTGGCGCTGCTCTTCGACTTCACCAACGGCTTCCACGACGCCGCCAACTCCGTGGCGACCGTGGTGGCGACGCGTGCCCTACCGGCTCGATGGGCGGTCTGGTTCTCCGCGTTCTTCAACTTCGCCGCGTACTTCTTCGTGGGGACGGCGGTCGCCAACACCGTCGGCAAGACCGTGAAGGCGGAGTACACCAGCATCGCCCTGGTGTTCTCGGCGCTGGTGGCCGCCATCCTGTGGAACTACGCCACCTGGTGGATCGGCATGCCGTCGTCGTCGAGCCACGCGATCATCGGGGGACTGATCGGCGCCGGGCTGTCCGAGGGTGGCTTCGCCGCCGTCGACTGGTCCAGCGTGCAGAAGACCGCCATGGCGATCCTCGCGTCCCCCCTGGTCGCCTTCACGATCGCGTTCGTGGCGATGTTCCTGGTCGGCGGCCTGCAACGGGTGACCCGCTGGCACGACAACGCCAAGCCCTTCAAGGCGCTGCAGCTGGTGTCGGCCGGCGCCGTCTCCTTCGGCCACGGCGCCAACGACGCCCAGAAGACCATGGGGGTGATCGCCGCCCTGCTGGTCGGGGCGGGGTACGTCGACCTGGAGGCGGGCTCGAAGGCCATCCCCGTGCCCGAGTGGGTCGCCTTGTCCGCGTACGCAGCGATCGCCCTGGGCACGGTGTGGGGCGGCTGGAAGATCATCGAGACGATGGGCCTGCGGATCACGACGCTGCACGCCAACTCCGGCGTGGCCGCCAACATCGGGGCGACCACCGCCATGTTCGGGGCGACCTCGCTGGGGATCCCGATCTCGACGACGCACGCGGCGGCGTCGTCGGTCACCGGCGCGGGCGTGGCGTCCGGCCGAGGCGCGAACCTGCGCGTCGTCGGCGAGATGGTGCTCGCCTGGATCGTGACGATCCCCGCCACGGCGACGCTGTCCTTCCTCGTGTTCAAGATGACCCAGCTGCCGACCGGGGCCGCCTGGGTCAGCGTGGGCAGCCTGGTGTTCGTGGCGGGCGGGGCGATCCTCTACGCGATGACCCATTCGATCCACGCCGAACAGGTCGAGGCGGAGATCCCGCCGGAGGAGGTGCTCGCGGTGCACCTGCCGGTGGTCCCGCACCTGGAGGGGCACGGCCCGGCCGACGAGGAGCTCCGCAGCGCCTGAAGGACGGTCAGTCCGAGCGCAGGTGTCGCTGCGCCCAGAGCGCGGCGGAGGTTCGGTCGGCGACCCCGATCCGTCCGAAGACGTTCGTGAGGTGCGCCTTCACGGTCCGCTCGGTGATCCCGAGCTGGCGGGCGATCTGCTTGTTCGCCAGGCCCTGGGCGACCAGCAGCAGGACCTCGGTCTCCCGCGCGGTCAGGTCGGTGGCCGGCCGGCGGACGGTGGTCGAGCGCAGCAGCGTACGGGTGACCCGGGGGTCCAGCGGGGACTCCCCCCGGGCGACGCCGCGGATCGCCTCGACCAGGGCGGCCGGCTCGGCGTCCTTCAGCACGTAACCCACCGCGCCCGCCGCCACGGCGTCCTGCACGTGCTCGGTGTCGGCGTAGGAGGTCAGGACGACGACCTGCACCGTCGGGTGGTCGGCCAGCAGCCGCCGGGTCGCCTCCACGCCGTCCATCCTCGGCATGGACAGGTCCATGAGCACGATGTCCGGCTGGACGGCAGCCACCCGCTCCAGGGCCTCCTGGCCGTCCGAGGCGGTGCCCACGACCTCGATGTCGTCGGTCGCCGCGAGCAGCGTCTGCAGGCCGGCCAGGACCAGCCGGTGGTCGTCGACGAGCAGCACCCGGATCACTGGTCCGGCACCTCCAGCCGCACGGTGGTCCCGCGACCCGGGGTGGACCGCAGCTCGAGCAGGGCGCCCGCCTCGGCGGCCCGGTCGGCGAGCAGGGCGAGTCCGACGTGGCCCTCGGCCTCCTTGCGGGGGGGCTGGGTCATGCCGATGCCGTCGTCGACCACGGCCAGCGTGACGAGGTCGCCGTCCTTGGCGACCCGCAACCAGAGGTTGTCGGCCTTCGCGTGCTTGGTGACGTTGCGGACGGCCTCCTGCGCCACGCGGTACACCAGCCGCTCCGTCTCGGGGCCGACGATCAGGTCCGCCGGCACCGCCACGTGGACCTGGATGCCGCGGCTGCGCAGGGGGGACACCAGGTCGGTCAGGGCGGTGCTCAGCCCGGAGGTCCGCAGCGAGGGCGGGTAGATCTCCACCAGCGTGGAGCGGAGGCCGCGCAGGCTCTCCCGCACCGCGGCCGCCGCTTCGTCGATGTCGGCGGCCAGCTCGGGCCGGTCGGCCCGTCGAGCCTGCTCGGCACTGCTCGCGACGACGTAGGCGGCCCCGGTGAGGTCCTGGACCACGCCGTCGTGCAGATGTCCGGCGATCCGGCGGCGTTCGTCCTCGGCGGTGGACAGCGAGCGCTCGAGCAGGCGCTCGCGCTGGGTCTGGACCGCCTCGCGCTGGCGCAGCATCCAGCGCATCAGCGGGAGCTGGGCCAGGCCGAGCACCAGCGCGGTCACCAGCGTGATGGGCGCGAAGCTGCGGAACAGCTCGAAGGAGCGGCTGCGGACGGCGCTGAACCGCGAGTAGGTCTCGAACAGGACGAGGGTCCCCTCGGGGGTTCGCACCGGGCGGTAGACCTCGAGCAGCTCGCCGAACTGGCGCTCGTAGGAGTTCTCGGGTCGGGTCAGGTCCGAGAGCTCGGCCTGGGTCGTGCCGGTGCGCAGGGACTGGGTCTCGTCCTCGCCCAACGGGATCCGCTGGCCGACCAGCTCGGGCCGGTCGGAGTACAGGATGCGCCCGTCGGCGGCCCACACCTTCACCCGCACCAGGTCCTCGCTGAGGACCCGGCTGGTCACGACCCGGTCCAGTGCCTGGACGGCCGCCGGGTCGCCCCGGAGCAGCCCCCGGGGCAGCAGCGGCTCGACGACGGAGACCGCGAGCAGGTCGGTGGTGCGGCGGGCGCCGTCGACCGCCTCGCGGTCCGCCGCCCGAAACGAGACGAGGGCTCCCGCGGCCCCGAGCGCGGCCAGGGCAGCGCTGCTGAGCAGCAGGTAGCCGACGACGACCCGCCGCCAGCTCCGCGAGGGGGTCGAGGAGGAGCGGCGGCCGTCGGACAGCACCAGGTGCACGCCGCCGGCGGCGTCCGTCGCCCTCACCTCCGTACCGGTCGACGCTGGGGTCGAGGGCGCCCAGTCTGTCGGTCGGCGGAGGGGGCTGTCGACGGGAGGCGGCCATTCAGCCGCCAGGCAGGCCGCCTCCCGTCTGCTTGCGGGCCGTCCGGCTACAGCGTCACCGAGCCGCGGCACGTCTCACCGGTGGCGGGGTTGGTCGCCCGGGCGACGATCGTGTCGGTGCCGGCGAGGTTCGGGCGGCGGATGCTGACGGTGAACGACCCGCTCGGCGCGACGGTCGTGCGGGTGCCGGCGAAGATCCGGGTGCCGTTGTCGGTGATCCGGACGTTCCACGCCTGCCCGACCCGGTTGGAGTCGACCTCGAACTCGATCTGGAGGAGCGCGTTGTCGGGCTTGGCCTTCAGCTTCCAGGTGCTGGCACCCGAGCAGGTGCCCGACTTGCGCACGGCGGTGTCGCCGCCGCCGGACGCCTGGGCGGGGCCGGCGGTCACGGTCAGGCCGGCGACGGCCAGCGCGGCGATGGGGAGCAGGATGCGGGACCGGGTGCTCATGGGGGTCTCCTCGGTGGTCTGCAGGTGGCCCTCGCCGGACGGCGCTGGCTCGTGCGACCAGGCTGCGGCCGAGCGCCGACCGGGCACCATCGGACCTCGGTGCTAGTACCTCCGGGGGGTCGGCCGCAGCGGGGCCAGCACCCGGTCGAGGTCGGCGACGGCTGCCGGACCGAGGCCGCAGCACCCGCCGACGAGGGCGGCGCCCGCGGCCACCCAGCGCTGGACGGCGGCCGGCGGCAGCAGCCGGTCCGCGGTGCCGACCCAGCAGCGGGCCGCGGCGTCCCACGTCCGACCGGCGTTGGGATAGACCACGAGGGGACCTGACGTGACCGTCGCGATGCGGTCGAGCAGCCCCTGGACATGCTCGGGCGCCGTGCAGTTGACGCCCACGGCCACCACCGTGGGCGCAGAGAGGGCGATCTGGGCCGCCCGCTCGATCGGGTCACCGGCGCAGGTGCGTTCCGCGGACGCGCACGAGAAGCTGACCCACGCCGGGAGGTCCGGATGGTCGGCCAGCGCGCTGACCAGCGCCTCGGCCTCGTCGGCGTCCGGGATCGTCTCCACCGCCAGCAGGTCGGGGCCGGCGGCGACGAGCACGTCCAGGCGCTCCCGGTGGAACGCCGTGAGCCGGTCGGCCGGCAGCCCGTAGCGGCCGCGGTACTCGGCTCCGTCGGCGAGCACCGCGCCGTAGGGGCCGACGCTGGCCGCGACCAGCAGCGGGCCGGGTCGACCGGCTGACGACGCCTCGTCGCGGGCCTCGCGGGCCAGGGTGACGCTCAGTGTGAGCAGCCGGTCCGCCTCGGCCGCGTCTAGCCCGGCCGCCCGGAAGCCTGGTCGGCTGGCCTGGTAGCTCGCGGAGACGGCGACCCTGGCCCCCGCCGCGAAGTAGTCGGCGTGGACGGCCCGGATGGCGCCGGGGTCGTCGCGCAGCAGGCGGGCCGACCACAGGGTGTCGGACAGGTCGTGCCCGCGCTCCTCCAGCTCGGAGGCCAGCCCACCGTCGAGCGGCCACGGACCCGCAGCCAGCCAGCCGCGGACCGTCGCCACCGAGCCGTCACCCATCCGCTAGCGACCCTCGGCCGCCGGCGGTTCGTCCTCGGCGTCGTCGACGACGTGGGTGTCGCGGTAGCGCGCCCATGACGCGCGGATCTCCTGCTCGGCCTCCGCGCGACCCGCCCAGGTGGCCCCCTCGACGGACTTACCCGGCTCGAGGTCCTTGTAGACGCTGAAGAAGTGCTCGATCTCCAGCCGGTCGAACTCCGGGACGTGGAAGATGTCCCGCAGGTGCTCGGCGCGCGGGTCCTTCGCCGGGACGCAGAGCACCTTGTCGTCGCCGCCGGCCTCGTCGGTCATCCGGTACATGCCGATGGTCCGGCAGCGGATCAGGCACCCCGGGAACGTCGGCTCGTCGAGCAGCACCAGGGCGTCCAGCGGGTCGCTGTCCAGGCCCAGGGTGTCCTCGACGAAGCCGTAGTCGGCCGGGTAGCGGGTCGCCGTGAACAGCATCCGGTCCAGCCGGATCCGCCCCGTCTCGTGGTCCATCTCGTACTTGTTGCGCTGACCCTTGGGGATCTCGATCGTGACGTCGAACTCCACGGGGGCTCCTCCGCTGCGGCTGGCTGGCTGACCTAGTGTTCCGCATGCCCCCGGACCGGGGGTACGACCCGGGACAGCAGGAGGCCACGTCGTGCGCGCGTCGATGCCGGGCGGCTGGTGGACGGCCGCGGTCGCGCTGCTCACCGCGGTCACCGTCGTGGTGGTCGGGCTGACCCTGGCCGGCCGGATGCCCGGCAGCGCTCGCCCGTCCTCTTCGCCGGCGCCGTCCGCCACCGGCCCCGCGCCCGTGGCGGCCCCCTCGGTGCTCGCTCCGGCGCCGACCGGCGGCCCCCAGCCCGACGACGCGGGCCTGCGCGCCGCGCTCGCCCCTGTCCTCGCGCTGCCCGCCGTCGGGGGTCGGGTGGGCGTCGCCGTGGTCGACGTCGCCACTGGTCGGCTGCTGTACGGCCGCGAGCCGACCCTGGCCCGGACGCCGGCATCGACGGCCAAGCTGCTGACGGCCCTCGCGGCGCTGGAGGAGCTCGGGCCCGACCGTCGGCTGCGCACCACGGTGGTGGCCGGAGCGCAGCCCGGCCAGGTCGTCCTGGTCGGCGGCGGCGACCCGACGTTGACCGCCAGCCCGGCGGTGGGCGGCGCCCCCGCCTTCGCCTCGCTCAGCACCCTGGCCGACCGGGCCGCCCGAGCACTGCGGGCGGCCGGCGCGTCCCGGATCACGCTGGGTTACGACGCAGGGGCCTTCGCCGCGCCGGCCGTGGCCCCGACCTGGCCGCCTGGCTACCTGACCGGCGGGGTGGTCGCCCCGGTCACCGCGCTCTCCGTCGACGAGGGACGCACGGACGGCCCGTCCCAGGGCAGCGCCCCGCGGGTGGCCGATCCCGCCGCGGCAGCAGCGAAGGCCTTTGCCGCGGAGCTGGCCCGCCGGGGAGTCAGCGTGGCGGCCACGCCCGTCCCCGCCCGCGCCCCCGCCCCGCCCTCGACCGCGTCGACGTCGCCCTCGTCGGCTGCCCCCTCCCCGGGTGTCCCGCTGCGGGCCGGCGCCGTGCTGGCCCAGGTCGAGTCGCCACCGCTGGCCGAGCTGGTGCGCTGGCTGCTCACGACGTCGGACAACGACCTCGCCGAGGCGCTCGCCCACCACGTCGCCCTGGCGTCCGGCCGCACCGCCGACTTCGCCGGCGCCGCGGCCGCGGTCACCGCTGCGGTCGCAGCCGTGGGCCTGCCCACGGCGGGGCTGCGGATCCTCGACGGCAGCGGCTTGTCGACGGCGTCGACGGCGCCACCGGAGCTGCTCGCCCGCGCGCTGGCGCTGGCCGCCGACCCCGGCCGCCCGGGGCTGCGCCCGGTGCTGAGCGGGCTGCCCATCGCCGGCTTCACCGGCACCTTGGACGACCGGTTCAGCGGGTCCCCCGTCTCGGCGGGGGCCGGGCTGGTCCGGGCGAAGACCGGAACCCTCACCGGCGTGGGGGCGCTGGCGGGGGTGGTCGTCGACGCCGACGGCCGCCTGCTCGCCTTCGCCCTGCTCGCCGACCGGGTTCCGGCCGGGGCGGCGCTGGAGAACCGGGCCGCCCTCGACCGGGCCGCGGCCGTCCTGGCCGGCTGCGGCTGCCGGTCGGCGGCGGCCGCCGGCTGAGCCCCCGTAGCGTGGTGCCGTGGCCACCGTGACCGACTCCGCCGACCTGGTCGACTGGGACCTCGCCCTGACCCTCGGGGCGAGGATGGTCCGCCCGGGCCCGTCGATGTCCCCGGCGCAGGCCCGCGGGGTCGTCGCCGAGCTGCGCGACTGCGCGGTCGAGGCCCGCGGGCACGTGCGGGCGTTCACCGGGCTGGACGCCCCCGTCGCCGAGGGTCCGGTCGCCGTGGTCGACCGGGGCACCTGGGTGCGGTCCAACGTGGAGGGCCTGCGGCACCTGCTGGACGCCGTCGCGGTCCGGCTGCACCAGCGTCGTCCACCGGCCGCGCTGCGGGCGGTCGCCAGCCGGGCCACCGCCGTCGAGATCGCGGTGGCCCTGGGCTGGCTCTCGGGCAAGGTGCTCGGGCAGTACGAGCTGTTCCCGCCCGGCGGGCCGGACGGCGACCATCCTGGCCGGCTGCTCCTGGTGGCCCCGAACGTGGTCGACGTCGAGCGTCAGCTCGGCCTGTCGCCGCAGGACTTCCGGCTCTGGGTGTGCCTGCACGAGGAGACCCATCGGGTGCAGTTCACCGCCGTGCCCTGGCTGCGGGCGCACCTGCTCGGCGAGATCGACCAGCTGGTCGACGCGGCCGACCCCAGCCCCGCGGCCCTGGTGGGCCGGCTGGGTGACGTGGCCGCAGCGGTGGGCGCGGCGCTGGCCGGACGCCCCGGCGTCTCGCTCGCCGAGGCGCTGCAGACCCCCGAGCAGCGGGCCGTCCTGGACCGGCTGACCACGTTCATGTCGCTGCTCGAGGGGCACGCCGACGTCGTCATGGACGGCGTGGGCCCCGCCGTGGTCCCCTCGGTCGCCACCATCCGCGAGCGCTTTCAGCGGCGGCGCGAGCATCCGGGCCGGGCCGAGGCGGCCGTCCGACGGCTGGTCGGGCTCGACGCCAAGCTCGCGCAGTACAAGGCGGGGGCCGCCTTCGTCCGCGGTGTCGTCGACCGGGTGGGCATGGCCGGGTTCAACCGGGTCTGGGAGTCCGCCCAGACGCTGCCCACCCCGGCCGAGCTGGCCGACCCGCAGGCGTGGGTCGCCCGGGTGCCGGCTGGGTCGGCCGACCCGGGCGGCGTCGGCCCCTCCCCGTGACCGGGCCCCCGCCGGCGGTGCGCGCGGTGCGCAGCGCCGTGCGGGCCGCGCTCGCCGACCTGCCCCAGGGCGGCCTGGTGCTGGTCGCCTGCAGCGGCGGGGCCGACTCGGTGGCGCTGGCGGCGGCGACGGCGTTCGAGGCACCCAGGCGCGGGCTGCGGGCCGGGGCGGTCACGGTCGACCACGGGCTGCAGCCCGGTTCGGCCGAGCGAGCCCGTGTGCTGGCGGCGTGGCTGCCCGACCTCGGGCTCGACCCCGTGGGGGTGGTCACCGGGTCGGTGTCCGGATCCGGCGGTCCCGAGGCGGCGGCCCGAGCCGCCCGGTACGCCGCGCTGGACGCGGCAGCCGACCGCCTCGGCGCCGCGGCGGTGCTGCTCGGCCACACCCTCGACGACCAGGCCGAGACGGTGCTGCTCGGCCTGGGCCGCGGATCCGGCGCCCGGTCCCTCGCCGGGATGGCCCCGGTCAGCGGTCGCTACCGCCGGCCGCTGCTCGGGTTGACCCGCTCGACGCTTCGAGCCGCCTGCACCGCCGACGACCTGGCCGTG
This sequence comes from Candidatus Nanopelagicales bacterium, assembly GCA_036802895.1. Taxonomy (GTDB): domain Bacteria; phylum Actinomycetota; class Actinomycetes; order Prado026; family Prado026; genus DAIRVJ01. Next base: position 11,636 of record DAIRVJ010000037.1, read on the forward strand.
TGGGACGACCCGCACAACGCCGACCCGGCGTTCGCCCGCGTCCGGGTCCGCCACGAGGCGCTGCCGGCCCTGGAACGGGCTGTCGGACCAGGCGTGTCCCGGGCCCTGGCTCGCACCGCGCGACTGCTGCGCGACGACGCGGACGCGCTCGACGCCTGGGCGCAGCGGGCGCTCGCGCGGGCGGGCCACCCGGACGGCGGCCTGGACGTGTCCGTGCTCGCCGAGCTGCCCCCGGCGGTCCGGCGTCGCGTGGCCCGGGCCGTGCTGCTCGCCGCCGGCTGTCCCGGTGGCTCCCTGACCGCGGACCACCTCCGGTCGGTCGACGCGCTGGTGGCGCACTGGCACGGACAGGGGCCGGTGGCGCTGCCGGGCGGGATCGAGGTCCGCCGGCACTGTGGCAGGCTGGTGCTCCGGCAGACCGGCGACGAGGGGGTGCCAGCGGCGTGGACGTGACCGACCTGGGTGCCGACCTGCAGAAGGTGCTGCTCACCGAGGAGCAGATCCAGCAGCGCATCCGGGAGCTGGCTGCCGACATCGACCGCGACTACGCCGGCCGCGACGTGCTGCTCGTCGGCGTGCTCAAGGGTGCGGTGATGGTGATGGCCGACCTGTCCCGAGCCCTGCACTCGCCCGCGACGATGGACTGGATGGCGGTGTCGTCCTACGGCTCGGGCACCAAGTCGTCCGGTGTCGTGCGCATCCTCAAGGACCTCGATCGCGACATCACCGGCCGCGACGTGCTCGTCGTCGAGGACATCGTCGACTCCGGGCTGACCCTGTCCTGGCTGCGGCGCAACCTCGAGTCCCGAGGTGCGACGTCCGTGGAGGTCTGTGCCCTGCTGCGCAAACCGGACGCCGCTCAGGTGGACGTGCACGTCCGCTACGTCGGCTTCGACATCCCCAGCGAGTTCGTCGTGGGCTATGGGCTGGACTACAACGAGCGCTACCGCAACCTGCCGTTCGTCGGCACCCTCGCCCCGCACGTGTACGGGGCGTGAGCGCGGGGAACACCCGGTTCGGCGCGGACGTTGACCCCACGGGACGGGGCGGTGTCGCCGCGGCCCGGTGTACCGTCGATGCCCCGGATCCACCGGGGTGGTGAGCACTCGTCAGGAGGTGGGGGCGCGCCCGCGCCCCACGCGATGTGAGGCGTTACTTCCGAGGTCCGATCCTGTGGATCACCCTGATGGTCCTGGCCGTGCTGGTCGGTGCCCAGCTGCTCTCGGCGTCCGCCGGGTTCAAGAAGGTCGACACCTCCGAGGTCATCCGGGCCGTCGACTCCGGCGACGTGAAGTCGGCTCGGCTCATCGACGGCGAGCAGCGCATCGAGCTGACCCTGAAGAGCGGCTCCCCGTCGCGGATCACCGCGCAGTACGTCCCGTCCACCGGCTCCTACCTGGCCGAGAAGCTGCGCCAGAACCCGCCGCCGGAGGGGTTCGACGAGATCAAGCCCGAGCAGTCCCTGCTGGTGGGCCTGCTGGTCAGCCTGCTGCCGATCGTGCTGATCGTCGTCCTGTTCTTCTTCCTGATGAACCAGATGCAGGGCGGCGGCTCCCGGGTCATGAACTTCGGCAAGTCCAAGGCCAAGCTGGCCACCAAGGACATGCCCAAGACCACGTTCTCCGACGTCGCCGGGGTCGACGAGGCGGTGGAGGAGCTCGAGGAGATCAAGGAGTTCCTGCAGGAGCCCGCCAAGTTCCAGGCGGTCGGCGCCAAGATCCCGAAGGGCGTCCTCCTGTACGGCCCGCCGGGGACGGGCAAGACGCTGCTCGCCCGCGCCGTCGCCGGCGAGGCGGGCGTGCCGTTCTACTCCATCTCGGGCTCGGACTTCGTGGAGATGTTCGTCGGCGTCGGCGCGAGCCGGGTCCGCGACCTGTTCGAGCAGGCCAAGGCCAACGCCCCGGCGATCGTCTTCGTCGACGAGATCGACGCGGTGGGCCGGCACCGCGGCGCCGGTCTCGGCGGCGGGCACGACGAGCGGGAGCAGACGCTCAACCAGCTGCTCGTGGAGATGGACGGGTTCGACGTCAAGGGTGGGGTCATCCTCATCGCGGCGACGAACCGGCCGGACATCCTCGACCCGGCCCTGCTGCGCCCGGGCCGCTTCGACCGGCAGATCGCGGTCGAGCGCCCCGACCTGAAGGGCCGCCACGACATCCTCAAGGTCCATGCCAAGGGCAAGCCGCTGGCCGTCGACGTCGACCTGCTCGCGGTCGCCCGGCGGACCCCGGGCTTCACCGGCGCCGACCTGGCGAACGTGCTGAACGAGGCGGCGCTGCTGACCGCCCGCGGCAACGCCGCGCTGATCGACGACGACCACCTGGACGAGGCCATCGACCGGGTGGTGGCCGGCCCGCAGAAGCGCAGCCGGCTGATGAACGAGAAGGAGCGGCGGATCACCGCCTACCACGAGGGCGGCCACGCCCTGGTGGCTGCGGCCCTGCACCACACCGACCCGGTGCACAAGGTGACGATCCTGCCGCGCGGCCGGGCCCTCGGCTACACCATGGTGCTGCCCGACGAGGACAAGTACTCGGTCACCCGCAACGAGATGCTCGACCAGCTCGCCTGGATGCTGGGCGGGCGGGTGGCCGAGGAGCTGGTGTTCCACGACCCCACGACGGGGGCGGCGAACGACATCGAGAAGGCCACGGCGGTCGCCCGCGCGATGGTCATGCAGTACGGCATGAGCGAGCGCATCGGCGCGATCCGGCTCGGCCAGGAGCAGGGCGAGGTGTTCCTCGGTCGCGACATGGGGCACATCCGCGACTACTCCGAGGGCATCGCCGAGGTGGTCGACGAGGAGGTTCGCCGGCTCATCGAGGGTGCGCACGACGAGGCCTGGTGGATCCTGGTCGAGAACCGCGACGTCCTCGACGCCCTGGTGCTCGAGCTGCTGGAGAGGGAGACGCTCGACAAGGAGGAGATCGCCCGGATCTTCAGCCCGGTGCGCAAGCGGCCCGAGCGCGACGTGTGGCTGTCCTCCAGCCGTCGGCCGGTCTCCGAGCTCCCTCCGGTGAGCGGACCCCCTGGCGGGAACGGCAGCGGTCCCAACGGCTCGAGCCCGGTCGTCCCC
>DAIRVJ010000037.1:14811-17934 GCA_036802895.1 Candidatus Nanopelagicales bacterium
ACCTTCGACCTCGGCCACGACGAGATGGTGCTGGTCCGCGACATCGAGCTGTACTCCACCTGCGAGCACCACCTGGTGCCGTTCCACGGTGTCGCGCACGTCGGGTACATCCCGAGCGAGGACGGGCGGATCACCGGGTTGTCCAAGCTGGCCCGGCTCGTCGACGTGTTCGCCAAGCGACCGCAGGTCCAGGAGCGGCTCACCACCCAGATCGCCGACGCCATGGTCCGGCTGCTGCAGGCCCGCGGGGTGCTCGTCGTGCTGGAGTGCGAGCACCTGTGCATGTCGATGCGCGGGATCCGCAAGCCGGGGTCGCGCACGGTGACCTCCGCCGTGCGCGGGCAGCTGCGCGACCCGGCGACCCGCGCCGAGGCGATGAGCCTGGTCCGCGCCCGGTGAGCAGGGCCGCCGGGCCGTTCCCCGCCGGCCTCCCCTCCGAGCTGGCCGGCCTGGACCGTCCGGTGGTCATGGCGGTGCTCAACGTCACCCCGGACTCGTTCAGCGACGGCGGCCGTTTCGCCGATCCCGAGTCCGCCGTGGCCCGCGGGTTGGCGCTGCGCGCCGCCGGGGCCGACCTGGTCGACGTCGGTGGTGAGTCCACGCGGCCCGGAGCCCAGCGGATCCCGGTCGGGGACGAGCTGCGCCGCGTGCTGCCGGTCGTCTTCGCGCTGGCCGACGCCGGCGTCGTCGTGAGCATCGACACCACCCGGGCGGAGGTGGCCGGGCGGGCGGTCGAGGCCGGCGCCCGGCTGGTCAACGACGTGAGCGGGGGCCTCGCCGACCCGGGCATGCTGCCCCTGATGGCGGGACTGCGGCTGCCGTACGTCGCCATGCACTGGCGTGGCCCCTCAGCCGTGATGGCGGACCTCGCCCGGTACGACGACGTGGTCCGCGACGTCCGGCTCGAGCTCGCCGCGCGGCTGGACGCCGCGGTGGCCGCCGGCGTCGATCCGGCCTACGTGATCCTCGACCCGGGCCTGGGCTTCGCCAAGGACGGCGGGCACAACTGGGCGCTGCTGGCCCACCTCGACGAGCTGGCCGCCCTGGGTCGCCCGCTGCTCATCGGCCCCTCCCGCAAGCGGTTCCTCGGCTCGCTGCTGGCCGCGTCGGACGGCAGTCCCCGCCCACCGTCCGGCCGCGACGAGGCCGGCGCTGCCGTCTGCGCCCTGGCCGCAGCGGCCGGCGTGTGGTGCGTGCGCGTGCACGAGCCGGCGGCGGCCCTCGACGCGGTGACCGTGGGCACGGCCTGGCGGGCCGCCGGTCGAGCCGGCGGCCGAGACGGGGCCGGATGAGCGGGCGCGATCCCGAGGTCGACCGCGCCGCGGCCGAGGCGGTCAACGCGGCGCTGTACTCCGCCCTCGAGCGCGGCGACATCGACGCCATGGCCAAGCTGTGGGTCGACGGGCCGGATGCGCCGTCCGCTCTGTGCATCCACCCCGGGTGGCGGCCGTTGCACGGCCGCTCCGAGGTGCTCCGCGCCTGGGCGGTGATCATGGCCAACGCCGGATACGTCCAGGTGTTCCTCACCGACGTCGAGACCACGGTGCTCGGGGACGCGGCCGTGGTCACCTGTGTCGAGGACCTGCTCACCGACTTCTCCACTGCCGACAGCAACGCCTTCCTGGGCACCCGGTTCGCGGCGACCAACATCCTGCGCCGGACCCCGGTGGGCTGGCGGCTGTGGGTCCACCACGTCTCCCCGGTGCTGTCGGAGCAGGACCTCGCCGGTGGGCACGACGGCCTGGGCGCGGGGGAGGGCGAGTCGTGAGCGTCCACGACGCGATCACCCTCACCGGGCTGCGCGGGGTGGGTCGGCACGGCTGGTTCGACCAGGAGCAGCGGGCCGGGCAGCCGTTCGTCGTGGACGTGACCTTGCACGTCGACACCCGAGCGGCTGCCGGTTCGGACCATCTCGACGACACTGTCGACTACGCCGCGGTGGCTGGCGCGGTGCTGGCCGAGATCGAGGGCGAACCGGTCCGCCTGGTGGAGACCCTGGCCGGGCGGATCGCCGACCGGTGCCTGGCGGATCCGCGGGTCCGGTCGGTCACCGTCACCGTGCACAAGCCGGAGGCTCCCCTGACCGTGCCCTTCGCCGACGTGGCCGTGACCGTCACCCGGGGCCGGCCGTGAGCGCCGTGACGGTCCTTCGCCGTGCCGCGTTCGCCCTGGGGTCGAACCTCGGCGACCGCGCAGCCCTGCTTCGGTCGGCGGTCGACGCGCTGCTCGGCTCGGACGGCGTCCGGCTGGTCGCCGTCTCGCCGGTGTACGAGACGGACCCGGTCGGCGGGCCGGACGGCCAGCCCGCCTTCCTCAACGCGGTCCTGGTCGTCGACACCACCCTGGACGCCGCGGAACTGCTCGCCCTGGCCCACGCGGTCGAGCAGGCGCACGGCAGGCGGCGCGCCGAGCGCTGGGGACCGCGAACCCTGGACCTCGACCTGCTCGCGGTCGGCGACGAGGTGTCCGACACCCCCTCGCTCACCCTGCCCCACCCGCGGGCGCACCTGCGGGCGTTCGTCCTCGTGCCCTGGGCTGCCGCCGACCCCGACGCGGTGCTGCCCGGGCACGGCCGCGTGCGGGTGCTGGCCACCGAGATCGACCGGGCGGGCGTGCGGCCGCGCCCTGACGTCTGCCTGCTCCCGACACCGACGGCGACGCCGTGAAGCCCACGAAGATCCGGATGCTGCTGGCCGTGGCGGTGGTCGCCGGCCTGCTCTCGTGGTCCCTGGCCCGGGCCTGGGCGGCGCGGTCCGGCACCGTGCCCCAAGTCCCCTGGTCGGCCGCCGTGGTCATCGGCGTGTTCGCCGCGGCCGTGCTCGCGGCCGCCGCCTTCCTGCGGCCGAGGCTGCGTCGCCGTCCCGGGCACCGCCCCTTGCACCCGCTGGTGGCGGCTCGGTTCGCCGTCCTGGCGCTGGCCTCGTCGCGGGCCGGCGCGGCGCTGATCGGTCTCTACGGCGGGTTCGCGGTCAGCGTCCTCGACGACCTCGACACCGACTACCGGCGGCGGCTCGCCGTCGTCGCAGGCGTGTGCGTCGCGGCCGGCGTGCTGCTGACGGTGGCCGGCCTGGTCCTCGAGCGGGTCTGCCGGCTCCCACCGGACGAGCCCGAGGACCCGGGCAC
>DAIRVJ010000038.1:0-17845 GCA_036802895.1 Candidatus Nanopelagicales bacterium
CCTCAGCCGTCTCAGCGGCACCGTCCGTGAGCCTGGCCAGCGGCGCGCCGACCGGGACCGTGGTGCCGGGTCGGACGAGCAGCTCCTCGACCACGCCGTCCTGGAAGACCTCGACCTCGATGGCCGACTTGGCGGTGTCGACCACCGCGACCACCTCGCCCCGGTGCACCCGGTCGCCCGGCGCGACCAGCCACTCGACGAGGGTGCCCTCGTCCATGTCCGCCCCGAGCGACGGCATCCGGAACTCAGCCACGACGCCCGAGCACCTCCCGCGCCGCCGCGACCACGCGCTCGGACGACGGCAGCGCGGCCAGTTCCAGGTGACGGGCGTACGGCATGGGCACCTCCACCGAGCACACCCGCGCGACCGGCGCGTCCAGCTCGTAGAAGGCCTGCTCGGTGATCCGAGCGCTCACCTCGGCCGCCAGCGATCCCGTGCGCCACCCCTCGTCGACGACCACCGCCCGGTGCGTGCGGCGCACCGACGCGAGCACGGTGGCGTCGTCCAGCGGGCGCAGAGTACGCAGGTCGACCACCTCCGCGTCGACCCCCTCGGCAGCGAGCGCGTCGGCAGCCTCCAGCGTCTTGCCCAGCGACCCGCCGTAGGTGACCAGCGTGACGTCCGCACCCTCACGGCGGACGGCCGCGCGGTCGATGTCGACCGGCCCGGCGTCCTCGGCCAGCTCACCGGCCAGGTTGTAGAGCGACCCGTGCTCGAACATGATCACCGGGTCGGGGTCCTGCAGGGCGGGCCAGAGCATCCCGCGGGCGTCGGCCAGCGTCGCCGGGGCGAGCACTCGCAGACCGGGCACGTGGGCGTACCAGTTCTCCAGGGAGTGCGAGTGCTGGGCGGCGAGCTGCCGCCCTGCACCGGTGGTCATCCGGACGACGAGCGGCACCGGGAACTGCCCGCCGCTCATGTGCAGCAGCGCTGCGGCAGTGTTGACGAGCTGGTCCATCGCAAGCATGGAGAAGTTGACCGTCATCACCTCGACGATCGGGCGCATCCCGCCCAGGGCGGCGCCGATCCCGGCCCCCACGAAGGCGGACTCCGACAGCGGGGTGTCGCGCACCCGTTCCGGCCCGAACTCCTCCAGCAGGCCGAGGCTGACCCCGAACGCCCCGCCGTAGGGCCCGACGTCCTCGCCCATCAGGAACACCCGTTCGTCGCGCTGCATCGCCTCGCGCAAGGCCGCGCGCAGGGCTTCCCGGTAGGTGGTCGTGACCGTGCCCGTGCTGGTCGTCATGGCCGGACCGCCTCGCTGTGCACGAACCGGGTGAGCTCCTCCACCGGCTCGTCGGTGCCCGCCTGGGCGTAGGCCACTGCCGCGTCGACCTCGGCGGCGACCTCGGCCTCGTCCCTGGCCTGGTCCTGGTCGGACAGCAGGCCGTCGGCGCGCAGCCGGTCGGCGAGCAGGGTGAGCGGGTCGCGCTCCCTCCAGCGCTCGACCTCGGCCTTGTCGCGGTACCGGTCCGGGTCGTACATCGAGTGGGCGCGGAACCGGTAAGTGCGCGCCTCGAGGAACACCGGACCTCCGCTGTCGCGCACCAGGCCGACCGCCCGCGCGGCCGCCTCGGAGACGGCGAGCACGTCCATGCCGTCGACGGACCACGCCGGCATCTCGTAGGCCGAGGCCTTGATCGCGAGATTGGTCTCCGACTCAGAGCGGGCGAGGGCCGTCCCCATCGCGTAGAGGTTGTTCTCGCAGAGGAACAACACGGGGAGGTGCCAGAGCGCCGCCAGGTTCATCGACTCGTGGAACTCGCCCTCGGCCACCGCCCCTTCGCCGAAGAAGCACGCCGTGACGCGGTCGCGGCCCTGCATCGAGTCGGCCAGCGCCAGCCCCACGGCCAACGGCAGGCCGCCACCGACGATGGCGTTGCCGCCGTAGAGCCGGGAGGGGGCGTGGAACAGGTGCATGGAGCCACCCCGTCCGCGGGAGACGCCCTCGACCTTCCCGAGCATCTCGGCCATCACGGCGTCCATCGGCACGCCCCGGGCCAGCGCGTGCCCGTGCTCCCGGTAGGTCGCGACGACGGCGTCCTCTGGGCCGAGGTGGCGGATCACCCCGACCGCCACGGCCTCCTCCCCGATGTACAGGTGCAGGAACCCGCGGATCTCCGCGGCGCTGTACAGCTCGACGCACCGCTCCTCGAACCGCCGGATGCGCAGCATCTCGTGCAGGAGGGCCAGTCCCGTGTCGCGGTCGACCTCGTGGGTGATGGTCATCGGGCACCCGCTCCGCGCCCCGACGCGTTCTCCAACGTGGACAGGTCACCCTCGGGCAGGCCGAGCTCGCGGGCCTTGAGCAGCCGTCGCATGATCTTGCCGCTCCTCGTCTTGGGCAGGTCCTGCTCGAACGCGATGTCCCGCGGTGCCACGGCCGGACCCAGCTTCTTGCGGCCGAAGCCGATCAGCTCCAGCCGCAGCTCGTCGGAGGGCTCGTAGGGCGGCCGTAGCGCCACGAACGCCTTCACCACCTGCCCGGCCACCGGGTCGGGCACCCCGATCGCCCCGGCCTCGACCACCGCCGGGTGCTCCATCAACGCGCTCTCAATCTCGAACGGCCCGATCAGGTGCCCCGCGGACTTGATCACGTCGTCGCCTCGCCCCACGAACCAGAACCAGCCGTCGGCGTCGGTCCGGGCGAGGTCGCCCGAGAGGTACCACTCCCCGACAAAGGCGTTCGCGTACCGCTCGGGCTCGTCGAGGTAGGCGCGCATCATCGACGGCCAGGGCGCGCGCAGGGCCAGCTCACCGTCGACCCCAGGCTCGGTGACCAGGACGGCGTGCCCGTCCGGGCCCACCACGGGACGGCCCTCCCGGTCCCGGGCCACCAGCGCTGCGTCGATCCCGGGCACCGGCCGGCCCATCGAACCGGGCCGGATGTCCGTGCCCGGGTAGTTGGCGATCATGATCGCGCCGGTCTCGGTCTGCCACCACGTGTCGTGCACCGGCCGCCCGAACGCCTCCACCCCCCAGACGACCACCTCAGGGTTGAGCGGCTCCCCGACGCTCGCGACATGGCGCAACCGGGACAGGTCGCGGCGGCGGGCCCGTTCGGTGCCGGCCTTCATCAGCATGCGCAGCGCCGTCGGGGCCGTGTACCAGACGGTGACCCGCTGCTCCTCGAGGATGCGGTACCAGCGGTCGACGTCCAGCTCCTCCTCGTCGACCACCGTGGTCACCCCGCAGGTGAGCGGAGCGATCACGCCGTACGACGTGCCGGTCACCCACCCCGGGTCGGCCGTGCACCAGAACACGTCGTCGTCGTGCAGGTCCAACACGTAGCGCGCGGTCATGTGGTGGGCCACGACGGCCCCGTGCACGTGGACGACGCCCTTGGGCCGTCCGGTCGTGCCGGACGTGAAGTGGAGCAGGGCCGGATCCTCCGGGCCGGTCGCGGCGCTGGAGGACGCGGGCGCGGCCGCGGCGAGCAGCGCCCGCAGGTCCAGCCCGCCCGGGACGTCAGACGGCTCGACCGCGTCTCCCACGAGCAGGACGTGGTCGAGGTCGGGCAGCTCGTCGCGGATCGGGGCGACCTTGCGTCGGTACAGCGAGGGCGTGGTCACCAGGACCCGGCCGCCGCCCAGCTGCAGCCGCTGGCGCACCGGCTCCGGTCCGAACGCCGAGAACAGCGGGCAGAACACGGCGCCGTGCCGCAACGACCCGAGGATCGCCACGTACAGCTCGGGGATCCGCCCGGAGAGCCCGAAGACGCGCTCGCCCGGCCGCACGCCGAGGTCGGCGAGCACGGTCGAGAACCGGGCCGTCTCGCTGTCCAGCTCGGCGTAGGTGAGCTCGCGGTCCACGCCGGCCGGCCCCAGGAACCGCAGGGCGACCCGGTCGCCGCGTCCGGCGGCCACGTGCCGGGTCACCGCTTTGTCGGTGATGTTGAGGCCGGCGTCCGGCCGGCCGGCCGGGCCGGCGAGCCACGCGCCGGCCTGAGGCCAGCTGAAGGTCCGCCGGACCTCCGCGTAGTCCGCGAGGTTCGGCTGGACCGTCGCCGGCTGCGGGTGGATGACGTCCCAGGTCATGCCGTCCTCCGCGTGCACCCGAGGGGGTCCTGCCGTCAGGTGATCATCGCGACGTCCTCCGGCACGAGAGTCGGAGGTCCTCGCCCGTTCGGGCAAGGAAGGACGAAAGGCCTCACGCGACCCCCTCGAGCGGGGGCAAGATGGCCTCGGATGGCTGGTCAACCGGCGGGTGCGAGCCCCCGTGCGAGGGAACGAGGAGGTGCGGGACATGAGTGAAGGCGCCTGGTACGTCGACGCCGAAGGCGGTGCCGTCGAGGCGGAGGACGAGGTCACCTACGACGACGCCTACGGCCCGCGCGACCCCCACCCGCACGACGGCCGACTGGTCGAGGACGACGAGGGCGTCCACCCGGACACGACGTCCGAGGCGGTCGCCCACGTGGCCGTCGGGGACACGGCGTGGCTGTCGGCGGAGGAAGCCGCCATGCACGTCATCGACGACACCGAGCTGATGCTCGAGGACGCCGTCGACGAGGACCGGCTGCCCGCGGACGAGTTCGACCGCTGACCTTGGGTCAGATCGGGTGGACGGCGTCCGCCTGTGGGCCGCGCTGGCCCTGGGAGACCTGGAACTCGACCCGGTCACCCTCGTTGAGAGACTTGGCGCCAGGGGTGTCGATCGCGCTGTAGTGGACGAACACGTCCGGCCCGTCGTCCTGGGCGATGAACCCGTACCCCTTCTCCGCGTTGAACCACATCACCGTGCCCTGCGCCATCGATCCGTCCCTCTCCGTCCGGAGATCGCCAGCTGGCGGGCAGCCTAGCCGCCGGCCACCGCTGGGATCACCGACACGGTGCAGCCGTCGGGGGTGGGGGTGCCGAGGCCGTCGGCGAAGCGGACGTCCTCGTCACCCACGTAGACGTTGACGAAACGCCGCAGCCGGCCCTGCTCGTCGAGGACCCGGCCGCCGATCCCCGGACAGGCGGCCTCCAGGGCAGCCACGACGTCGGCCAGCGTGGCCGCCTCGACCACCACCTCGGCCGCACCGGCGGTGTACGCCCGCAGGATCGTGGGCACCCGCACCGTGACGCTCACAGCCCCAGCCCCTGGAACGCGTCGTAGGAGGCAGGGATGGTGGCCGTGGGACCGACCCGGTCGACGATCGCGTCGAGAGTCTTCAACCCGTCCCCGGTGTTGAGCAGGACGGTCTCAGCCGCCGGGTCCAGCCGTCCCTCGGCCAGCAGCCGGCGCAGTGTCGCGACCGTGACGCCGCCCGCTGTCTCGGCGAAGATCCCCTCGGTGCGTGCCAAGAGTCGGATGCCCTCGACGACCTCCTCGTCGCTGACGTCCGCGACGGCACCTCCGGTTCGGCGGGCGACGTCGAGCGCGTACGGCCCGTCGGCAGGATTGCCGATCGCCAGGGACTTGGCGATGGTGTCGGGCTTGACCGGGCGGACGACGTCCAGACCGGCGTCGAACGCAGCAGCGACCGGGGCGCACCCGCTGGCCTGCGCACCGAAGACCCGGTACGGCGTCGCCTCCACCAGCCCGAGCTCGCCGAGCTCCCGCCACGCCTTGTCGACCTTGGTCAGCAGCGACCCGGACGCGACCGGGACGACGACCTGCTCGGGGAGCCGCCAGCCCAGCTGCTCGGCGACCTCGAATCCGACCGTCTTCGACCCTTCCGCGTAGAAGGGGCGCAGGGTGACGTTCACGAAGCCCCAGTCCTCGTGGTCGAAGGCGACTTCGCTGCACAGCCGGTTGACGTCGTCGTAGCTGCCGTCGACGGCGACGAGCGTGCCGGCGTAGGCCGCCGTGGTGACGATCTTGCCCGCCTCGAGGTCGGAGGGGACCAGCACCACCGACCGCAGGCCGGCCCGGGCCGCGGCCGCCGCGACGGCGTTCGCGAGGTTGCCGGTCGAGGCGCAGGCCACCGTGGTCAGGCCGAGCGTGCGAGCGGCGGTCAGCGCCACGGCCACCACGCGGTCCTTGAACGAGTGCGTCGGGTTGCCGCTGTCGTCCTTGATCCACAGCCGGCGCAGGCCCAGCTCGGCGGCCAGCCGGTCGGCACGGTGCAGCCGGGTCCAGCCGGCGGCGAGGTCGACGGGGCGGTCACCCGGGTCCGCCGGGACCGGAAGGAGGGGGGCGTACCGCCACAGCGACCCCGGCCCGGCCTCGATCTGCCGGCGCGACACCCGGCCGAACGCGTACCGGACCTCCAGGGGCCCGAAGCACTGGTCGCAGGCGTACCGGGCCGACGGCTCCACCTCGTGGCCGCACTCGCGACAGGACAGGCCCACCGCCGGCCCGAAGGCGGCTGCCGGGGCAAGGGGGTCGTGCTGGAGCGTGGTCATCGCGAGGCCTTTCCCTCATCTCTCCCGCGCCACTCGGCCGGGACGGAATTGGCACCTGGTTCGTCCGGCCCCGCCATGACGACGACGGCTGCGAACTGGTTGCCGGGGCTTCACCGGGCCGTTCCCTCTGCCCCTCTGGATGAGCGATATGAAGTTGTCGCCGGACGCCGCCTGGACGGCACTCACCGGGTGACGGAGACTGTAACCGACGGCGGCCCCAGCCCGCCTTGGGTGTCCAGCGGGCGAGACCGGGGCGGCTGCGCGCGGGCAGCAGCAGCTGACGGAGGGAGCGGGCGTGCGACCGGACGTCGAGCGCTGGCTGTCCAGGCGCACCTCGGCCGCCGCCGACTGGCCGGTCGAGCGACTCGTGGCCGCCAAGGGCAGCCTGACCGTGAGCGTCGTCCTCCCCGCGCTCGACGAGGAGGCCACCATCGGGGCCATCGTCGAGACGATCCGCACCGACCTGGTCGAGGTGGCCGAGCCGCTGGTGGACGAACTCGTGGTCATGGACTCCGGTTCGACCGACCGAACGGCGCAGGTCGCGGCCGAGGCCGGGGCGGTCGTGGTCCACCGCTCCGCCGTGCTGCCGCGGATCCCGTCCGGTCCGGGCAAGGGCGAGGTCCTGTGGCGCTCCCTCGCGGCCACGACGGGCGACGTCCTGGTGTTCGTCGACGCCGACCTGCGCCAGTTCCGCTCCGGCCTGGTCACCGGCCTGCTGGGCCCGCTGCTCACCGACCGCTCGGTCGTGCTCGTCAAGGCCCTGTACGACCGACCGCTGCGCGACGGCACCTCCGTACTCCCTGCGGGAGGCGGTCGGGTGACCGAGCTCGTCGCGCGGCCGCTGCTCAACCTGCACTGGCCGGAGCTGGCCGGCGTCGTCCAGCCGCTGGCCGGTGAGTACGCCGCCCGCCGCGGCCTGCTCGAGCTGCTCCCCTTCCCGACCGGGTACGGCGTCGAGCTGGCCCTGCTCGTCGACACGCTGGCGGTGGCCGGGCTGGACTCCATCGCCCAGGTCGACGTCGGCGAGCGGCACCACCGCCACCACGACGACGCCAGGCTCGGGCTGATGGCCAGCGAGATCATGCAGACCGCCCTCGCCCGGCTGGAGCGGGAGGGCCGGATCCGCCGGAGAGCCGCCCTCAACCCGACCCTGGCGCAGTACACCCGCGTCGACGGAGACCTCAGCGTCACCACGCACGACGTGGGCCTGGTCGAGCGGCCGCCGATGATCACCGTGCCCGAGTACGCCGCCCGCCGTGACAGCCGGGCCTCCTAGCGTGCCGTCGACCGACCGGCCGATGCGCCGGCTGCTCAACGCGCTGAACCTCTCCACGCCGCTCGGCGTCGCCATCGCGCGGGCCGGCCGCGCGCACCGGGCGCCCGGGCCGCACGGGCTGACCGTGGCGACCGGCTACCGACTGGCCTACCCGCGTGCCGTCGCCTTCACGGTCGGCAACGTGGTCATCACCCGACTGTCGCCGGAGCGGCTGGCGGCCCGGCCCACCCTGCTGGTCCACGAGGCGCGCCACTCGACCCAGTGGGCGTGCTGGCTGGGGCTGCCCTTCCTGCCCGCGTACCTGCTCGCGGCAGGCTGGTCCTACCTGCGCACCGGCGACCACTTCTCGCACAACGTGTTCGAGCGCCGGGCCGGCCTGGCCGACGGGGGGTACCGGCCACGAGCGGCCCGTCCGCTGTTCGGACGGCGACCCTCGGACTAGCGCGGGCCGTCTTAGGGTGGGCGGGTGGTCGGTCCGCAGGCAGGCGCAGCCCAGGTCGTCGTGGCGTCCAACCGTGGCCCGCTGTCGTACTCCGTCGCGGACGACGGGACGTTGGAGGCTCGCCGCGGGGGCGGCGGCCTGATCTCGGGACTGGCGGGGGTCGCGGACGCCGTCTGGGTCTGCGCCGCACTGACCGAGGGAGACCGGATGGCCGCCCGGGCGGCCGACGGACGACTGGGGGTGGCCGAGGGGACCCGCGCGGAGATCCGGATGCTCAGCATCGACCCGATCACGTTCGCCCGCGCCTACAACGACGTCGCGAACTCGACCCTGTGGTTCGTCCACCACCTGCTGTTCGACACAGCGCAGCGGCCGGTCTTCGACGACCGCTGGGACCGCGAGTGGACCTCGTACGTGGAGTACAACGCGGCCTTCGCCGACGCGCTCGCCGAGGAGGCCGCCGAGGGCGGACGGGTCCTCGTCCAGGACTACCACCTGACCCTGGTCCCCCACCTGCTTCGGCAGCGCCGGCCGGACCTGCGCATCGGTCACTTCTCGCACACGCCCTGGGCTCCCCCCGACTACTACCGGGTGCTCCCCGACGACGTCGCGGTCGCCGTGCTCGAAGGCGTCCTGGGTGCCGACGCGGCCGGCTTCCTCACCCCCCGATGGGCCGACGCGTTCATGAACTGCTGCGAGCAGACCCTCGGTGCGCGGGTCGACCGGGCCGCCGCGACCGTCGACCACCGGGGACGCACGACCCGGGTCACCGTCCACCCGCTGGGTGTCGACGGCGACGAGCTGCGAGCGAGAGCCGCTCAACCCGACGTCCAGATCAGGTTGGCCACGCTGAGGGAGCAGGTCGGTGACCGGCTGGCCCTGGTGCGGATCGACCGCACCGAGCTGAGCAAGAACATCGTGCGTGGGCTCGAGGCCTACCGGCTCATGCTGCGGACCCACCCGGAGTGGCGGGGCCGGGTGGTGCACGTGGCGTTCGCCTACCCGAGCCGGCACGACCTGCCCGTCTATCGCGAGTACACCGCCGCGGTGCAGCGGGTCGCCAACGAGATCATCGACGAGTTCGGCACCCCCGAGTGGTCGCCGCTGCTGCTGCACGTCCAGGACGACCTGGCCCGCTCGCTCGCCGCCTACGTGCTGGCCGACGTGCTGCTCGTCAACCCGTTGCGGGACGGCATGAACCTGGTCGCCAAGGAGGCACCCGTGCTGTCCGAGCGCGGGTGCGCGCTCGTGCTGTCCCGCGAGGCCGGAGCGGCCGTGGAGCTCGGCGGGGACGCCCTGCTCGTCAACCCGTTCGACGTCAGCGAGACGGCGCGGGCGCTGCACGACGCCCTGTCGTTGACGATGGAGCAGCGCCAGTCGCGCGGGCTCGCACTCGCCGCTCGGGCCACCGCCCTGACCCCGAGGCGGTGGCTCGCCGACCAGCTGGCCGACCTGCGCGTCGGCGCTGCCGGCTGAGCCACCCTCAGCCCAGGGCCGCAGCCAGGCTCGTGAGCAGGTCGACCACCCCGACCGGCCCGGCGACGACCAGATCGGCCCGCTGGGCGACCTCGGGGGCCTCCTCGCTGACGCTGGCCACGGTGACCCCAGGAACGCCGGCCGACCGGAGCCGTTCGACGGCGGCGAACGCCGCGAGGTCGCCGAGGTCGTCGCCGGCGAAGAGCACCGCCCGGGCGCCCACCTCCCTCGTGTGCGCTTCCAACGCCGCGCCCTTGTCGACACCTGGCGGGCGCAGCTCGAGCACGTACCGACCGGGCTCGACGCGCAGCGCGAGATCGCGAGCCAGGCGGGCGATCGGCTCCCTGAGCGAGTCGAGGGCGGACGCCGGATCGGCCGTGCGCCGCACGTGCACGGCGAGCGAGCCGCCTTTGTCCTCCAGCCAGGTGCCCGCCGGCGCCGCGGCCAGCAAAGGGTCGAGCGCGTCGCGCGCGGCGTCGAGTGCGGCCTGGATGCCGGATTCGGCCGTCCCCGTCGGACCGACCGGCGGCCAGCGCTGCGCGCCGTACAGCCCCAGCACGACCAGCCCGGGGACGACCGACAGCCCACCGAGACGCACGACGTCCAGCGCCGGGCGACCGGTCAGGATCAGCGCCCCACCCACCCGGGCGGCCAGCGCGGCCAGCGCGGGCACGGCACCGCGCTCGGGGACGGCGCGCGCCGGCTGGTCCACGATCGGCGCGAGCGTGCCGTCGTAGTCGAAGGCGAGGAGCGAGCCGGTCGGGTCCGCGACGAGAGCCGCCATGCCCTCGACCCCGGCCGCGGTCCGCGGGACCGGCAGGTCGCCCATGTCAGCGGAACGGGTCGGCGGTGAGCACCACCGTCAGCCGCCCACTGGCCATGCCGGCCACCTTGGGGCGGATGCGCTCGACGCCGAGGACGTCGGCCAGGCTCCGCGCGGCCCGCTCGAGACCGGCCGCGTAGTAGACGGTCGTCGACGACACGCTGCCCCGCCAGTTGCCGACGCCGGTGACCTGCCACCCCCTGGCCCGCAGGCGGGACGCGACGCTGGCGGCCAGGCCGGTCTGGCGGGTCTGGTTGAGCACGACGACCGGCGCCTTGACCACGGACCGGGCCGGCCGGGAGGCCGTCGCCGTGGGCGACGGCGACGGAGTGGGCGCTGCCGTCGGTCGGGCGGACGGCGACGACGGGGTCGGCGTAGCGGTCGAGGGGGACACCGCCACACGTGGGGCGGACGAGCTAGCGCTCGGGGAGGCCAGCAGCACGCCGGGGATGCTCCGGCTGGCGCTCGGCCGGGCGCTGGCGCCCTCGCCCGGGCTGGGGCCGAGCCAGCCCACCACGCCGACCGCCAGGGCCATTCCGGCCAGGGTCACCGCCACTCCCGCCCCCATGGCGGCAAGCCAGTCGCGCCGGGCACGATGAGCGCCCGCAGGGCGGCCGTAGGGCGGGTCGACGCTCACGCGACCGCTCGGCTCAGACCTGAAAGCCCAGGCGGCGGGCGGAGCGCGCCCGCTGCCGCGAAGCACGCAGCCGACGCAGGCGCTTGACCAGCATCGGGTCGTGGGTCAGCGCGTCCGGCCGATCGATCAAGGCGTTGAGCAGCTGGTAGTACCGGGTCGCCGACAGCTCGAACAGCTCGCGGATCGCTTCCTCCTTGGCCCCGGCGTGCTTCCACCACTGCCGCTCGAAGTCCAGGACGGCCCGGTCACGGTCGGACAGGCCGGCCCGGGCGAGGCCCGATTCGGCACCGGTCAGCGCGTCGGCGGCGTCCATCAGGTCTCCTCGTGGCTCCACGGACCGGGCACTCGGGGAAGGCGTGTCGTCAAGACGGCTGAGGCGCGGCCCGGGCTTCCCCTCCCGGGCCGCACCGCCATCCTACGACCGAAGTACAACCGTGTCATTCACCCCCGGGGTCGGGTGGACGTTCGCCCCTGGGCGCCCGGCGGTTCGGCCCCCACGATGGGCGGGTGGCCCCCTCCGGTGCGCTCGGGTACCTGCTGGACATCCAGCGGGTCCGGCAGTACTTCGACCACGCGACGCGGACCCGCGCGGTGCTGGGCGCCGTCCGAGCGGACGTCGGCTTCGTCGGACAGGTCCGCCGAGGCCTGCTGCCGCTGCCGACCGACCGGGCTCGAGAGCCGGTCGACCCCTTCCCGACCTTCCGGCGCCGCCCCGTGCCGAACCTGGCCGGCCGGCGGGTCGGCGTGGTGGCCACCGGGGGCAGCGGGGCGCTGGCGTCGCTGCTCGGGGTGGTTCGCGTCCTCGAGGAGGGCGACGTCGAGCCCTCGGCCTACTGCGTCTGCTCCGGGTCGGCGCTGTTCGGTGTCCCGCTGGCCGCCGGGCTGGCGACGGCCGACGTGGCTCGGTGGGTGCAGACGCTGCGCCCGGCCGACTACCTCGACCCGAACTGGGCCGGCCTGGCCGCACTCCCGCTGCGCCTCGGTCGAGGGTGGGCAGGGCTGCTGCGCGGGGAGCGGATCGAACGGTGCGTCACCGACCTGCTGGGCAACGTGCGGCTGGGTGAGCTGCCGATCCCGGTCTGGTCACCGGTCTGGAACGTCGAGGAGAACCGGCTCACCTACGTGGGCCCGGACACCCATCCCGACCTGACCGCGGCCCGCCTGGTGCGGATGTCGGTCGCCCTGCCCCTGGCGGTGGAGCCGGTCCGCTTCGACGGTGGCTGGTGGCTGGACGGTGGAGTGGTCGACATCCTGCCCGCGCAGCCGCTGCTGGACGAGGACCGCTGCGACGTGGCCGTGGTGGTCAACGGGTTCTACCCCCACGAGTTCGGGGCCGAGGGGGCGGTCGGGTGGCGTGACCGTCGGTGGAGCGTGCTGCACCTGGCCGAGCAGACCCGGACGATGCAGCACCTGGCGCTCGCCCGGCGGGCGCTCGCCGAGCTGCGCGACACGGTCGACGTCGTGCTCCTGGAGCCGGTGCCCTCCGACCGGGTCGCCGGCGCCAGGCTCTACGCGCAGTTCCTCGACTCGCGCGAGTGGCCGACGTTCATGCGCGCCGGCTACGACGCGGCCCGCGCTGCCCTGCGCGCGTCGCCACCCGAGTGACCCAGGACACCAGGCGAAGGCGCACCGCCAGGTTTCCGATCGGCTCCCGAGGGGCAGACCAGAACTGAGGCCGCCCGGCGACGGACGCCGCCTCGTGGCCCGTTACCGAGATGAAGGAGCCCGACATGGCCCCGTGGTTGATCCTGCTCATCGCTGCCCTGGTAGCCGCACTCGTCGGCTTCGCGACCGCAGCCAAGTGGTTGTTCATCATCGCCGTCATCCTGGTGGTGGTCGGCCTGGTCATGTCCGTGACGGGTCGGCGCGGCGCAGGGGTGTAGACCCGGCGCGCAGCCTCCGGCTGCGCGTGCCTCGACCTGCTCCGGCTCCCGGGCTCCCCCGTCCGGGAGCCGGAGCATGTCTGGCGCCCGTTCAGGCGTGAGACAATCGTCCGGCCAGGGACACGGGCCTTCTCCGCCCGGCCGAGAGGAACGCCCCCGCCCATGAACGGCAACTCAACCTACGTCCACACCAACACGGCCGTGGTCGCCGTGTCCGCCGTCGAGGCCCCGATCGTGGTGACGTCCGACCAGTTCGACGAACGACTGGCTCCGACCCTCGAGCGGGTGGGCCTGCGGCCCGGCCTGCTGCAGTCGGTTGCCGGCATCCGGGAGCGTCGCTGGTGGCCCGAGGACGTGACCTTCTCCCACGCGGCGGCGATGGCGGGAGAGCAGGCCATCGACGAGTCAGGGATCGACCGCTCGCGGATCGGCCTGATGGTCAACTCCTCCGTCTGCCGGGCCAACCTCGAGCCGTCGACCGCCGTCGAGATCCACCACCGGCTGGGACTGCCCACGTCGGCACTGAACTTCGACCTGGCCAACGCGTGCCTCGGCTTCGTCAACGCCATGCACCTCGCCGCAACGATGATCGACGCCGGACACATCGAGTACGCGCTGGTGGTCGACGGCGAGGACAGCCGCTACACCCAGGAGCGCACGATCGAGCGGCTGAACCGGGACGACGCGGTGGTCACCGACGTCTTCGCCGAGTTCGCGACGCTCACCCTCGGTTCGGGCAGTGCGGCCATGGTGCTCGGCCCGGCCAGCGCCCACCCCGAGGGTCACCGGCTCGTCCGGGGCATCGCCCGGGCCGCCACCGAGCACCATGACCTGTGCGTCGGCGACATGGAGCAGATGCGCACCGACACCAAGGGCCTCCTGGACGCCGGGCTCGACCTGGCCGAGGCCGCCTGGCTGTCCGTCCGCGACGCGTACGACTGGACGGCGATGGACCGCTACATACTCCACCAGGTGTCGATGGTCCACACGACCGCGCTGTGCAAGCGGCTCGGCCTCGACCCTGACCTGGTCCCCCTCACCTTCCCCTTCCTCGGCAACATCGGACCGGCGAGCGTCCCGGTGACCCTCGCCCGCGAGGCGGCCACGCTGCGCCGCGGTGACCGCGTGCTGCTCATGGGCATCGGCTCCGGGCTGAACACCGCGTTCAGCGAAATCGTCTGGTGACCGCGCGGGTGACGGCCGCGGCCACGCTGCCACCCGACGACCTGCCGGGACTCGACCCGGCGTGGTCGCGCCTGGTCACCGCAGCAGGGCCCGACGGCACCCCGCGGACCTGGCACGTCCTGGACAACGGCGCCACGGACCCTGTCGGCACGCTGCTGTGCGTTCACGGCAACCCCACCTGGTCCTACCTGTGGCGAGCGGCGCTGGCGCAGTCGCCCCCGGGTTGGCGGGTCCTCGCCCCCGACCACCTGGGGATGGGCTGGTCAGAGCGCACGGGTCAGGTGCACCGCCTGGCCGACCGCATCGCCGAGCTGGGCACGCTCACCGAGGCGCTCGAGGTCCGGGGTCCGGTCGTCATCCTGGCCCACGACTGGGGTGGCGCCATCTCCCTCGGCTGGGCCCTGGACCACCAGGACCAGCTGGCCGGAATCGTGCTCACCAACACGGCGGTGCACCAGCCGGCGGGAGCCCCTGCACCCGGGCTCATCCGGTTGGCCCGGACCCGAGGCGTGCACCGGGCCACGACCGTGGCCACCGCGACGTTCGTGCGAGGGACCGTGGGCCTGCTCACACCCGGGCTCGCCCCGGACGTCCGTGCGGCCTACCTCGCGCCGTACCGCACCGCGGCCCGGCGGGCGGCGGTGGGGGCCTTCGTCGAGGACATCCCCTTGGACGACCGGCACCCCAGCTGGACCTCGCTGCAGGACGTCGTCCGGCGGCTGCCCGAGCTGGCCGACCGGCCAGCCCTCCTGCTGTGGGGGCCGCGCGACCCCGTCTTCTCCGACCGCTACCTGCAGGACCTGCAGCAGCGGTTCCCCCGGGCGGGCGTCCACCGCTACGAAGGTGCCGGCCATCTGGTCACCGAGGAGTCGACGGCGATCCCCGACGCGATGGCCTGGATCCGGGAGCTCGACGCCCCCACGGCGCCGCCTGCAGCCGCCGCTGCCGAGCCCGCGGGACGCCGTCCGCTGTGGTCGGCCGTGGTGGACCGGGCCGGCGACGGCCAACCCGCGGTCGTGGAGATGTCCCGACGCGGGCCCGCCCGGACGGTGACCTGGGCCGCATTCGCCCGCGTCGTCGACGACCTGGCCGCCGGACTGGCCGCCAGCGGGGTCGAGCGTGGCCACCGGGTGGCCCTGCTGGTGACGCCCGGAGCCGACCTCAGCGCAGTGGTGTACGCCTGCTGGCGCATCGGCGCGGTCATCGTCGTCGCCGACGCCGGGCTCGGACTGCCCGGTCTGCGCCGGGCGCTGCGCGGGGCGCAGCCTGACCACGTGGTCGCCGTCCCGAAGGGGCTGGTCGTGGCCCGCGCGATCGGCCTGCCGGGCCAGCGGATCGCGGCAGGGGCGCGGAGTCGGGCGGAGGCGCGCTTGCTCGGCGCCCGGCTCACCCTCGCCGACGTCGCCCGGGCCGGGCGAGGCCGGCCGCTGCCCCCCGCCCCGGACGCCGACGCCGAGGCGGCCGTGCTGTTCACCTCCGGCGCCACCGGGCCGGCCAAGGGCGTGGTCTATCGCCACCGCCAGCTCGAGGCGCAGCGCGACGCGCTGGCGCGCACCTACGGGGTCACGCCCGACGACCGTCTGGTGGCCGCCTTCGCCCCCTTCGCGCTCTACGGACCGGCGCTCGGGATCACCTCCGTCGTGCCGGACATGGAGGTCACCTCGCCCGGCACGCTCGAGGCGGCCGCGCTGGCCGACGCAGTCGAGACGGTGGCCGCCTCGCTGGTCTTCGCCTCCCCGGCCGCCCTGGCCAGCCTGCTTCGGACGTCCGGCGCGCTGACCGACCGGCAGCGGACGGCGCTCGGTGGGGTCCGGCTGCTCCTGTCGACCGGGGCCCCCGTGCCCGCGGAGGTGCTCCGTGCCCTGGCCGCCCTGCTGCCGAAGGCGGAGCCGCACACGCCGTACGGCATGACCGAGGCGATCCCCGTTGCGGACATCACCTTGGCCGGCATCGAGGCTGCGGGGGTGGGCGACGGCGTCTGCGTGGGCCGCCCGGTCGACGGGGTCGAGGTGCTGGTGAGCCCGCTCGGCCGAGACGGCTCGGCCGACGGCCCGCTGACCGGCGCGCCCGGCGTCCTCGGCGAGATCTGCGTGCGGGCCCCTCAGGTGAAGGACCGCTACGACCGGCTGTGGGCCACCGAGCGGGCCAGCTCGCGCAACCCGGGCTGGCACCGCACCGGCGATGTCGGGCACCTGGACGACGAGGGTCGGTTGTGGGTCGGCGGCCGGCTGGCCCATGTCATCGTGACCGCCGAGGGTCCCGTGGCCCCCGTGGGCCTCGAGCGTCAGGTCGAGTCGACGACCCCCGTCCCGCTGGCCGCGGCGGTCGGCGTCGGCCCGGTCGGCACTCAGCAGGTGGTCGTCGTCGTGCAGACCGACCCGCCGGCCGCCAAGGGCGGACTGGCCGACCTGGATCTTGCTGACGCCGTGCGGGCCGCGGCCGGTCGGCCGCTGGCTGCGGTGCTCGTCACGCCGGCGCTCCCGGTCGACATCCGGCACAACTCCAAGATCGACCGCGCCTCCGTCGCCCGATGGGCCGAGGCGATGCTGTCGGGCCGTGGAGGCCGGCGGCCGTGAGGGTGCTCGTCACGGGCGCCAGCGGGATGCTCGGCGCGGGGGTCGCCCGAGCCCTGCACGACCGAGGGGACGAGGTGACGGTGCTGCAGCGCCGGTCGGCGGGCCTCGACGGGGTGCGCGAGGTCCTGGGGGACGTGACCGACCCGGCTGCCGTCAACGACGCGGCCACCGGTCAGGACGCGGTGCTGCACCTGGCCGCCAAGGTGTCGGTCACCGGACCGTGGGCGGAGTTCGAGCGGGTGAACGTGCACGGCACGGCGGTCCTGCTGACCGCGGCCCAACGCGTGGGTGTCGGCCGCTTCGTCCAGGTCTCCTCGCCCTCCGTGGCGCACAGCGGCGCCGCCCTGGTCGGTGCCGAAGCGGGGCCGGCCGACCCGCTGCGGGCGCGCGGGAGCTATGCCCGGAGCAAGGCCGCGGCCGAGCGGATCGCGCTGCTCGCGGACCGACCCGGGTTCGCCGTGGTCGCCGTCCGGCCGCACCTGGTCTGGGGCCCGGGGGACACCCAGCTGGTCGAGCGGGTCGTCGAACGCGCCCGGGCCGGCCGGCTGGCGCTGGTGGGCGGCGGGACGGCCCTCATCGACACGACGTACGTCGACAACGCGGTGGACGCCCTGGTCGCGGCGGTCGACCAGGCCGACGCCGCCCACGGCCAGGCACTGGTCGTCTCGAACGGGGAGCCGCGCACCGTAGCCGAGGTCCTGACTCGGATCTGCCGTGCGGCGGGTGTCCCACCACCGAGCCTGGGCGTGCCCTACCCGGTGGCGCGGGTGGCCGGCAGCCTGGTGGAGCTGGCCTGGTCGGCCCGCCGGCGCACCGACGAGCCGCCGATGACCCGTTTCCTGGCCGAACAGCTGGCGACCGCGCACTGGTTCGACCAGCGCCGGACCCGCGAGGTCCTGGGCTGGGCACCACAGGTCAGCCTGGACGAAGGGTTCGCCCGGCTCGCCGACTTCTACGCCGAGCAGACGAGCTGAGACAGGTCGGCCTCCCTCCAGGAGCGCCCTGCACGCTCCCGGAGAGAGGCCTCGATCTGCAGACGGGATCCCGGGTGGCTACGCCGTGGCCGAGGCCGAAGCGCTCGGGCTAGCCTGCGGGCGGAACCGGTCGCGGAACTGCTGCATCTTCGACGTGTCGCCGATACGCACGGCGGTCAGAGTGTCGCCATCCTTGGTCGCCATGACGTGCACGGTCTCGCCGACCTTGATCGTGTCGAT
>DAIRVJ010000039.1:0-3794 GCA_036802895.1 Candidatus Nanopelagicales bacterium
ACATCGCCACCCGCAGCTGGTTGCGGCCCAGCTTGCGGTACGGCTCGGTGTCGACGATGCCGTTCGCCCGCAGCACCGCCGCCACGGCGGCGGCGTCGACCGTGTCGGCGAAGTCGATCGTGCCGACGACGGCGGAGCGCTTCGCGGGATCCTCGACATAGGGCGTGGCGTACTCGCTGGCCTGCGCCCACCCGTAGAGGTGGCCGCTGGACTCGGCCGTGCGGTCGGTGCACCAGTTCAGCCCGCCCTGGGCGTTGAACCAGTCGACCTGCTCGGCCATCAGCAGGATCGTGGCGAGCGCCGGGGTGTTGTACGTCTGGTCGAGGCGGGAGTTCTCGACCGCGATCGACAGGTCGAGGAACGCGGGAACCCACCGTCCCTCGGCCTTGATCCGCGCGATCCGGTCCAGTGCGGCCGGGCTCATCAGCGCCACCCACAGCCCGCCGTCCGACCCGAAGCTCTTCTGCGGGGCGAAGTAGTAGACGTCGGCCTGCGCGAGGTCGACCGGCAGCCCGCCGGCAGCCGACGTCGCGTCCCACACCATGAGCGCACCGTCGTCGGCGCCCGCGACCCGGCGCACGGGCACCGAGACCCCGGTCGACGTCTCGTTGTGCGGGCTGGCGTACACGTCGACGCCCGGCTCCCCCACGAAGTCCGGGGCGTCGCCTGGCGGGCTGGTGACCACCGACGGCGACTCCAGGAACGGCGCGTCGAACGCGGCCGTGGCGAACTTGGCGCCGAACTCCCCGAACGACAGGTGCTGGCTGCGGCGGTGGACCAGACCGAACGTCGCGGCGTCCCAGAAAGCGGTCGAGCCGCCGTTGCCGAGCACGACCTCGTACCCGTCGGGCACCGAGAACAGTGCGCTCAGCCCCGCCCGCAGCCGCCCGACCTGGGCCTTGACGGTCCGCTGCCGGTGCGAGGTGCCGAGGTAGGTCGTGGTCACCGCCGCGAGCGCCGTGACCTGCTCCGGGCGGACCTTCGAGGGCCCCGAGCCGAACCGGCCGTCCTTCGGTCGCAGGGCGTGCGGGATCTCGATGTCGGGGCGATCGGCCATGGGTACGAGCGTAGGCGCAGGCAGGTCCGCCGCCCGACCCGCCTGGTGACGGTGCGGTCAGCGCTGCGCCGTGTACCCGCTCGGGGCGATGTACTTGGGGTCCCAGCCGGGGACCTCCTCGGGCGTGCGCGGCGCCGGGCCGACGTACCGGGCGGACGGGCGGATCAGCCGTCCGGTCCGCTTCTGCTCCAGGATGTGCGCGCTCCACCCGGCCAGCCGGGCACAGGTGAACATCGACGTGAACATGTGTGCCGGCACCTGCGCGAAGTCCAGGACGATCGCCGCCCAGAACTCGACGTTGGTCTCGAGCACCCGGTCGGGCCGGCGCGCCCTCAGCTCCTCGAGGGCCGCCTTCTCCAGCGCCACCGCCACCTCGTAGCGCGGGGCGGACAGCTCGCGGGCGGTGCGGCGCAGCACCCGGGCGCGGGGGTCCTCGGCCCGGTACACCCGGTGCCCGAAGCCCATGAGCCGCTCGCCGCGGTCCAGCACGCCGGCCACGTAGCCCGCGGCGTCGCCGGTGCGCTCGACCTCCTCGATCATGTGGAGGACGCGGGACGGCGCCCCGCCGTGCAACGGGCCGCTCATCGCCCCCACCGCACCGGACAGCGCCGCCGCGACGTCGGCGCCGGTCGAGGCGATCACCCGGGCGGTGAACGTCGACGCGTTCATGCCGTGCTCGGCCGCCGACACGAAGTAGGCGTCCACCGCCTGGATGTGCCGCTCCTCCGGCGCACCCCGCCAGCGGATCATGAACCGCTCGACGATCGTGCGCGCCTTGTCGATCTCCCTCTGCGGCACCATCGGCTGGCCGAGGCCGCGTGAGGACTGAGCGACGAAGGACATCGCCATCACCGACGCCCGGGCCAACTCGTCACGGGCGTCGTCGTCGTCGGTGTCCAGCAGCGGCCGTAGGCCCCAGGCAGGGGCCAGCATCGCGAGGGCGCTCTGCACGTCGACCCGCACGTCGCCGGAGTGCACGGGGATGGGGAACGGCTCCGCCGGGGGCAGGCCCGGGTTGAACTCGTTGTCGACCAGCAGTCCCCAGACGTTGCCGAAGGACACCCGGCCGACCAGGTCCTCGATGTCGACGCCCCGGTAGCGGAGGTGGCTTCCTTCCTTGTCCGGCTCGGCGATCTCGGTCTCGAAGGCGATGACGCCCTCGAGCCCCGGTACGAAGTCCGACATGTCCTGCTCCTGGTCGTGCGGCGGTGCCCGGTCAGGGCCAGCCCGGTGGACGGGCGCGCCGGTCGGGCGCGCGAGATCGGCCCCATCCCACCACGCGGTCCTCCCGCCTGTCCCTCCGGCCCCCGACGAAGCGCGGGACGAACGTCCCTGGACGGTCCGCAGACGTGGGCCGGACTGTAGAGCCCATGACCGACGCGTCGACCGTCACCATGCCCACCGACAGCCCCGTGGTCTCCCGGCTCGCGCCACCCGCCGCCCGGACCACGAGCGTGCTCCTGCTGCTCGCCGGGGTGCTCGGGGCGTTCGGCACGTTCGTGCAGACGCTGGAGAAGATGAACGTCCTGGAGAACCCGGGTCAGGCGCTGTGGTGCGACCGGGGGAGCGCCCTGAGCTGCACGTCGGTGCTCAAGGCCTGGCAGTCCAGCGCCCTCGGCGTCCCCAACTCGATGATCGGCCTGGTCGTGTTCACCATGTTCGCGACCGCCGGCCTGGTCCTGGTGCTGGGCTCCCGCGTGACGGTCCCCGTGCTCGGCGTGCTGCAGTTCTTCGCCTTGTTCATGCTCGGGTTCACGCTGTGGTACCTCTGGCAGACCACGTTCGTCATCGGCTCCCTGTGCGTCTACTGCATCCTCAACGGCAGCGCGGTGGTGCTGGCCAACGTCGCCGTCCCACGGCTGCTCGTCGGAGCCGGGCGGCTGCAGGGCGAGGGGGCGAAGGGGTTCGTCCGCCGGGCGGTCGAGGACCGGGCGGACACCTGGTTCTGGCTGGCCGTGTGGGCGGGCGTCGCGGTGACGATCTGGGTCGTCCTTTCCTGACCGGCCTGCTACAACCAGGGGCGTGGACTCCGAGGCCCTGGCCGCCCTCCGCCGGGAGTACCAGGACCACGGCCTGGTGGAGGTCGACCTGGCCCCTGACCCGGCCACCCAGCTGCGTCGGTGGCTGCGGGACGCCGCGGCGGCCGGGGTCACGGAGCCCAACGCGATGGTGCTGGCCACGGTCGACCCGGCCGGGGCGCCGAGCGCCCGGACCGTCCTGCTCAAGGGCCTGGACGAGCGCGGGTTGGTGTTCTTCACGAACTACCGCTCGCGCAAGGGTCGCGAGCTCGCCGACAACCCGCTCGTCGCCCTGGTCTTCCCCTGGTACGACCTCGAACGGCAGGTCGTGGTGCGCGGGCGGTGCGAGCGGACCACCGTGGCCGAGTCGGCCGCCTACTTCGAGGGGCGGCCCTACCAGGCCCAGGTCGGCGCGTGGGCCAGCCGACAGTCGGCGGTCGTCGACGACCGCGAGGCGGTGGAGCGCCGGTGGGCGGAGCTGACCGTCCGGTGGCCCCGACCGGCCGGTTCCGGGACGCCGGACGCCGTCCCCGTCCCCGACTTCTGGGGCGGGTTCCGGGTCGACCCGCTCACCGTCGAGTTCTGGCAGGGTCGGCCCAGCCGGCTGCACGACCGGCTGCAGTACCGCCGGCACGGGGGGCCGGCGTCCGGGTGGGTCGTCGAGCGGCTGTCACCCTGACCGCACGGTGACCGGTCGCACCGGGACTGGTCGCACCGGG
>DAIRVJ010000039.1:3894-17789 GCA_036802895.1 Candidatus Nanopelagicales bacterium
GGTCGCACCGGGACTGGTCGCACCGGGCCGGGACGGCAGCGACCCGCGGGCCCTGCCTGGGCGGCAGGTGCGGCCGGGGGACGATCCCGGCGCCCGCGGGTCGGGTGACTGCCTGGTTCTCGCCGGCCGCACAGGCGGACCGGTCGGGGACCGGGGTCGGCGGCTAGCGGACAGCCACCTCACACGTCCGAGTGGTACTCAAGCCTCGGATCACCTCCTTTCCGTGTACCGACGACGGTACATCGGCTCGGCCGTCCGCGTCAGGCCAGCGCGGCAGCGGCCACGGCCAGATCGGCCACCAGCCCCGCGTACGCGGCCTCCCGGTCGTCGGCGCGCAGCACCGCCGACGGGTGAACGGTCGCCAGCAACCAGCCGGCCTGCACGGCCGCCGGTTCACCGGCCCTCGCCCGGCGCGGGACCAGCCGCCCGCGGTTGGGCGTGACCCGAAAGCCCGGCCCGAGCAGCGCCCGCCCGGCCGTCGCGCCGAGGAGCACCACGACCTCGGGGTCGACGAGAGACAGCTCGGCAACCAGCCACGGTCGGCAGGCCTCGAGGTGGACCAGGTCCGGGGTGACGTGCAGCCGCCGGCGTCCAGGGGCGTCCTGGCGGAACCGGAAGTGCTTGACCGCGTTCGTCACGTAGGTCTCGGCCCGATCGAGGCCCGCCTCGGCCAGCGCGCGGTCGAGCAGCTGGCCGGCCGGTCCGACGAAGGGGGCGCCCCGGCGGTCCTCGACGTCGCCCGGCTGCTCCCCGACCAGCGCGAGGCGGGCACTCGCCGGGCCGGTGGAGAAGACGGTCTGGGTCGCGGACTCGGCCAGCCCGCAGCCGCGGCACCCGGACGCCGCCAGGCGCAAGGCGGCCAACGACGCCCCGGCCGGTACCCACTCGGCGGCCCCGAGACGGTCAGGGTCGCCCATCGACCCACACCTCGACGAGCCGGACCACCGCCTCCTCCGCGGTGAGTCCGCTGTCGGCGGCCGTGGCGCGCAGGGCCTTGCGCAGTCCCTTGGGCATCGGGACGACCAGCTCGACGAGGCGCCCGGTTGCCTCGTCGGTCCGGCGCCCCCGGCTCTTCGCGTCGGCTTCGGGCTTGCCGGTCCTGGCGGCCTTCGCGGTCTTGCCGGCCTTGGCCTTGGACGCGGCCTTCGGCCGGGGTCGGTCGGCCGACCGAGGCTGCTCGGTCGGCCGGCGGCGTGGCTCGAGGGGCGGCGCCGGCTCGCCCACCGCGGTCCCGGGGGTGCGGGTCGGGCGGGGCAGGGCCGGCCGCGGGCTGGGGTTGCGACGCGGTCCGCCGGGGGTCATCGGAAGGGTCCCTGGTCGACGGGGTGGGTGAGCAGCTGGTCGAGGTG
Source organism: Candidatus Nanopelagicales bacterium (assembly GCA_036802895.1). Lineage (GTDB taxonomy): Bacteria > Actinomycetota > Actinomycetes > Prado026 > Prado026 > DAIRVJ01. Next base: position 5,244 of record DAIRVJ010000039.1, read on the forward strand.
GTCGTCCAGTGCGTCGCAGACCTCCCGAGCCCCCGGCGAGCGCCAGGCCTGCACGGGGATGCACGCGCCCTCGGCCTGCTGCACGGCGGCGCGATCGGGGAGGAACGGCTGCAGCAGGAGGTCGCCGTAGACGGCGGCCAGCTCGGCCAGCCGGAAGCGGTGCTCGGTGGCCTGGCTGCGCACCTTGTTGACGACGATGCCGCTCGCGGTGAGCCGCAGGTTGTCGGTGCGCACCGCCCCGACCGCCTCCAGCGCCGCGGCGGCGCCCTGCAGGGCGAACAGGCTCGGCTCCGCCACGACGAGCGCGGTGTGGCTGGCCGCCAGGGCGTTGCGGGTGAGACCGCCGAGCGAGGGGGGGCTGTCGATCAGGACCAGGTCGAAACCGCGCAGCCCCCGCATGGCCGTCCGCAGCCGCAGGGTCTGCTCCCGTCCGACAACGGTGTTGTGCCGCTCGAGCAGGGTGTCGGCGGCGACCACGACCACCTGTGGGCCCCAGCCGCTCTCGACGAGCGCGTGCGCGAGCAGCTCGGGGCGGGGGTCGGCGAGCACGTCGCTGGCGGTGAACCGCTGCTCGGGCGGGTCGAGGACCGTCGTGGCGTTGCCCTGCGGGTCGAGGTCGATGACGAGGGTGCGTAGCCCCCGGTCCCAGGCCGCCCCGGCCAGGCCCAGGGTGACGGAGGTCTTGCCGACCCCACCCTTGAGGCTGATCACGCTGACGACGAGCACGAGGCGGAGTCTGCCAGGTCAGCCGCCGGTCGCCTCCCGGTACCGGTCGAGGGCCTCGGCCCGCTCGGCCGCGTGGTCGACGATCCGGGCCGGGTAGCCGGGCGGCGGGCCGCCGGGCAGCGTCCACGGCTCGTGCGCGCCCGGACCGGGGACCGCGCGCAGCTCGGGCACGTACCGGCGGACGTAGTCGCCCTCCGGGTCGAAGCGCAGCCCCTGGCCGACCGGGTTGAAGACGCGGTAGTAGGGCGCGGCGTCGGTGCCGGTCCCCGCCGTCCACTGCCAGCCGTGCGCGTTGGACGCCAGGTCGCCGTCCACGAGGTGCTGCATGAACCAGCGGGCCCCCTCGGTCCACTCCAGGTGCAGGTCCTTGACCAGGAAGGACGCCACGACCATGCGGACCCGGTTGTGCATCCAGCCCTCGGCGAGCAGCTGGCGCATGCCGGCGTCGACGAGCGGGTAGCCGGTGCGCCCCTGCTGCCAGGCTTCGAGCCTGGCCCGGGCGGTCGGGCCGCGGTCGAAGCGCATGCCGGCGAGCTCCGGTCGGAGGTAGGTCCGGGCCGACGACGGGTGCTGGTGCAGGACGTCGGCGTAGAACTCCCGCCAGGCCAGCTCGCGGCGGAACGTCTCGGCGGCCGGCTGCTCGCCCAGGTCGGCGAGCAGGGTCCGCGGGTGGATCTCCCCCCAGCGCAGGTGCGGGGACAGCCGCGACGTGGCGGGTCGGTCCGGTCGGTTTCGCCCCTCCGCGTATCCGGCCAGGGCCTCGGCACGGAAGTCCGCCCACCGTCGCCGGGCCGCAGCCTCGCCGGCAGCGGGCAGCTCGAGGCCGTCGAGGTCCGGCTCCCCGGGCAGCGGCGCCGGCCGGTCGGGACCCAGCCAGGTGACGGCCGGGGAGGGATCGCCCGCCGGTCGCCGCCAGCCGTGCGCGACCCAGGCCCGGTAGAACGGGGTGAAGACGCGGTAGGGGGTTCCGTCGGCCTTGACCACCCGCCCGGGGGCCACGGCGTACGCGGAGCCCGAGCGCACCAGGTCGATGCCGACGTCCGCCAGCGCGGCCTCGACCCGGGCGTCCCGCTGCGCGCCGTAGGGGCCGAAGTCGGCGGACACGTGCACCGACTCCGCCCCGAGGCGTCGGGCCGCCTCCACGACCTCCGCGACGGGGTCGCCCTGCAGCACGTGCAGCCGCCCGTCGAGGTCGGCGTCGAGCGACCGCAGGCTGCGCGCGAGGTACGCGCGGCGCGCCAGGCCGGCCGGCCCCCAGAGCGCAGGGTCGACCACGAACACGGGGGCCACCGGGCGACCGTCGGCGGCCGCGTCGAGCAGGGCCGGCGAGTCGTGCAGGCGCAGGTCCCGCCGGAACCACAGCAGCGAGACGCCCACCCACCGAAACGTAACGGGAGGCGGGGTGCGGTGCACCACCGGCGGCGGATGTCCGACAATGGCTCGACTCCCCCCACGAGACGGACGGCCCCCGCGTGAGCGATCTCATCGACACGACCGAGATGTACCTCCGCACGGTCTTCGAGCTGGAGGAGGAGGGGGTCGTACCGCTACGGGCACGCATCGCCGAGCGGCTCGGGCAGAGCGGCCCCACGGTGAGCCAGACCGTGGCGCGCATGGAGCGGGACGGTCTGCTCACCGTGCAGGGTGACCGGCACCTGGAGCTCACCGCGCACGGCCGAGGCATGGCGACGCGGGTCATGCGCAAGCACCGGCTCGCGGAGTGCCTGCTCGTCGAGGTGATCGGCATGCCGTGGGAGGAGGTGCACGCCGAGGCTTGCCGCTGGGAGCACGTGATGTCGGAGGCCGTGGAGCGGCGGATCCTCGACCTGCTCGGGCATCCGACCAGCTCGCCGTACGGCAATCCGATCCCTGGCCTGGAGGAGCTCGGCGATGCCCGGCACGCCGACCCGGTCGAGGCGCTCGTGGGTCTGGACGCCATCGCCGGCGACTCCACGCTGCGGGTCGTCGTCCGTCGCATCGGTGAGCCGGTGCAGAGCGACGCCGAGCTGATGGCGGCCCTGCGTCGGGCGGGGGTGCTTCCCGGCGAGGTGGTCAAGGTCCAGCGGTCCGAGGGCGGGGTGCTGGTCGGCAGCGGCATGGAGTACGCCGAGCTGCCGCTGGAGACGGCCGCCCAGGTCCAGGTCAGCGCCGGCTGAGGACGACGGGCCGGGGCCCCTCGACGGGCTCGGTCTTAGGGCCCTTCCGTCACCAGGCCGACCGCCGCCAGGCTGGCGGCAGCACCCTGGAGGTGGCCGTCATGCGTGCACTGATCGTCGTCGAGTCCCACTTCGGCAACACCCGGAAGGTGGCGGAGGCCGTAGCGGAGGGCCTCGCCGGTGTCATCGCCGTGGTCGAGGACGTGGTGGACGCCGCGGCCCCCACGCCGGTCATCGACCTGCTCGTCGTGGGGGGACCGACCCACGTGCACGGCATGAGCCGAGAGGTGACGCGCCAGGAGGCGCATCCCGCCGACCCGGACGGTCTCGCTGTCCACCAGGGGGTGCGGGAGTGGCTGGCGGCCCTGCCGGCCGTCGACGGCCTCCCGGCGGCGGCCTTCGACACCCGCGTGGACAAGGCGCGGCTGATCTCCGGGGCGGCCTCGCACGGGATCGGCCGGGCCCTGCGCGCGCGCGGCTATCGACTCGTCGCGCCGCCCGAGAGTTTCCAGGTCTCGGGGACGGAGGGTCCGTTGCTCGACGGTGAGCTCGCGCGCGCCCGGGCGTTCGGGGCGCTGCTGGCCGAGCGGCTGTCCGCGTCGTCGTCCTTGGCCCGCTAGTCACCGCGCGGCGATCCGTCGCTCGGTAGGTTGCCGCCATGGACGAGGTGTTCCGCGAGGGGCTGTTCCAGGGTCGGACCGCATTGGTGACCGGCGGCGGCACCGGCATCGGACGGGCGACCGCGCTGCGGCTGGCCCGGCTCGGCGCGCGGGTCTTCGTCGTGGGCCGCCGCGGCGAGCACCTGGAGGAGACCGCGGCCCAGGCCCAGGAGCACGGCGGGGACGTGCTGGCCTACCCCTGCGACGTCCGGGAGCCGGACCAGGTCGACGCGATGCTGGACGCCGTCCTGGAGGCGCACGATCGGGTCGACATCCTCGTGAACAACGCCGGCGGCCAGTTCGTCTCCCCGGCCGAGGACATCTCCTACAACGGGATGCGGGCGGTCACCCGGCTGAACTACGAGGCGACCTGGTACGTCACCAACCGGGTGGCCACCCGCTCGATGATCCCGAACGGCGACGGGGTCGTGGTCAGCGTGACGATGGCCCCGCGCCGGGCCATGCCGGGCATGTCGCACTCGTCGGCCGCGCGGGCGGCCGTCGAGTCCATGACCCGGACGCTGGCCGTCGAATGGGGTCGGCACGGCGTGCGGCTGGCGTGCGTGGCGCCCGGCATCGTGCACACCGAGGCGTGGGAGCGCTACGGGCTCCCACCCGAGCAGGTGGCGTCGGCCATCCCGCTGCGCCGGCTGGCCACGGCCGACGAGATCGCCGCGGTGATCGTGTTCCTCGCGTCGCCGGCCGGAGCGTACGTCACCGGCGACACGCTGCTCGTCGACGGCGGGCTGGACCAGACCGGTCCCGGCTCCGCCTGGGGCGGCTAGCCGACCGCTGGGTTGGCAGCGACGACGGCGCGGTAGGCGGCGGCGCTGGCCTTCGGCGTCCGGACCTGGGTGTCGTAGTCGACGTGCACGACACCGAAGCGCCGCGTGTAGCCGTACGCCCACTCGAAGTTGTCCATCAGCGACCACACGAAGTACCCCCGCACGTCGACCCCCTCGTCGAGGGCGTCCGCGACCGCGGCCAGGTGGTCGAGCAGGAAGGTGGTCCGTTCCGGGTCGTCGACCGCCCCGTCGACGACGGAGTCGGGGTAGGCCGAGCCGTTCTCGGTCACGTACAGCGGCACCCCCGGATAGTCGGCGGCGACCCGGACCAGCGACCGGCGCAGCCCGTCCGGGTCGACGTCCCAGCCCATCTGCGTCCTGGGCAGGCCGCGATCGACCACCCCGACGTGCGGACTGCCCGACCAGGACGACGGGCCCTGGACGGCATCGGCCTGCGCCTGGACGACGAAGGAGCTGTAGTAGTTGAGGCCGAGCAGGTCGGTCGGGTGGGCGATCACGTCCAGGTCGCCGTCGCGGATGTGCGCCAGGTCGCTGACCGCCGAGAGGTCCTCGAGCACGTCCGCCGGGTATGCGCCGGTCAGGACCGGGTCCATGAACAGCCGGTTCTGCAACCCGTCGATCCGCCGCGCGGCGTCGACGTCCTCCGGACGGTCGGTGGCCGGCTGCACGGGATAGGTGTTCAGCACGATGCCCACCTGGGCCGACGGGTCACCGGCGTGGATCGCCGCGGCGGCCAGGCCGTGGCCGAGCAGCAGGTGATGGGCGGCCTGGACGGCGGCGGCGTCGTCCCGGAGCCCAGGCGCATGGTCACCCGACGCGTATCCGAGGAACGCCGCGCACCACGGCTCGTTGATGGTGAGCCAGTGCCGCACCCGGTCGCCCAGAGCGGTCTGCACCGTGGTGGCGTAGTCGGCGAACCGGGAGGCGGTGTCCCGCTGGGGCCAGCCGCCCGCATCGCCGAGTGCCTGCGGCAGGTCCCAGTGGTAGAGGGTCGCCCAGGGCTCGATGCCGGCGGCCAGCAGCTCGTCGACCAGCCGGTCGTAGAACGCCAGCCCGCGCGGCTCGACCCGGCCGCGTCCCTCGGGCAGCACCCGGGGCCAGGCGACGGAGAAGCGGTAGGCGCGGACGCCGAGTCCGCGCAGCAGCTCGACGTCCTCGGACACCCGGTGGTAGTGGTCACAGGCGACGGCGCCGCTGTGGCCCTCTGCGACCCGGCCTGGCTCGGCGCAGAAGGTGTCCCAGATCGACGGTCCGCGGCCGTCCTCGGTGACCGCTCCCTCGATCTGGTAGGCGGCGGTCGCCGCGCCCCAGACGAAGCCGGGGGGGAATCGAGCGGGGAGGTCCTCGGTCGTCACGGGGCGAGCGTGACGGTCACCGTGGGATAGGTCAACTGGGTCTTGCCCACGGAGTCCACGGCCCGGGCCGACACCCGCCAGGTACCCGCCGGCAGCGCCGGTGGGGTGTAGGTCCAGTTGGTGAACAGGCCGCCGGGGTTGGTGATGAAGGCCGTCACCCACCCCGGGCTGCCCACCGTCCCGGTCGACGTGATGCCGCTCGTCCCGGCGGGGTTGGCGATCAGCACCTGCACGGCCGAGACGCCGACGTCGTCGAAGGCCCGGCCCCCAGTGGCGATCACGCCCCCGGTACCGGTGATCGTGGCACCGTCCGTCGGAGTGTTGAGCTGCATCGTCGGGTCGGCGTCGCCCGGGAAGACCAGGTAGGTCGTGCGTGATCCGCTGGAGCTGGAGTCCACGTTCCCGTCGGTCCCCACCGCCACGGCGTCGACCCGCCACTGGGCGGCCACCGGCAGGGCGATGGTCGACGTCCACGACGTCGACGTGCCGCCGGGGTTCGTCAGCGTCGCGGGGAAGTAGCCGGGCAGGGTGCCGTAGCTGCCGTCGGGCTGCAGGTACCGGTTCAGCGCGACGTTGCGTACCGCGAGCCGGACCTCGGCAACCCCGGCCGGGTAGTCGGCCGAGCCGGTCGTCGTGAGCGTGAGGTCGGCGAAGCGGGCGTCCGCGCTCGGCGTGGCGATGGTGGTCTGGGGCTCGCTGGTCGCCCCTACCGGCCACCGGTTGACCCCGATGCTCGGGCGCACGGCCGACGGGGTCACGACCCCGGCTGAGTCCTCGCCGTAGGCGTTGATCGTGTAGGTCCCGGTCGGCAGGCCGGCGACGGCGAGGGACCAGTCGGTCGAGGGCGCGCCCGGAGCGGTCAGGTCCGCCGGCAGGTAGGTGCCGGTGCCGAACGTGCCCCCGATCTGCGGGCTCAGCCCGAACCGGTTGTCGGCCACCCGGACCCTCACCCGGGTCACGGACGTGTCGTCGGAGGCGGTGCCGGTGACCGTGAACGCGTCGCCCAGGACAGCCCCGGGTGCCGGTGCCGTGACGGTGACGGAGGGTGGCGGGTTCCCGGGGGACATGACGAAGGTGCGGTTCGATCGGGTGTCGACGGCGCCCAGCAGGTCGGCGGCCTTGGTGTTGGCCGTCCACTCGCCGTCCGGCAGCGTGACGGTGACCGACCACGCGGTCGTCGTCGCCCCGGGTGCCGCCAGCGTCGCCGGGAAGGCGGTGTAGTCACCCAGCGTCCAGTCCTCGGTGAGGAAGGAGTTCTCCGGCGAGTGCCGGAAGCTCAGCGAGACCCCGCGGATCCCGTCCGGGTCGGAGGCCGTCCCGGTGACCGTGATCGTGCTGCTGGTGAAGTCCGACTGCCCGGACGACGGGTAGGTGTAGGTGACGGAGGGCGCCGGGTTCGACGGGTCGTTGACGAGGATGGGGACGCTGACCTTGACCGGCTCCTTCCGGCCGGCGGTGTCCGTGGCCCGGACGAGCAGCTTGAAGTCACCGACCCGGGCCAGTGGCACGGTGAGTGACCATCGGCTGGTGGGTGCGTTCGGGGTGGCGAGTGTGGCCGTGAACGCGTAGAAGGTGCCCCAGGTGCCGTCCGGACGCAGCCAGGTCTTCCCACCCGGGTTGGCGACCTCGACCTGGACCTTGCGCACGCCGGAACCCGTCGGCGCATTCGCCGTCCCGGTCGCGGTCAGCGAACCGATGTTCAGGTTCGCCCCGAGCAGGGGGGTCTCGACGACCGTGTGCGGACGGCTGGTGTCCCAGGTCGCGTGGCCGTAGAGGTCGGCCATGCCGTGCCGGCCCAGGCTTTGCCCGTCGACCTTGGTCCCGTCGTGCCCGATCAGCAGCTTCGTCCCGGACACCTTCAGGGCGGTGACCCCATGCAGGCCGTTGGCGCTGCTGAACCAGTTCAAGGCCTTGCCATCGGCCGGGTTGATCGCGTCGATCTGCTCGCGCATCACCACCTGGTCGCCGAGCACCCGAGCGCCGCCGGTGTCGATGCCGAACCCGTAGTTGACGCCGGGCTCGCCCGGGTACGGGTCGACGGAGCCGGGCGCCTCGGTGAACCGGAAGTGGCCCCCCAGGTAGATGACGCCGGCGCTGTCGATGTCGACGGCGTAGGCGGAGTCGAACTGCCGGGTGACCCAGGTCGGCGCGGCGGGCGCGGGCGTGGTCGTGTCGAACCGCTGCACCGAGTCGTTGACGGGCGGTCGGTCACCGCCGGTGTTCGTGGTGACGAACCAGGTGCCGGACGGTCCCCACTGGGCGTCGGTGATCCGCACCGTTCCCCCGTTGTTGGGCAGGTAGTCCTTCCACAACGTGGTGTACCAGGGGTCGACGGTCACCACCGGTCCGGTGATGTCGAGCAGCGCCACGGCGTAGCGCTCCAGGCCACCCACGTTCTGGCCGGTGTGCGCCACCAGCAGCCGGTTGCCGAGCGAGTTGACCTCGAGTGCGGCGACGCCAGTGAACCCTCCCTGGGCGGCCGACCCGGTGATGCCGACGGTGAACCCAGGTGAGACCGCGCCGGTCTGGGCGTTGACCTCGCCCAGCAGGGCGCGGCTCTGCCCGCCCAGCTTGGTGAACTGGCCGCCGACGAACAGCCGGTTGCCCAGCAGGGACAGAGCCTGGACCCGGCTGGTCGCGTTCGCGCTGAACGCGGTGTTGAGAGTCCCGTTCGGGTTGAGCTTGGCCAGCCTGAGGCGGGCGCTGCCGTTGACGGTCTTGAAGCTCCCGCCGATGAACAGAGCGGAGCCGTCGCTGGGGACCGCCAGGGCCAGCACCTCAGCGTCGACCTGCGGCCGGAACCCCGAGTCGAAGGCTCCGGTGGCGAAGTCGTAGGCGAACAGCCGCGGCTGGCTCACCGTGGCTCCGCTGGGGAGCTTCAACGTCGTGAAGTTGCCGGCGACCACGACCTTGCTGCCCATCCGGGCAATGGCCAGCACGGCGCCGTCGGTGACGCTGGGCGTCCCCGCCGGGGCGCTGGCGCTCGCGGGGGTGGCGGCGATCAGCAGCCCCGGAAGCGCCAGGACCAGACCGGTCAGGACAGCGACGACCCGACGTGCACGAAACTCCCCACCCATGTCGGCCATGATGACCCGGCCGAGCACGCTGGGTCACCTGGCCGCTCCAGACCTGGCCGAACGGAGGAGGCCGGTCGGCCGAAACGTTGGCGCTGCGTGCTTGCTCGGTCGCTGGGCGTGCCCAGGGGCGTGGCCGAGGGCCGGCGAATCAGGGCTGGCGCAGCCTGATGACCTGGATGGGACCGATCGAGTCCTCGAGCCCGTTGCCGACGAGGAACGCGCGCAGGCTGGGCAGGTACGTCGCGTAGTCGCCGATGCCCCCGGCCGCGGGAACGGGGACGGTCGACCAGCTGGTGGCGGTCTTGACCAGGACCAGGTCGGTCGGGTTGCTGCGGGAGCCGAGGTCGGCACGGACGACGTAGAGGTCGCGCCGCCCGTCACCGGTCACGTCGCCGGCAGCCGCGGCCCGCGCGAACGTGGTGGTGAGGACGACCCGCGGCGCCCCGGAGAACTGCGGCCGGACCACGACGGAGGTGGGGCTGACCAGTACCAGGTCGAGGCGACTGTCGCCGACGACGTTGGCCACCGTGACGTCGGAGTAGCCGACGGCCGGGATGCCGAGTGCCGCACGGCGATCGGTGAACGCCCTGCCCCCGTCGTTGTGCAGGACCAGCAGCCGGTCGGACCGGCAGACGACCAGGTCCGTCCACCCGTCCGCGTCGTAGTCGACGGCCTCCGCGCAGCGGGCCCCGCCGTTGACTCCGGTGAGCCCGTAGCCCGCCGACTCGTCGACGAACCCGCCCAGGCCGGTGTTCACCAGCAGGTGCGAGTCCTCGCTGCCCGGCTCGGCGTCACAGGGGTCGGCGGGGTCCGCGCGCGGTGGGGCGTTGCCCACGAAGACGTCCGACCAGCCGTCGCGGTTGACGTCCAGGACGGCGACGTAGTGCGAGCGGCCGCACCGCTCGACCGCCTGCCACGCCTCGGCCGCGTCCCGCCACGAGCCGGCCGGGCCTTGGAGCCAGAGCTCGTTGCCCCGCCCGTCCTTGAGCTCGTTTCGGCCACCCCGACCACCGGAGCAGTACATGTCGAGCAGGCCGTTGTGGTCGAAGTCCGCCCAGTCGCAGTCGTGCCGGTCCATGACCAGGCCGTTCGCCTTGACGTGCGGAAGGGTCCGAACCGAGGTGAGCGACGAACCGGTGTTCCGGTAGAGCCGGAAGCTCGGGGCGGCGCCGCCGTCCGGCGTCCAGCCGTCGTGGTAGCTCAGCCACAGGTCGGTGCGGCCGTCACGGTCCCAGTCGACCGGACCCCCCTCCCAGGACTCCGCCGTCTGGGCGAGCCCGAGCGAGACTGCCACGTTCACGGCGCGCCAGGGCGCGGCCGCCGACGGGGCGATCCACTCGTCAGCGCCGGTCGCCCCCGCCGCCGGCGCGATGCCGGCGAGCGGCAGCACGAGGGCGAGCAGCCGTCCCGCCCGCAGGGCCCGAACCCGCTTCCCGTTCATCGCGCCTTCTCACGTCGAGCGACGACGCCCCCATGACCTCCTCCAGGCTAGGGGCGCGGGCCGGTCGGGCGACGCGGGCGTAGGTCCTGCCCCGTGCCGGACGGTCCGGCGTCCGTCGTGGTCAGCGAGGGTGCCGGCCGCTGTTGACGTCGATGGTCGCCCCCGTCATGAACTCGCTGACCGGACTCGCGACCACGGCGATCATCTGGGCGATCCGCCGACTGGTGGCGTACCGCTGGAGGAGCAGGCTCCGCTGGGCGTAGTCGTCGGGGAGGGTCGACACGGTGTCCGCCCCCATCGGGGTCAGCGTGATGCCGGGGGCGACGCTGTTCACGCGGACGTGCGGAGCCAGCGCACGCGCGAGCGACATCGTCAGGTTGACCAGGCCGGCCTTCGCGGCCGCGTAGTGCATGTGATGGGGAGCGCCGGTGTGGGCCGCGACGCTGGCCACGGTCACGACGCTGCCTCCGGCGCGCACGGCGGGGGTCAGCGCCTGCAGGGCGAAGAACGCGCCCGTCAGGTTCGCGTTCATGACGGCCGCCCACTCGTCCGCGCTGATCTGGTCGAAGGGAGTGACGACGTTGTGGCCGGCGCAGAGCACGAGGATGTCGAGTCCGCTCAGGGTGTCGACCAGGGCACGCGCATCCCGGCCGGCCTGCTCCGCGGTGCTCAGGTCGAGCGGGGCGACCCAGGCGCGTCGCCCGTGGCTGCGCACGACGGCGGCGGCCCGCTCGGCCCCGTGGCGTGAACTCCGGTAGGTCAGCGCGACGTCGCAGCCCTCCTCGGCCAGCACCGCGGCGACGTCAGCGCCGATCCCGCCCGAGCCACCGATCACGACGGCGGTGAGCCCATCGAGTTCGAGGTCCATGTGAACGATCCTGCCGTGAGGTCGGACGGTCAGTCCGAGGGGAGGGCGCTGAGGACTTCGGCCAGGGACGCGTACACCGGTACTGGTGGGACCATCGACGCGAACTCCGCCGCGTCTGCGTGCACGCCGACGAAGGCGACGTCCGCGTCGGCGGCGGCCGCCGCGTCCCAGGTGCTGTCGCCCACCATCCACGCTCCGGCGGCCGTGGCGCCGAGCCGGCTCAGCGCGGCTCGCAGACCGTCTCCGGACGGCTTGGGCCTGATCTGCGGGTGGCGGCCGACGACGACGGCGACCTCCAGCCCATGGGCGGCGAGCGCGTCGCACGCGACGCTCTGCGGGAGCAGGGTGACCACGGCGCGCGGGCGGTCACCCAGGGCGGCCAGGAACGCCCTGACGCCCGGCATCGGCGTGGACCGCCGAACGGCTGCCCGCTCGTGCCGCTCGATCGCAGCCGACACCGCCCGCCACAGGTCGCTGTCGGGCAGCCCGGCGATGACACCCATGCACGCCCGGGTCGATGACGACCAGCCGGTCACCGGACCCCAGGTGGCGAGGGAGGGGTCGACCAGCGCGCGCACCTCGGCCCACGCTGCGTCGTAGTCGGTGAACGACTGCACGTCCACGAGGGTGCGGTCGAGGTCGAGGAGGACGGCGGCCACGACCGAACGCTAGTGCCGGGGTCCCCCAGCAGGGACGATGCGCGGACCCGGGGGTGACTGAGCGAACCCGGGCGCAGGTGCCCCCGGCAGGATTCGAACCTGCGACACACGGTTTAGGAAACCGTTGCTCTATCCCCTGAGCTACGGGGGCGGGGACCACCGTCAGCGTACCGACCGTGATCGGCTCGCTACCTGGGGATGCGCAGGGGCGGGAAGTCGGTCGCAAGTCCCTCGGTGACGACCTGGAACAGCTCATGGGGTCCCGGCAACCCGGCCAGTCGGTGCGCTCCGCGCGCGGCCAGGCGGAGGGCGGCGGGCGTCGCGGTCATCGCGTCCCGCGTCTGGCCCGAGACCAGGATCTGGCCGCCGTGCGCAACCGAGCAGATGCGGGCCACGGTGTGCACGGACAGCCCCACGTACCCTGCCTCGGTCAGCTCCGGTCGCCCGCCGTGCACCCCGGCGCGCACCCGGACGGTTCGACCGCCGGGCCACTCGTGGGCCGCCATGGCTCGCTGGACGTCGACCGCAGCCTGGACCGCCGACTCGGGCCGCTCGAACACCGCGAAGTACTCGTCGCCGTGCGCGTCGACCCGAGTCCCCCGGTTGGCGCGGACGGCCGCACCGATCAGCTCGCGAACGTCGCGCAGCACCTGCGCGTAGCCCTCCTCGAGCTCGCTCAGCAGCACCGTGGAGCCTTCGATGTCGGTGAGCAGGAACGTCACCGATCCGGTGGGCAGCGCCGGGCCACGGCCGGCCGAGCGCAGCTGGCTGGTCAGGAAGCCGACGGGCATGATGCCCA
>DAIRVJ010000040.1:0-8372 GCA_036802895.1 Candidatus Nanopelagicales bacterium
GGCTCGTCCATGAGCAGGACCGGCGGGTCGGCCGCGAGCGCCCGCGCCACCCCGACCCGCTGGCGCTGACCGCCGGAGAGCTCGTTCGGGTAGCGCCGTCCGTAGACGGCCGGGTCGAGGCCGACCAGCTCGAGCAGCTCCCCGACCCGGGCCCGGGTGCGCGCCCGGTCCCAGCCGAGCAGGGCGGGGACGGTGGCCACGTTCGCCTCGATGGTCTGGTGAGGGAACAGGCCCACCTGCTGGATCACGTAGCCGATCCCGCGGCGCAGCGCCACCGGGTCGGCATGGGTGACGTCACGGCCGTCGAGGATGATCCGTCCGGACGTCGGCTCGATCAGCCGGTTGACCATCCGCATCGTGGTGGTCTTGCCACAGCCGGAGGGACCGACCAGGACGGCGAGCTCGCCGCGCCCCACGTCCAGGGTCAGCTCGTGGACCGCCACCGTGCCGTCCGGGTACCGCTTGCTCACCGACTCCAGCCGCAGCATCGGCTCAGCGGTAGCGTCCATGCGTGGCTCCCCTCACCGCCGCCGTGGCCGTCGTCGGTCCGCCGAACCCCTGGTTGTCGTGGACCTGGGTGTCGCGCAACGGGGACGTGCTGCTGGAGGCCCTGCGTGAGCATGTCGTGCTCACCGTCGGCGCCATGCTCACCGCCCTCGTCGTGGCCATCCCGCTCGGCATCGTCGCGCGCGAGTACCGCCGGACCGAAGGTCCCATCTTGGCCGTCGCGGGCACCCTGTACACCATCCCCTCGCTGGCCCTGATCGGTGCGATGGTCCCGATCTTCGGCCTCGGCCGGCTGACCGTCATCGTGCCGCTGGCCGTCTACGCGCTCCTGGTCATCGTGCGCAACCTGGTCGTCGGGCTCGACGGCGTGCCGGAGGAGGTCGTCGACGCCGCCCGCGGGATGGGCTTCGGGCGGGCCCGCCAGCTGCTCAGGGTCGAGCTGCCGCTGGCCCTTCCGGCGGTGCTGGCCGGGGTCCGGGTGGCCACCGTGTCGACGGTCGGGCTGGTGACCGTGGGCGGGTACGTCGGCTACGGCGGCTTCGGCAACCTGATCGCCCTCGGCTTCACCCGGTCCACCGGACGTGCCCAGGTCGTCACGGCGTCCCTCTGCGCGGTCGCCCTGGCCCTGGTGGCCGACCTGGCCCTGGTCGCCCTGCAACGGGTGCTCACGCCGTGGGCCCGCCGGCGGGGGGCGACGGCGTGAGCGGCGTCGGCCAGGTGTGGGCCTGGCTGAGCGACCCGGCGAACTGGAGCGGCGACAACGGCGTGCCCGCCCGGCTGGTCGAGCACCTGGAGGTCTCGGCCTGGGCCATGCTGATCGCCGTGCTCGCGGCCGTCCCGCTGTCGGTGTGGCTCGGCCATCTGGGCCGCGGGGGTGGGCTCACCATCGCCGTCGGCAACGTCGGGCGGGCCATCCCGACCTACGCGTTGGTCGTCGTCTTCGCGCTCTGGGACCGCATCGGCGTCGGAGCCTCGGCCGTGGTGCTCGCGCTGGCCGTCTTCGCGGTGCCGCCGCTGCTGGTCAACACCTACGTCGCCATGACCGAGGTCGACTCGGACGTGAAGGACGCCGCCCGCGGCATGGGCATGACCGGCGGCCAGCTGCTGCGCCGGGTCGAGCTACCGCTGGCGTTCCCCCTGACGTTCGCCGGGTTCCGCACGACGGTCGTCCAGGTGGTGGCGACGGCCACGTTCGGCGCGCTCGTGGGAGCGGGAACCCTCGGCCAGTACGTCGTCGAGGGGTTCGCCCGGCAGGACTACGCCGAGCTGTACGCGGGGGTCGTGCTCATCGCCGTCCTCTCGGTCGGCCTGGACCTGCTGCTCGGGGTCGCGCAGCGGCGGGTGGGTCGGCGCTCCGTCACCACTTCGTGATCACCCCGCCGGTTGCCCGCCCGCGGCCCGGTGTGTTGGGGTGGGAGGGCAGGGCACGTCCGTGCCCGCTCCGGACACGCCCGCTCGCTCGAGCGGGGGACACAGAAGGCGGGGTGCGCGACATGCGGCTCTCCCGGTTCGGCACACTGGCGGCGCTGGTGACGGCCGCGGCGCTGACCCTCTCCGCGTGCGGCGGCGACGACGGTGGCGGGACCTCGGCCTCCGGGTCGCCCAAGGGCGGCGGGTCGGTGACCATCGGGGCGTTCAACTTCGGCGAGAGCCAGCTGCTCGCCAACATGTACGCCGGGGCCCTGCGCAAGGCCGGGTTCGAGGTCCAGGTGCGCGCGCTGGGTGCCCGCGAGGTGGTCGAGCCGGCGCTGGAGAAGGGGTCGAAGGGGGGTGGCGTCGACGTCGTGCCCGAGTACCTGGCCACGTTCACCGAGTTCCTGAACAAGAAGGCCAACGGACCGGACGCCGCGGCCAAGGCGTCGGGGGACGTGGCCGCCACGCTGGCCGCGGGCCGCGAGCTGGCCGCGGCCGTGGGCATCGAGCTCCTGGAGCCCTCGAAGGCCGCGGACCAGAACGCCTTCGCCGTGACGAAGGAGTTCGCCGCCGCGAACGGCGTCACCTCGCTGTCCGACCTGGCGACGAAGTACTCCGGGCCGCTGGCCCTCGGGGGACCCCCCGAGTGCCCCACCCGCCCGTTCTGCCAGCCCGGGCTGGAGAAGACCTACGGCCTGAAGTTCTCCGGCTTCAGCTCGCTGGACGCCGGAGGTCCGCTGACCAAGAAGGCCCTGCAGCAGGGCAAGGTGCAGCTCGGTCTGGTGTTCAGCTCCGACGGCGGGCTCGAGGCGTTCGGGCTGCAGGTGCTCACCGACGACAAGGCGCTGCAGAACGCCGACAACGTGGTGGCCGCGGTGACCAAGTCGGCGAAGACCGACGCGCTGACGACCGCGCTGGACGCGGTGTCCGCGGCGCTCACCACCGAGCAGCTGGTGGCCCTGAACAAGAAGGTCGACATCGACGGCGAGGACCCGGCCGCCGTGGCGGCGGCCTGGCTGAAGGACAAGGGGCTGGCCTGACGCGGCCCCACCATCAACCGGCAGTGACGGTGCCGCCACGCTGAGTGGTCGGCACGCCGGATGTGACGCGAGGTGCCCCCGGGACGGGTGGTGAGGACCTACCCTCCGGGGCATGAGTACCGGACGGCACGCCCGCCCGCGCCCGACCGGGGGCGGGGCTCCCCTCGCGCTCGCGGTGCTGGTCGGGGGCCTGGCCCTGCTGGTCGCGGTGGCCGCCACCTCGGGCGACGCGCTGCGGCTCGCCGTGGTGGCGCTGGCCGCGGTCGCGGTCGGCCAGCTGGTCATGCTGGCCCGGGTCGAGCGGTCGTCGTCGCGGGGGATCGCCCGGCTGGAGGCGCGCACCCGGGTGCTCGAGATGCGCGGCAGGACCGAGACCGACGCGCTGCACGCCCGGGTGATGGCCTCCGTCGCACGAGAGGCGGAGCTGCACCGGGCGGTCGTCGCCCTGGCTGAGGAGATCACCCGGATGCGGGTGTCGCTCGACGTGCTGGCGACCCGACCGGTGACCGCGACCCTGCTCAGCCGCTCCTTCGAGATGCCCCTGGTCCGCGAGACCGCCGAGGCGCCGGACGTCGGCGTCCAGCCACCGGCACCCGCCGTCCGGCGGATCGTGCTCGCCGACGAGCCCGAGTCGTCGCCCGCCCCCCCGCTGCGCTTCGCCCGCCCGGCCTGAGCCGGACGCGGTCGGGCTACTTGTCGAGGTCGCCCACCACGAAGAACAGCGACCCCAGCACCGGGGCCAGGTCGCCGAGGTGGCAGCCGGGCAGCACCTCCCGCAGCACCTGCACGTTGTTGAACGACGCCGTGCGCAGCTTGAGCCGCCACGGGGTCTTCTCCCCGCGTGAGACCAGGTAGTACCCGTTGATGCCGAGCGGGTTCTCGGTCCAGGCGTAGACCTGCCCCTCCGGCGCGCGGAGCACCTTCGGCAGCTTGACGTTGACCGGGCCGGGTGGCAGCGCGTCCAGCCGGTCCAGGCAGGCGTCCACGAGGTCCAGGGCGACGACCGCTTGCTCGGCGAGCACCTGCAGCCGGGCCTGAGCGTCGCCGGCCTCTCGGGTGACCCGGCGCAGCACGCCCGCGGCAGCCAGCTCGCCGTAGCCGAGGCAGGGGTCGTCGAGCCGCAGGTCCAGCACCACCCCGCTGGCCCGGGCCACCGGGCCGCTGAGGCCGAACTGGCCGACCTGCTCGGCGCTGATGACACCGACGCCGCGGGTGGCCGCGTCGGTCGACGGGTGGCCCAGGACGGCGTCGGTGAGGTCGGCCAGCCGGCCCCTGGTCGCGGCGACCACCTCGCGGGTCGCCTGCGTCCACCCGGCGGGCAGGTCCTGGCGCAGGCCACCCACCTGGTTGGCCATGACGTGCATCCGGCCACCGGTGGCCCGCTCGAGCAGGTCCAGCAGCGGCTCGCGCGCCCGGACGGCGGCCCGCGCGCTCGAGCCGTCCGTGCCCGGGACCGGGAACGCGCCGAGGAACAGCAGGTGGCTGAGCACCCGGGTGAGCTCCGCCAGCAGGGTGCGCGCCCACACCGCGCGTTCCGGCGGGGGCAGGCCGAGCATCCGCTCGACCGCCAGGACGATGCCCAGCTCGCTGCCGAACGCGGACAGCCAGTCGTGCCGGTTGGCCAGCGCCAGCGCCTGCCGGTAGTCGCGGACCTCGAACAGCTTCTCCGCCCCACGGTGCAGGTGACCGACGATCGGCTCGGCCCGCTCGATCCGGTCGCCGTCCAGGACGAGCGCGAGCCGCAGCACCCCGGGGGTGGACGGGTGGTACGGGCCCAGGGTGACCACCAGGTCGGCGTCGGCCAGGCCGCTGGTCGCCACCGTCAGCTCGCGCACCGGGTCATCCTCCCGGACACGCCAGCGGGGCGTGACCCGTGGGTCACGCCCCGCCGGCGGTCGGTCAGGCGGCCCCCTACGCCTGGTCGTGCTCCCCGGTGAGGTAGCCCCTGTGGTGGTGCTCCAGCTCGATCTCGTCCGCCGACGCCACTCCGGGCGGCAGGTCGATGGTGTGCTTCGGCCCGGTGAACCACTTCTTGGCCGACAGGTGCCAGCCGATCCACAGCGCCAGCAGCGAGCCACCGGTGAGGATCGGCGCGTAGTTGACGAACTTCCAGGAGAAGCCGTCGTTCCACGGCGCGGCCGCCGGGGTGAACGGCAGGATGAAGTAGACGGAGATGATCGCGATCTCGATGACCGCGATCCAGCCCATCCACTTGTACTTCGACCCCAGCGTCCACGGCCCCGGCTGGAAGGAGTCACCGGCGCGCAGCCGCAGCAGGATGGGGATGAGGAACGCCAGGTACAGCCCGATGACCGCCACCGACACCACGGCGTAGAACGCCACCGGGACCGGCGCCGACTCGGGGGTGTACCGCACCTCGACCAGCGCCGGCAGCGTGATCAGCACGCCGACCAGACCGGAGACCATCACGGCGTTGACCGGGACCCGGTTCGCCGACAGCTTCGACCAGAACTGGCTGCCCGGCACGGCGCCGTCGCGGCTGAACGCGAAGAGCATCCGCGAGCAGGAGGTCATGCACGACATCGAGCAGAAGAACTGGCCGAGCGTCGTGATGATGAAGACCAGCTTGAGGGTGAACGGCGTCAGTGCCTGGTCGAAGATCGAGCCGACGAACCCACCTGCCGCGGTGACGCCCTCGGGGTCCTGCACGGCGAAGAGGAACGACAGCAGCAGGATCCAGCCGCCGATCGCCGAGTAGAAGATCGACTGCCAGATGCCCCGGGCCGCGCTGTTCGCCGCGGAGTGGGTCTCCTCGGAGAGGTGGGCCGAGGCGTCGAACCCGGTGATCGTGTACTGGGTGAGCAGGAAGCCCAGCGGCAGGACGAGGAACCAGAACCACTTGTCGCCGTAGCCGCTGTTGTTGATGCGCTCGGTGAAGACCCAGCCGACGCTCTGGTGCTTGTCGGGGACGACCCACAGGATGACGATGACCAGCCCTGCGCCGAACACGTGCCACCACACGGACACGTTGTTGAGGATCGCCATCAGGTGCGAGCCGAAGATGTTGAGCAGCGAGACCAGCACCATGACGATGATGAACAGCAGGAACACCCGCCGGAGCGAGTAGCCCTCGGCCCACGAGTCGCTGAACTGGGTGATCGTGATGTCCAGGAACGTGGCGCACCCGTAGGCCACCGACGCGATGACCGCGAGCAGCCCGATCAGGTTGAGCCAGCCGGTGTAGTACCCGGCCTTGGCGCCGCCCAGCTTGGACGCCCACCAGTAGATGCCGCCGGACGTGGGGAACGCCGAGGCGAGCTCGGACATGCAGAAGCCGATGATCAGGATGAACGTGGCGATGACCGGCCAGCCGATGGAGATCGCGATCGGACCGCCGTTGTTCCAGGCCTGGCCGAACGTGGTGAAGCAGCCGGCCAGGATCGAGATGATCGAGAACGAGATGGCGAAGTTGCTGAACCCGGACCACGAGCGGTTGAGCTCCTGCTTGTAGCCGAGCTCGGCCAACCGTCGTTCGTCCTCAGTGAGCTTGGATAGATCGACCACGACCGTCCCTCCTCGGGGGGACCCAGGTGCACCAGCGAGGGGAACGGCCTCGCCCGAGGCGCTTTCTAGCAGGAATTGGTCCGGTCGTGTGACTTTCCGGACGATCACCTGCGCGAGTCGCCGGCCGGGAGTGGCTAGCCTCCCGGTATGAGCGTGCCCGTCGTCGACGACGCCTTCGCCCCGCCCTCGACCGGGTGGCGCAGGGTCTCCACGTCGCTCGCCACGGCCCGCCGCCTCGTCGCCGTCACCGTCTTCGGGGTCGTCGCGGTGCTCGTCGTCGTGCTGGTCGTTCTGGTCGCGCCGGCGTGGGCGGCGCTGCTCGCCGCAGTCCTCGCCGGGGCGGTCCTGGCCTGGCTGTGGTGGCTGATCGGGCGGCAGGTGGCCGCGATCGGCTACGCGGAGCGCGCGGACGACCTGCTGGTCACGCACGGGATCCTGTTCCGGCAGCTGGTCGTCGTCCCCTACGGCCGCATGCAGCTGGTGGACGTCGCGGCCGGTCCGCTGGACCGCCGCTTCGGCATCGCCCGGGTCCAGCTGCACACGGCGGCAGCCACCACCGACGCGGTGATCGCCGGCCTGCCGGCCGCCGAGGCGGCCCGGCTGCGCGACCAGCTCGCCGCACTCGGCGAGGCCCGCTCGGCCGGGCTGTAGCGGTCGCCCGGTGACGACGGCGACCGCCCCCCGGCGGGTGCACCCGCTGAGCCCGGTGGCCCACGCGGGTCAGGCGCTGGCGCCGCTGCTCGCCGGTGTGGTGCTCGCCGGGCAGGGCATCCCGTTCGTCGGGCGGATCCTGCTGGTGCTCCTCGCCCTGGCGCTGGTCGCCTTCTTCGGGTGGCTGTCCTGGCTGCGGACCTCGTTCTGGTTCGACGCCGACGGTGACCTGCGCGTGTCGACGGGGATCCTGTTCCGCAACGAGCGGCGGGTGCAGCTCTCCCGGCTGCAGGCGGTGGAGGTGCACCGCCCCTTCGTGGCCCGCATGGTCGGCCTCGCCGACGTCCGCCCCGAGGTGGCCGGCGGTGAGCGCGCCAAGGTGCGCATCGCGTTCCTGGCCGAGGCGGACGCCCATGCGCTGCGCAACGAGCTGCTGGCGCGGTCCGCCGGTATCCGAGGCGATGCGCAGGAAGCGCCGGTCGCCCCGGAACGAGCGCTCGTGCGGGTGCCCGGCGGCGATCTGGCCCTGTCGATGGTCATGAACGAGAGCCTCATCGTCGCGATCCTGGTCGGCGGCGTGGTCGTGCTCGGCGCGCTGGTGTCGGGTGAGAGCGCCAGCCTGCTCGGTCTGTTCCTGGCGGGTGGCATCCCCAGCGTCGGGCTGTTGTCCGGCTTCCTGACCTTCTACGACTTCACGGTCGCCGAGTCCCCCGACGGGCTGCGCATCAGGTCGGGGCTGCTGAGCACCCGGTCGCAGACCGTCCCACCGGGCCGGGTGCAGGCGGTGCGGATCGACCAGCCGCTGCTGTGGCGGGGCAAGGGTTGGGTGCGGATCACCGTGAACGTGGCCGGTGCCGGCGGCTCCGACGACAACGACGCCGGGGCGATCCTGCTGCCGGTCGCGCCCTACGCGGTCGCACGCGACCTGCTCCAGCGGGTGCTCCCCGGCGTGAACCTCGACGCGGTCCCCGTCCACGGCGTGCCATCGGCCGCCCGGTGGCGGGCGCCGCTGCAGCACCGGCGGCTGGCCGCGGGCAGCGACGCCGACGTCTTCGTCGCGCGCAGCGGCTGGCTGGTCCGCCGCACGGTCGTCGTCCCGCACGCGCGGGCGCAGAGCGTGCGGGTGACGCAGGGACCGTGGCAGCGCCGACTGCGGCTGGCGACGGTGCACCTGGACTCCACGCCCGGCCGGATCACGCCGATGGCGGCGCACCGGGACGCGCTGGACGCCCGGGC
>DAIRVJ010000040.1:8472-17744 GCA_036802895.1 Candidatus Nanopelagicales bacterium
CGCCCGGCCGGATCACGCCGATGGCGGCGCACCGGGACGCGCTGGACGCCCGGGCCCTGGCCGAGGAGCAGCTGGTGCTGGCCCGTGCCGCCCGGCGCTCGTTCCGGCCCGAGCACTGGATGACCCAGCCCCCGGACCCAGGAGGCTCACCCCCGTGACCCATGCCCACGAGGTCGGCGGCTTCGACCCGCGGCTGCCTCAGGCGGTCGCTGACCCCTACCCCGAGTTCGCCCGGCTGCGCGCGGCGGGCCGACCGCTGTGGCACGACGGGCTGGCGATGTGGCTGGCCTTCCGGCACGCCGACGCCGACGCCGTGCTGCGTCACCGCGGGCTGGGGCGGGTGTTCCGGCCGCGTGAGCCGGACAGCGTCTGGGAGACGTTCAACTGGCTGCACGCCGACTCGATCCTGGACAGCGAGCCCCCCAAGCACACCCGGCTGCGGGGCCTGGTGGCCAAGGCCTTCGCCCGTGGGCACGTCGAACGGCTGCGTCCGAGGGTGGCCGCGCTCGCCGAAGGGCTGCTCGACGCGGTGGCCGGCTCCGGCCGGATGGACGCGATCGCCGACTACGCCGAGCCGCTGCCGGTCATGGTCATCGCCGAGCTGCTCGGCGTGGCGGAGCGCGACCGGGCTGCGCTGCGCCCCTGGTCGCAGGCCATCGTCAAGATGTACGAGTACGACCGGACGCCCGGGCAGGAGCGGGCCGCGGTCGAGGCCGCAGGTGAGTTCGCCGGGTTCGTCGCCGACCTCGCTCGGCAGCGGCGCTCCCGACCGGGTGACGACCTGGTCAGCCACCTCGTGGCGGTCGAGGACGGCGGCCAGCGGCTGTCCGAGCGCGAGCTGGTCGCCACCTGCGTCCTGCTGCTCAACGCGGGGCACGAGGCCAGCGTCAACGGCTTCGGCAACGGGTTGGTCGCGCTGCTGCGCGCGCCCGACCAGCTTGACCGGCTGCGCGCGGATCCCTGGGACCTGGCCGCCACCGCCGCCGAGGAGTTCCTTCGGTTCGACTCCCCCTTGCAGCTGTTCGAGCGGACGGCGAAGGAGGACGTCGAGGTGGCCGGCGTCCGGCTGGCCACGGGCGACCGGATCGCGGCCCTGCTCGGGTCGGCGAACCGGGACCCCGACGTGTTCCCGGACGCCGACCGGTTCGACGTCGGCCGCGACCCGAACCCGCACCTGGCGTTCGGCGCGGGGATCCACTTCTGCCTGGGCGCCCCCCTGGCCCGTCTCGAGCTGCAGACCGCGCTGCCGCTGCTGCTCGAGCGGTTCCCGCGGCTGGCCCTGGACGGCAGCCCGCAGCCGCGGCCGACGTTCGTGCTGCGTGGGTACGAGTCGGTGCCGGTCAGCTGGTGAGCGCGGCCGGCAGCGGGATCCCCACGGCGTGCACGAGCCACCCGAACCCGCCGAGGCCGCCCGGGTCGACCAGCTCGGCTGCCTCGCTCGCCCGGGCCAACCGGTCGCGGTAGCCGACCGGGTCGCAGCGGGCCAGCGCCGGATCCGGGGCCCGTGGGTCCAGGCCGAGGGCGAGCAGCGCCGCCCGCTGGTTGGTGAGCACGGTGGCCGTCGCACCAGCGCTCGCCCCGACGGCGGCGCAGGCGTCCAGCGCCACGTGGGCGGTCACGTCGCAGGAGCCGTCGGGGATCGGCTGGACCCGGCGCCCGTCCCGGTACCCGGCGAGCGTGCCCGCGCCGAACGCACCGGACGCCCGCTGGTCCAGCCCGTGCGCATAGTCGCTGGCCACCGCCAGGCCGCGGTCCAGGCGCGCCACGACCGACGCCCAGGCCGCGTCCCGCGGCCGGCCGACCTCGGCCCGGCTCCCGACCGGCTGGTCGTCCAGCGGCCACCACCGCTGCAGCCAGGCCGCGTCCTGCGGCGCCGGCTCGCCGCCCACGGACTCCACGCCGGTGGCGGGGTCGACCAGCACCAGACGGACCCCCTCACGTGTTCGCTGGGCGACGTCGACCGGGACGACGTCCAGCCACTCGTTCGCCAGCAACAGGCCGCTGACCCGAGCCGGCAGCCGGTGCGACCAGCCGATGTCGGCGGCCAGTCCGGGCGGGCGCGTGGCCGCCTCGACCGCCAGCAGCGCCGTCCGCGCCGCCAACGCCGGCTCCGCGAGCCGCCGGACGGTGTCCAGCAGCTCTCCGCGGCCGGCCCCGACGTCGACCAGGTCCAGCCGGGCCGGACGGCCCAGCGCGTCGTCAACAGCCCTGAGCAGGACGAGCACGGCGACCGCGAGCCCGGTCGAGGCGTGCGCCGAGGTCCGGAAGTGCCGGGCCGGACCTGCGGGCTGCCGGTAGAAGCCGTCGGGGCCGTAGAGCGCGTCATCGACGGCGGCCCGCCAGGGCCGGGGTTGAGGCACCGCGACACGCTAGCCCCCGGAGGACCTCCGTCACCCGTGCCGGTGACCTGTGGGGCCTACCGCGGGGACGCTCCGGCCCGGCAACCTGGCAGCAGCGGAGGGCCCCCGCCGGGCCGCCGCTCCTCCCCGAGGAGGAGGTCATGTCCGCTCCCGCGCCGCCCGCCACGAGGGCGACCGCGCTGGGGCTCGGGATGGCGACCGCCCTGGTCATCGGCAACATGATCGCCTCGGGCGTCTTCCTGCTGCCCAGCTCGCTCGCCCCGTACGGCGGGCTCAGCATCGTCGCCTGGCTGATCACCGCGGCCGGGGCGATGCTGCTCGCGCTCGTCTTCGCCCGGCTCTCCCGCGCCTACCCGGCCAAGGGCGGGCCGTACGCCTACGCCCGACGAGGATTCGGTGACTTCGCCGGCTACCTGACCGCGTGGGGGTACTGGGTCGCTGCGTGGGTGGGCAACGCTGCCATCGCGATCGCCTTCGCCGGGTACGTCGGCTACTTCGTCGACCCCGTCGCCGACGAACCGGCCCTCGCGGCCCTGACCGCGCTGGCGGCGATCTGGCTGCTCACCTACGTCAACCTGCTGGGGGTCCGGTCAGCCGGCTGGGTCACTACCGTCACGACGGTGCTCAAGCTGGTGCCGCTCGTCCTGGTCGCTGGGGTGGGCGTCTTCTCCGTCAGGGTCTCCGACTTCCAGCCGTTCAACCCGACCGGCGGCAGCGCCTGGTCCGGGATCGCCACCGCGGCCACGCTGACGCTCTGGGCGTTCATCGGCCTGGAGTCCGCCACCGTCCCCGCCGACGAGGTGCGCGACGCCGAGCGGACGGTGCCACGGGCGACCGTCCTCGGCACGGCGGCCACGGCGCTGGTCTACCTGCTGGGCACGGCCGCCGTGATGGCGGTCATCCCCCCGGCGACGCTGCAGGGCTCGACCGCGCCGTTCGCCGACGCGGCCGAGGAGCTGTTCGGGTCGTGGGGCGGCAGCCTGGTGGCGGCCGGTGCCTTGGTGTCGACGTTCGGCGCGCTGACCGGGTGGATCCTGCTGCAGGGGCAGGTCCCGCAGGCGGCCGCCCGTGACGGGCTGTTCCCGGAGGTGTTCGGGCACACGAACCGGCACGGCGCCCCGGTCGCCGGCCTGGTCGTCTCCAGCGTGCTGATCAGCGTGCTGATGACCACGAACTACCAGGACACGCTCGTATCGGTGTTCACCCGGACGATCCTGATCGCGACCCTGGCCACGCTGGTGCCGTACGCCATCTCCGCGGCCGCCCAGATCCGCCTGCTGGTGGTCGACCCGCACGGGTTCGTGGGGGCCCACCTGTTCCGGGACGGCACGCTGGCCCTGCTGGCGCTGGCCTACTCGCTGTGGACCATCTACGGGGCGGGCTGGTCGACGTTCCTGTGGGGCGTCGCGCTCTATGCCGTCGGCGTCCCCGGCTACCTCTGGATCCTCGAACGACAGCGCCGGCCGCACCCGGACGAACCGATCCCGGGGGACCGGACGGTGCTGGACGTGCAGGCGCACGACACGGCCGGTCCACCGACGCCGACCGGCTGACCGCTCGTCGGGGGACGACGCCGCCGCGGCCCGCACCGCGGCGGCGTCGTACGCTGTGCGGCGCCCCGTCCGGTACCCGGTGAGGACTGGAACGCCCGTGACCGCACCGCTGCCCGACCGACCCGAGACCGCCCGGCCCGGTCGGCTGCGGGTCGGCGTCGTCGGGACCGGCCGCGTGGGGGCCGTCCTGGGTGCAGCCCTCGCCGCAGCCGGTCACCGGGTGGTCGCTGCCAGCGGGGTCTCCCAGGCGTCCCGACGGCGCGCCGCCGAGCTGCTCCCGGGCGTTCCGCTCGTCCCGGTCCAGCAGGTGCTCGCCGCCGCCGACCTGGTGCTGCTCACCGTGCCCGACGACGCCCTCCCCGAGCTGGTGGCCGGGCTCGCCGCCACTGGTGTGGTCGACCGGGGCCTGCTGCTCGTGCACACGTCCGGCCGGTACGGCATCGGGGTGCTGCACCCCGCGGTGGAGGTCGGAGCGCTGCCGCTCGCGCTGCACCCGGCGATGACGTTCACCGGCACGGGTTTGGACCTCGGCCGCCTCACGGGGGCGGCCTTCGGGGTCACCGCGCCGGAGCCACTGCGCCCGGTCGCCGAGGCGCTGGTGGTGGAGATGGGGGCCGAGCCGGTGTGGGTGGCCGAGGAGCACCGCCCGCTCTACCACGCGGCGCTCGCCCACGGGTCCAACCACCTGGTCACCCTGGTCGTCCAGGCCGAAGACCTGCTGCGCGCGGCCGGCGTCGACGAGCCGGCCCGGCTGCTCGGGCCGCTGTTGACCGCGACGCTGGACAACGCCCTCAGGGTGGGTGAGGCCGCCCTGACCGGTCCGGTGTCGCGCGGCGACGCCGGGACGGTCGCCGCGCACGTCCGGGTCATCGCCCAGCACGATCGCGGGGTGCTGGACACCTACCGGGCGCTGGCCCGGGCCACCGCCGACCGGGCGCTGGCTTCTGGTCGGCTTCGCCCCGAAGACGCCGAGGCGCTGCTCGACGCGCTCGCCGGCCCGACCGGTCCGGTGGCTCCATGACCACGGCCGTCCCGGTCGTCGCACACAGCCGGGCCGAGCTGGCCGACGCCTTGCGTCCGCTGACGGCCTCCGGGGGCGTGGCCCTGGTGCCGACGATGGGCGCGCTGCACGGCGGGCACCGTTCGCTGCTGGCTCTCGCGGGGACGCTGGCGCCGTCGGTGGTCGCCAGCATCTTCGTCAACCCCATGCAGTTCGGCCCTGGCGAGGATCTCGGCCGCTACCCGCGTACCTTCGACGCCGACCTCGCAGCCTGCGCCGACGAGGGCGTGGCCGTGGTGTTCACGCCAGGTCCGGACGTCGTCTTCCCCGACGGCGAGCCCCTCGTCCGGGTCGATCCCGGACCCGTTGGCTCGACGCTGGAGGGGGCGGTGCGCCCCGGTCACTTCGCCGGGGTGCTCACCGTGGTGCTCAAGCTGTTCGGCCTGGTGCGCCCCGACGTCGCCGTCTTCGGGGAGAAGGACGCCCAGCAGCTGTTCCTCATCCGTCGCATGGTGCGTGACCTGGACGTGCCGGTCCGCGTCGTCGGCGCCCCGACCGTCAGGGAGGACGACGGCCTCGCGCTGTCCAGCCGCAACCGCTACCTCGACGCGACGGCTCGGGCCGCCGGGCTCGGCCTGTCGCGCGCGCTGCGGGCGGGCGCGGCGGCCGCCGGGGCGGGTCCTCAGGCGGTCGTGGACGCCGCAACGGACGTGCTGGCCGCCGAGCCGGCGCTGACCGTCGACTACTGCGCCCTCGTCGACCCGAGCACCTTCGGGGACGTGCGGCACGGCCACCGCGGACCGGCCACACTGGTCGTCGCCGCCCGAGTGGGGGGCACCCGGCTCATCGACAACACGGGAGTCCAGCTGTGACCGCACCGTCGCGACGGATGCCGCTGCCGGCCCGGCTGCTGGCCCCCGAGCCCGGCTGGACCACGGTCGCGGACGTCGTCATCGTCGGCAGCGGCGTCGCGGGGCTCACCACGGCGCTGCACGCCCGGGCGGCCGGGTACTCGGTGCTGCTGGTCACCAAGACGGTCATGGACGCAGGGTCGACCCGCTGGGCGCAGGGCGGCATCGCCGCCGCGCTCGGGGAGGGCGACACCCCGGACCAGCACCTGCACGACACCCTGGTCGCCGGCGTCGACCTGTGCGACGTGGCCGCCGTCCGCGCCCTGGTGACCGAGGGCCCCGACGCCGTCCGCGAGCTGGCCACCCTCGGCACCGCGTTCGACCTCGAGCCCTCCGGTGCGCTGTCGCTCACCCGCGAGGGGGGCCATCTGCGCAACCGGATCGCGCACGCCGGGGGCGACGCGACCGGTGCCGAGATCTCCCGGGCGCTGGTGCAGGCGGTGCTGGACGACCCCTCGATCGAGGTCGTCGAGCACGCGCTGGTGCTCGACCTGCTGCGTGCCCCGGACGGCGCGGCCGTCGGCGTCACCCTCCACGTCATGGGCGAGGGCAGCGAGGAGGGCGTCGGTGCTGCCCTCGGCCGGGCGGTGGTGCTCGCCACCGGCGGCTTCGGCCAGGTCTTCGCCCAGACCACCAACCCGAGCGTGTCGACCGGTGACGGCATCGCGCTGGCGCTGCGCGCCGGAGCGCTCGTGGCGGACATGGAGTTCGTCCAGTTCCACCCGACCGTGCTCTACCTGGGTCCGTCCGCGCACGGGCAGCAGCCGTTGGTCTCCGAGGCGGTCCGCGGCGAGGGCGCCTTCCTGGTCGACGACGGCGGCGACCGCTTCATGGTGGGCCAGCACCCGCTGGCCGACCTGGCGCCCCGCGACGTGGTGGCCAAGGCGATCACCCGGCGGATGCGGGAGACCGGTGCCCCGCACGTGTGGCTCGACGGCCGGCAGCTCGGCTCGGCGATGTGGGAGAAGCGGTTCCCGACGATCCTCGAGTCCTGCCGGTCCCACGGCATCGACCCGGTCGCCGAGCTCATCCCGGTCGCGCCGGCCTCCCACTACGTGAGCGGGGGCATCCGCACGGACCTCGACGGCCGCACGTCGATCCCAGGGCTGTACGCGTGCGGGGAGTGCGCCTGCACCGGCGTGCACGGCGCGAACCGGCTGGCGTCCAACTCCCTCCTGGAGGGTGCCGTCTTCGCCCGCAGGATCGGCCGCGACCTCGCCAGGGCACTGCCGGTCCAGCAGGAGCCGCAGCCGGACGACCGACCCGTCGGACTCCTGTCGGCCGACGTCCGCGACCACGTCGCCGCGACGATGACCGAGGGCGCCGGGGTGCTGCGCAGCCGGCAGAGCCTCGGCGGTACCTGCGCGCGGCTGATGGAGCTGCGGCTGCAGACCGACGACCAGCCCCGCACCGAGGCCTGGGAGGCCACGAACCTGCACACGGTCGCGTCGTTCGTCGCCTCGGCGGCCCGCTGGCGCGAGGAGACCCGGGGCAGTCACTGGCGCGAGGACTTCCCCGAGCGGGACGACGAGCGCTGGCGCGTCCACCTGGTCGGTCGGCTCGCGGACGGCACCGCCTCGTTCGAGACCGCACCCGCGACGGCCGAGCCGGCGCCATGACGCTCAGTGCCGAGCTCGGCGCACGACTGCGGGCGGCCGGCCTCGACCCGGCGTCGGTCGAGTCGCTGGCCCGCGCCGCGCTCGCCGAGGACCTCGCCGGCGGCGTGGACGTCACCGGCGTGGCCACCGTCCCGCAGGGGCAGCAGTCGACCGCTGACTACGTCGCCCGGGCCGACGGCGTGGTCGCCGGCCTCGCCGTCGCGGCCGCCGTCCTGGAGGTGGCCGGCGTGCCAGGGGCGGACCAGCGAGTCGAGGACGGCAGCACGGTGGTCCGCGGTGACCGGCTGATGACGGCGACCGGGCCGACCCGCGACCTGCTGGTCGGGGAGCGCAGCTCGCTCAACCTGCTCGGCCACCTGTCCGGCGTGGCCAGCCTCACCCGTCGGTGGGTGGACGCCGTCGAGGGGACGGGCGCGCGGATCAGGGACACCCGCAAGACCACGCCCGGGCTGCGTGCCCTGGAGAAGTACGCGGTGCGCATGGGTGGCGGGGTCAACCACCGGATGTCGCTGTCGGATGCCGCGCTGGTCAAGGACAACCACGTCGTCGCGGCCGGCGGTGTGGTGCCCGCCTTCGCCGCGGTCCGGGCCCGGTTCCCGGGCGTGCCGGTGGAGGTCGAGGTCGACTCGCTGGACGAGCTGGTCCAGGTCGTCGAGGCGGGCGCCGACCTGGTGCTGCTCGACAACATGACCGTGGGGCAGCTGGTCGAGGCCGTTCGGCTCACCGGTGGCCGCGCCCGCCTGGAGGCCAGCGGTGGGCTGACGCTCGACCGGGCTCGCGCCGTCGCGGAGACCGGCGTCGACTTCCTGGCCGTCGGGGCGCTGACCCACTCGGCGCCCGTGCTCGACATCGCCCTCGACTTCAGGGAGCGCGACTGATGCTGCTCGCCATCGACGTCGGCAACACCAACACCGTGCTCGGGCTGTTCGAGGGGGAGCGCCTCGAACACTCGTGGCGGGTCAAGACCGACGCCCGCGAGACCGCCGACGAGATGCGGCTGACCTTCCGCGGCCTGCTCGAGGACGCCCCCGAACCGACCGGGGTAGCGGTCTGCTCGACGGTGCCGTCGGTGCTGCGCGAGGTCCGCACGATGATCCAGCGGTACTACGCCCACCTCCCGACGGTCATCGTCGAGCCCGGGACCAAGACCGGCGTCCCCGTGCTCACGGACAACCCGAAGGAGGTCGGCGCCGACCGGATCGTCAACACCCTCGCTGCCCACCACCTGTTCGGTGGCCCGTGCATCGTCGTCGACTTCGGCACGTCGACGAACCTCGACGTCGTCTCGCCCCGCGGCGAGTTCCTCGGTGGGGCGCTGGCCCCCGGGGTGGAGATCTCCCTGGACGCGCTGGCCGCGCGGGCGGCGCAGCTGCGCTCGGTCGAGCTGGTGCCGCCTCGCTCGGTCGTCGGCAAGAACACCGTGGAAGCGCTGCAGTCCGGCGTCCTCTACGGGTTCGCCGGTCAGGTCGACGGGCTGGTCCGCCGGATCATCGCCGAGATCGGCCCGGTGACCGCCGTGATCGCCACCGGAGGGCTGGCGCCCATCGTCCTCCCCGAGTCGATCACCATCACCCACCACCAGCCGGACCTGACGCTCATCGGGCTGCGCCTGGTCTACGACCGCAACGTCTGACGGCCGCCCCACGGGCTTCGCCAGGACGCCGGGCCCGAGGCGGGCCGAGCGGCGCTGGCGCTCGGCCCCTCGCGCAGGCAGGCTGGGAGCCGAGAGGTTGGTGCTGGCGTGGCCGCGGTCTCGGACGGTTGGGCGTTCGCCGCCGGCCCCGAGTACACGGTCGGGGTCGAGGAGGAGTTGATGCTCCTCGACGCCG
>DAIRVJ010000041.1:0-10111 GCA_036802895.1 Candidatus Nanopelagicales bacterium
GAGCTGCATGACGGCCTTGGTGTGCATCTGGCAGATCCGGCTCTCCGTCACGCCGAGCACCTGGCCGATCTCGGCGAGGGTGAGCCCCTCGTAGTAGTACAGGGTCACCACGATCTTCTCGCGCTCGGGCAGGGTGTTGATGGCCTTGGCGAGCAGGTACTTGGTCTCCTCGGACTCGAACGCGGCAACCGGGTCCTCGGCGCGGTGGTCCTCGAGGGTGTCGACCAGGCTCAGCTTGTCGCCCTTCTCCCCGCCGACGTTGAGCAGCTCGTCCAGCGCGACGACATTGACGAAAGAGACCTGGCTGAAGATCGCTCGAAGGTCGGACGGCTCGATGCCCATCTGCTCGGCGACCTCGGCCTCGGTCGGCGTGCGGTGCAGCGTGGCCTCGAGGGCGGCGTAGGCCCGCTCCACCTCGCGGGCCTTGTGACGCACCGACCGCGGGATCCAGTCGATCGAGCGCAGCTCGTCGATGATGGCGCCGCGGATGCGGCTGATCGCGTACGTCTCGAACTTGATGGCCCGTTCGAGGTCGAACTTCTCGATCGCGTCGATCAGCCCGAAGATGCCGTAGGAGACGAGGTCAGCCTGCTCGACGTTCGGGGGGAGCCCGACGCCCACCCGGCCGGCCACGTACTTGACCAGCGGCGAGTAGTGCAGGATCAGCCGCTCGCGCAGCCGCTGGTCACCGGTGGCCTTGAAGTCCTGCCACAGGCCGCGCAGAGCGGACTCGGCGTCCGCCTTGTCCAACGCGGCCAGCTCCTCGGCGCTGTGGACCGTCACGGGCGAAGCCTCGCCGGCAGAGGTCACGGCCGAGGCGTCAGGCTCGGGGGTGCGCCCGCTCATACGTCGCCCTCAGCCTCTCGACGGACACGTGGGTGTAGATCTGCGTCGTAGCGAGCGTAGCGTGACCGAGCAGTTCCTGGACGCTACGTAGGTCGGCTCCACCCTCCAGCAGATGCGTGGCGGCGCTGTGCCGCAGCCCGTGCGGGCCGAGGTCGGGAGCCGCCTCGACGTCGGCCAGCCTCCGGTGGACCAGCGTCCGCACAGCCCGAGGGTCCAGCCGGCGACCCTGCACCCCGAGGAACATCGCCGGGCCGCTCGACGCCGTCGTGAGCAAGGGCCGGCCGCGGGTGAGCCAGTCGACCAGGGCTCGCTCGGCCGGGACGCCCAGCGGCACCGTGCGCTGCTTGCGTCCCTTGCCGGTGACCCGCAGCACCCGGCGTGCGGCGTCGTGGTCGTCGATGTCCAGCCCGACCAGCTCCCCGACCCGGATCCCGGTCGCGTACAGGACCTCCAGAACGGCCCGGTCGCGCAGGTGGGCGACGTCACCGTCGTCGGCCGCCAGGGCGGCCACGTCCATCAGCTGGCGGGCCTGGTCCTGCCGCAGCACGCCGGGCAGGGTCCGGTGCGGGCGAGGCGAGGCCAGATGCTGGCCGGGATCGACTGCAAGCAGGCCCCGCCGGGCGGCCCACGCAGTGAAGGCCCGGGCCGCCGCGGCCCGGCGGGCCAGCGAGGCACGGGCCGCCCCGGCAGCGGCGAGCCCGGCCAGCCAACGCCGAAGCACCCCGACGTCGAGCTCGCCGATGTGGGTGACTCCGGCAGCGGCCGCCGAGGCGAGCAGTCCGGTGACGTCACCGCGGTAGGCGCGGACGGTGTGCGGCGACAGGTCCCGCTCGGCTGACAGGTGGACGAGGAAGTCCTCGAGCGCGCCGGCCAGCGGCGGCGGCAGCGAGGCGGGGGCCTGCGCGCCGGCACCGCGGGTGCCGGCAGTCGCCGGGGCATCCATGCGCTCACGCTCGCGGCCGACCGGGAGGGGGTCAAGCACCGCCACGCAAGGCGGGCGAAACGGCTCAACGGTGCGGACCGAACGGCGGATGCCGGGTCACGGGTCGTGGGAGCGCCGAGCCAGCCGCCACCCCGGGCCGTCGCGCTCGGCCAGGCCCAGGGCGAGCAACTGGTCGAGGCGCTGCCGGACCAAGTCGACCGACAGCCCGGACGTCTCCGACAGACTCTGCGGTGGACTCCCGGCGCGCACCGGGAGCGCCTCCAGAACCCGCAGCGCCACCGGGTCGAGGACGTCCTCCGGACGGGTGGGCACCGTCGGAGGGTCCTGGCCCTCGGCGAGCGCGTCGCCCAGTGATCCCACCGCCGCCACGACGTCGGACGCCGAGGTGACCAACTCGGCCCCCCGCTCGCGCACCTCCCGGTGCGGGCCTGCCGACATCGTGGAGGTGACCGGGCCCGGAACGGCCAAGACCGGCCGGCCGAGCCGTCGGGCCCAGGCCGCGGTGCTGAGCGCCCCGCTGCGCAGCGCCGCCTCGACGACGACGCACCCACGGGTCAGCGCGGCGATCACCCGGTTCCGGTCGAGGAACCGGGCCCGGGTCGGATGGCAGCCGGGGGGCAGCTCGCTGACGACCAGACCCTCGACAGCCAGCCGGTCGAGCAGAGCCGTGTGCCCCACCGGGTAGGCGCGGTCGACTCCGCAGGCGAGCACGGCGACGGTGAGCCCGCCCGCCGCAAGGGCCCCCCGATGGGCTGCCGCGTCGATGCCGTAGGCGGCGCCCGAGACGACGCACCATCCGCGGTCGGCGAGGCCGGATCCCAGCTCGGCGGCCACATGGGTGCCGTACCCGGTCCCGGCCCGGGCGCCGACCACGGCGACCGAACGGACCGCGGCCAGCCTCAGGTCGGCCGGGCCGCGCACCCACAGCGCCAGGGGAGCTGCCGCGGCGGCTTCTCCGTCACGGCCCGGCCGGTCCAGGTCGAGGAGCTGGCTGGGCCATTCGACGTCCCCGGGGCAGACCAGCCGGGCACCGACTGCCGCAGCTCGTTCCAGGTCGGCCGCCGGGTCCAGCCCGGCCAGCCGGGCGGCGTAGTGCTGCACCCCGCGCACCGACGGTTCCTGCCGACGGATCGCCTCCAGCACGGCCGGCGCGCCGCGCCGGCGCACCTCGTGGGCCAGGAGCCGGTCGTTCGGCTCGGCCAGCCTGGTCAGCGCCGCCCGGGCCAGCCGGTCGTCGTCGGCCGCTCTCACGCGGCCAGCCCGGGCAGGCCGGCGCCGGTGCGCAGGGCGAGGGCCTGGGCGACCTCGGGCAGGCGGGGACGATCCCGGTCGGCGAGGTCGGCCAGGGTCCAGGCCACCCGAAGGACCCGGTCGACCCCCCGCGCGGTGATCGCTCCCGCGCCCAGGGCGCGGTTGAGCGGCGCCAGGTCGGCTGCGGGCAGGCGCCACGGCCCTCCACGCAG
Organism: Candidatus Nanopelagicales bacterium; assembly: GCA_036802895.1. Classification (GTDB taxonomy): domain Bacteria; phylum Actinomycetota; class Actinomycetes; order Prado026; family Prado026; genus DAIRVJ01. The sequence continues at coordinate 3,253 of DAIRVJ010000041.1, forward strand.
GGCCGGTCCGGGAACCCGGGCGTTGCATCCCCAGCCGCTCCCCGCCCAGCGGGCGGCCGCGCGCTCCCGAGCGGCCGCGACACGGGCGGCGACCACCGCGGTCGTCTCCGCTCGACCCGGGTCGAGCAGGTCGGCCCGGGTCGGCTGCTCCACCCGGACCACCAGGTCGAGCCGGTCCAGCAGCGGCCCCGACAGCCGGCCGAGGTAGCGCAGCCGCTGCATCGGCGTGCACCGGCACGCCGTGCCGGTCGCGCTCGACTGGCCGCACGGGCACGGGTTGGCGGCCAGGACCAGCTGGAACCGGGCGGGGTAGCGCACCCCGCCCCTGGATCGGTCGAGGACCAGCTCCCCCGACTCCAATGGCTGGCGCAGCGCGTCGAGCACGCCGCTCGCGAACTCCGGCGCCTCGTCCAGGAACAGCACCCCATGGTGGGCGAGGCTCGCCGCCCCCGGGCGGGCCAGCCCCGACCCACCCCCGACGACAGCCGCCGCCGAGGACGTGTGGTGGGGAGCCCGCAGAGGGGGCCGGGTGACCACCGGCCGGTCGTGGGGAAGCAGGCCGGCCACCGAGTGCACGGCGGTGACCTCCAACGACTGCGACCGGGTCAGCGGCGGCAGCAGGCCCGGGAGACGCTCGGCCAGCATCGTCTTGCCGGCGCCCGGGGCGCCGTGCAGGAGCAGGTGGTGACCACCCGCAGCGGCGATCTCGAGCGCCTGGCGACCCGCCGGCTGACCCACCACGTCCTGCAGGTCGGGCGGCCGGTCCGGCTCCGCCAGCTCTGCCTGCCGGCTCCACAGCGCCGGATCGGCCGGAGCCGCGAGCGGCGCCGCACGCTCACCGCGCAGGACGGCGAGCAGGTCGGCCAGGCGGTCGACGGCCAGCACCCGAGCCTCGGGGACCAGGGCTGCCTCGGCCGCGTTCGCGGACGGAACCACGACCCGGCCGTGCCCGCCGGCCACGGCTGCCATGACCGACGGGAGGACACCGCGCACCGGGCGGACCCGCCCGTCGAGGCCGAGCTCGCCGAGCAGCACCAGCTCGGCGGTTCGCGCGGGTGGTACCGCCCCGTGGGCGGCCAGCACCGCCACCGCCAGGGCCAGGTCGAAGCCGCTGCCGTGCTTGGGCAGCGACGCTGGGGACAGGTTGACCGTGACGCGTCGCCGGGGCCACTCGGCACCGCTGTTCACCACGGCTGCGCGAACCCGGTCGCGGGCCTCCGACAGCGCCGCGTCGGGCAGGCCGACCAGGACCAGGGACGGCAGCCCAGGCGCCACGTCGACCTCGACCTCGACCAGGTGTCCGGCCAGGCCGACCAGCGCGATGGAGCGGGTGAGCGCGAGCGACACGTCAGACCACGCCCCGGACGTGCTCGATCACGGCCGCCCCGTGGCCCGACTGCAGCACCCCGACCACGTCGATCCGCACCTCACGCGGGTGCACACCTCGCTCGGCCAGCCACGCCGCGGCCAGCCGGCGCAGCCGACCCGCCTTGGCCGGGGTCACCGCCTCGAGCGGGTCGCCGAACGCCGTCGACCGCCGGGTCTTGACCTCGCAGACGACCAGCACGTCGCCGTCCCGGCCCACGATGTCGATCTCGCCGGCCGCACACCGCCAGTTCCGCTCGAGCACCACGATGCCCTGGTCGGTCAGATGTCGGGCCGCGACGTCCTCGCCGTACCGCCCGAGGGCGTCCTTGGCGTGCATCCGCACCACCTCCGCCGGCCACCCTCGCGAAGGCAGTGATGGCGGGCCAGCCTCCGGCGGCAGCCTGTGGACGAGCGGATGGTGTGGACGGCCCGGTGCTCTGCCGCACCGAACGGCTCAGGCGTCCGGGACCTGCAGGTCCGGCTTGGCGAGCTCCTCGACGTTGACGTCCTTGAACGTGAGCACCTTGACGTTCTTGACGAAGCGGGCCGGGCGGTACATGTCCCACACCCAGGCGTCGCTCATCGTCACCTCGAAGTAGACCTCGCCGTCGGCGCTGCGCGCCTGCAGGTCGACCTTGTTGGTGAGGTAGAACCGCCGCTCGGTCTCAACGACGTAGCCGAACAGTCCGACGACGTCGCGGTACTCCCGGTAGAGCTGCAGCTCCATCTCGGTCTCGTACCGTTCGAGGTCCTCCGCGCTCACGCGGGCACCTCCTCCGTGTCCTCGGTGACCACGCCGTCATGGGTGATCACGACGTCGCGCGAACCATTCTCCACCCGGCGGACGGTGACGAAGCATCGCCGGTGCTCCGGGCACGCCCCGTGGGCGACCAGCCTGGCGCGGTGCAGCGGGGTCACGTACCCCTTGTGCGCGTCGAACGCGTACTCGGGGTAGCGCTCGTGCAGGTCGAGCATGATCCGGTCCCGGGTGACCTTGGCGACCACCGACGCCGCGGCGACGCACGCCGCCACCCGGTCGCCCTTCCAGACCGCCAGCCCCGGGACGGCGAGGCCCCGGACCGGGAACCCGTCGGTGAGCACGTAGGCGGGCGGGACGGCCAGGCGGGCCAGTGCGCGGCGCATCCCCTCGATGTTGGCCACGTGCAGCCCGAGGCGGTCAACCTCCTCGGTGGGCACGACCACGGCCGTCCAGGCCAGCGCCCGGTCGACGACCTCGTCGTACACCCGCTCCCGGGCGGCCGCCGTGAGCAGCTTGGAGTCGGCGAGCCCCGGAACCTCGCCGCGGCCGCCCTCGGGCAGCACCACGGCCGCGACCACCAGCGGACCGGCGCAGGCGCCGCGCCCGGCCTCGTCCGCCCCAGCGACCGGCGTGAACCCGGCCCGGGCCAGGGCCCGCTCGTACGAGCGCAGCCCGGACCCCCGACGGACGACGACCCGCGGGGGGGCGTCAGGCCGCGTCATCGGAGGCCACCTCGTAGGGCTGGGCCGGGGGGCCGTCACGGAGCAGCCGGTCCAGCTCGACCGCGATCGACGTGGGGTAGACGGTCGCCTCCGTCGCCGCCAGGTCGGCCACCGACCACCAGCGGTGCCCGAGCACGGCCTGCTCCTCGATCTCGGTGAAGCCGCTCACGTCGACGGCATGGCCGGGGACCCGGACCAGGAAGAACGTCTCGTGCTGCCGGTAGGTGTGCTGCCCCCAGGGGAACTGCGCGGTGCGGAACCACACGGCGGGCCCGAGCGGGACGCCGGTCAGCCCGGTCTCCTCGGCCAGTTCGCGCAACGCCGCGGCCTCCAGCGTCTCGCCGGGGTCGAGCCCGCCGCCTGGGGTGAACCACCACTCGCCGTCCTGGGGGCGCAGCGGATCCCACCCGCGGAACAGCAGCACGCGGTCGCCGGCATCGAGCAGGAGCACCCGCGCGGCCGTCCGCACGATCGGTTCCGTCACGCCTGGCAGGGTACGTCGGGTCAGTTCCAGTACTCGAACGGCTCGTCGATCGTCTCGCCGGCGAGGAACCGCGGCAGCAGCTCGGCCAGCCGGCCGGGGAAGAAGCGCTCGGCGCTGGCCACCAGGTCGGACACGGTCCACCACCGGTGCTCCACGTAGGCCGCCAGCTCCTCGGCGGTGCGGGCGTCGCTGGTCAGCGGCGGCTGGTGCTGCGGCACCCGGGCGCTCACCACGAGCTCGTGCTGCAGGAACCGCCGGTGCCGCCTCAGATAGGTCACCGAGCGCACCCAGGCCGGGTCGCTCACCGCGTCGGCGTCCAGCGCGAGGCCGGTCTCTTCGCCGACCTCACGGACCGCCGTCTCAGGGACGCTCTCGCCCGGCTCGATACCCCCTCCGGGGAGCTCCCACCACTGCCCGGTCTCGGGCATCTGCGCGTCGATCGTCCGGAACAGCAGCACCCGACCGTCCGCGTCGAGCAGGACGACCCGGACCGAGGTGCGCTCCACGTCGTACGCGAGGTCAGCGGGGATGCCCGGCACAGCCGACCGCTGTCAGGCCGCGTGGGACGCGGGACGCCGGCGGCGACGCCGTCGCCGATGCAGGCGGACGGCGGTGACGGGGACGGCGGCCAGCCCGGCCAACACGAACGGGGCCGGCGGACCACCCGAGGCCAGGCCCGACGAGGTGAAGCCCGCAGGGGTGCTCAGCGTTCCCCAGTCCGAGGTCGGCCAGATGATGACGAACGCGCGGCCGACGACCTTCTCCTGCGGAACCGTCCCCCCGCCGGGCTCGCCCAGGTGCGCCCGGGAGTCCGACGAGGCCGACCGGTGGTCGCCCATGACCCAGAGCCGGTCCTTCGGTACCTCGATGTCGAACGGGGTGTCGGAGGGCTTGTCGCCGGGGAACAGGTAGTCCTTCTCGTCCAGGGGGACGCCGTTGACCGTGATCCGTCCCTGCTTGTCGCAGCACGCCACCCGGTCGCCGGGGATGCCGATGACCCGCTTGATGAAGTCGTGCTCGGAGGGCGGCCCGAAACCGAAGACGCCGCCGACCCAGCGCAGGCCGCGGACCACCGGGTTGGAGGGCGGCTCCACGACGATCTCGGGTGTGAAGGAGTCACGCCCGTCGAAGACGATCACGTCCCCCCGATGGATGTCACGCAGCCGGTAGACGACCTTGTTCACCAGCACCCGGTCGCCGACCTGCAGGGTGTCCTCCATCGACCCGGACGGGATGTAGAAGGCCTGCATGAGGAACGTCTTGATGAGCAGGGCCAGCCCGAGGGCGACGACGACGAGGATCGGCAGCTCCATCCACAGCGGCGTCTGTGCAGCCTGGGCCTTGCGCCGCCGGCGGCGCCGATCGGGCCGCAGCGGCGTGACCGTGACGTCCGGCGGGAGTGGCTCCATGGCGGGACCAGCGTAGGCGTCGGGCGACCGGGAACCGGGTCAGGAGCCGCTGGGAGGGGCGTCGCGCCGCTCCTTGATCCGAGCCGCCTTCCCGCGAAGGTCCCGCAGGTAGTAGAGCTTCGCGCGGCGGACGTCGCCGCGACTGACGACCTCGATCTTCTCGATCACTGGGGTGTGCACCGGGAACGTGCGCTCGACGCCGACGCCGTAGCTGATCTTGCGCACGGTGAACGTCTCGCGGACTCCACCGCCGGACCGACGGATGACGATGCCCTGGAAGACCTGGATGCGGGACTTGTTGCCCTCGACCACGCGCACGTGGACCTTCAGGGTGTCACCGGGACGGAACGGGGGGATGTCGTCGCGCAGCGAACCGGAGTCGAGCGCGTCCAGCGTGTTCATCTCGGTGTCTCCCTCGAAGGTGCCACAGGTCACCCACGGTGCAGTCGGGTGGGACTCGGTGCCCGCGACGCGGCGGTATCGCTCCCCCTGCGGCAGGAGCGTCGGGCGGCTCGGGCGAAGCCTCAGTCTGCCACACCGGGGTCGAGCGGCGAAAACCGACCGTCCGACCCGGGTGCCCACCCCTCCTCGGCGAGGACCGCGAGGTCGTGCGCGTCCAACGACTGGGCAGGCAGCCGGCGCAGCAGGTCCGGACGGCGCCGCGCGGTCCGCCGGAGGGACTCGTCCCGCCGCCAGCGGTCGACCGCCGCGTGATGGCCGGACAGCAGGACGTCGGGCACCCGGCGCCCTCGCCACTCGGCCGGCTTCGTGTACCCAGGAGCCTCGAGCAGGCCGCCTGCGTGCGACTCCTCGACGAGCGACTCGGCGTTGCCGACCACGCCCGGCACGAGCCGGGCCACCGCCTCGACGATGACCAGGGCGGCCACCTCGCCCCCGTTGACGACGTAGTCGCCGATGGACACCTCGTCGACCGGCATCCGGGTTGCCATCTCCTCGGGCACCCTGGCGTCGATGCCCTCGTACCTCCCGCACGCGAGCACCAGCCAGGGCTCGGCGGCGAGCTCCTCGGCCAGCGACTGGGTGAACGGCCGACCGGAGGGGGTGGGCAGCACCAGCCGCGGCTGAGGGCCGCCGGGTGGGGCCACCGCGTCCAAGGCGCTCCCCCACGTCTCGGCGGACATCACCATCCCCGGGCCACCGCCGAAGGGCGTGTCGTCGACGGTCCGGTGCCGGTCGGTCGCGAAGGCGCGCAGGTCGTGCACCCGGATGTCCAGCAGGCCGGCCCCCCGCGCCTTGCCGATCAGTGACAGCTGGAGCGGCGCCAGGTACTCCGGGAAGATCGAGACGATGTCGACGCGCACGTGAGGGTCAGCTCTCGTCGCCGAGCAACCCGCCCGGCGGGACGACGACCACACGCCCGCCGGCCACGTCGACCTCCGGGACGATCGCGTGGACGAACGGGACGAGCACCTCGTCGGCTCCGGCCCGGCGCACCACCAAGACGTCGTGAGCGGGCAGGTGCAGCACCTCGGCGACGGTGCCGAGCGGTGAGCCGTCGCGCAGCACGGCCGCCAGGCCGACCAGCTGACGGTCGTACCACTCGTCCTCGCCGTCCGGGACGGCGGTGGGGTCAACGTCCGCGAGCAGCAGGACTCCGCGCAGGGCCTCCGCCGCGGTCCGGTCCTCGACGCCGGCCAGGCGCAGCAGCAGCCGGCCGCTGTGGACCCGTCCCGAGGCCACCGTCACCGGACCGACCGACTCGGGCTCCGTGACCAGCTGAGCGCCGGGCGCGAGCCGCAGCCCCGGCTCGTCGGTGCGGACCTCGACGGTCACCTCACCCTTGGTCCCGTGCGCCCGGCCGATCCGACCGACCACGACGAGCACCGCTCAGCGCATCTCGTCGACGTCGAGGAAGTCGATGCGCACGCCGCGGCCGCGGCCGAGCGCGCCCACCACGGTGCGCAGGGCGCGGGCGGTCCGGCCGGCCCGACCGATCACCCGGCCCAGGTCGTCGGGGTGCACCCGAACCTCGAGCACCCGACCCCGCCGGTCGGCCCGGTCGCGCACGTGCACGTCGTCGGGGTGGTCGACGATCCCGCGGACCAGGTGCTCGAGGGCGTCCTCGACCACGGTCAGGCCCGCTCGGGCTCGGTCG
>DAIRVJ010000041.1:10211-17678 GCA_036802895.1 Candidatus Nanopelagicales bacterium
TCTTGGGCCTCGGGGTGACCGCCTCGGTCGTCGGCTCGGCCGCGGCCTCCTTCGCGGCCGCCGCGAACGCGGCGACCTTGTCGGCCTTCGGCTCGGCGAAGCGCAGCGTCCCCTCGGCACCCGGGAGCCCGTGGAACTTCTGCCAGTCGCCGGTCACCTTGAGGATCGCCAGCACCGGCTCGGTCGGCTGCGCGCCGACACCCAGCCAGTACTGCACCCGCTCGGAGTTCACCCGGATGAGCGAGGGCTGCTGCTTGGGCTGGTAGACACCGATCTCCTCGATCGCCCGACCGTCCCGCTTGGCGCGGGCGTCGGCGACGACGATGCGGTACTGCGGACTGCGCATCTTGCCGAGGCGCTTGAGCTTGATCTTGACTGCCACTGGAGCGTTCGTCTCCCGGAATAGGCATCGGTGAGGCGCGCCGGCCGAGTGGGGACGACTGCGGAGCCTCGGGTGGACCCGGGCCACAGGGTGAGAGGGCCGCACGCGTACCGGGTTCGGTCGCCCAGTGTGCCAGATGACCCGGCCGATGGGCGAAACGTGCCTCGGACGGGCGGTCAGCGCCCGGGCGGCAGGAGCCCCCTGAACTCCTCCGGCAGCTCGAAGGACTCCAGGGCGGCGGCACCGGTCTCGCTCTCGGCCTGGTCCAGTCGGGCGGCCGTCTCGCGCGCCTCCGCCGCGCGGCGGGCCGGGTTGCCGCTGCCCCGCTTCGTCTTCTTGCCGGCCTTGACCGCCTTCGGCCGACCCCGCCCACCCAGGCCCGGCATCCCCGGGACGCCGGGCATCCCTGGGAACCCGCCCTTGCCGAGCTGGCTCATCATCTTGCGGGCCTCGACGAAGCGGTCGACCAGGTTGTTCACGTCGGAGACCTGGCTGCCGGAGCCCCTGGCGATGCGCGCCCGGCGGGACGCGTTGAGGAGCTTGACGTCACGGCGCTCGGCCGGGGTCATCGCCTGGATGATCGCCGTGATCCGGTCCATGTCGCGCTCGTCGAGGTTGTCCAGCTGCTCGCGCATCTCGCCCATCCCGGGCAGCATCCCGAGCAGCTTCGTCAGCGAGCCCATCTTCTTCACGGCCTGCATCTGGGCGAGGAAGTCCTCGAGGGTGAACTCGGTGCCGGACTGCAGCTTGGCGGCCATGGCCGCGGTCTGGTCCTTGTCGAACGCCTTCTCCGCCTGCTCGATCAGGGTGAGGACGTCGCCCATGCCCAGGATCCGCGACGCCATCCGCTCGGGGTGGAAGACGTCGAAGTCCTCGAGCTTCTCCCCGTTGGAGGCGAACATGACCGGGCGGCCGGCGACGGAGGAGATGGACAGCGCCGCGCCTCCGCGCGCGTCGCCGTCCAGCTTGGTCAGGACGACGCCGTCGAAGCCGACCTGCTCGAGGAAGGCCTGTGCGGTGACGACGGAGTCCTGGCCGATCATCGCATCGACGACCAGCAGCACCTCGTCGGGCGAGACCGCCGCCCGGATGTCGGCGGCTTCCCGCATCAGCTCGTCGTCGATGGCCAGCCGGCCCGCGGTGTCGACGATCACGACGTCGTGCAGCTTGGTGCGCGCATGCTCGACGGAGTCGCGGGCCACCTGCACGGGGTCGCCGACGCCGTTGCCCGGCTGGGGGGCGAACACCGGGACCCCGGCGCGCTGGCCCACCACCTGCAGCTGGGTCACCGCGTTGGGCCGCTGCAGGTCCGCCGCGACGAGCAGCGGCGTGTGCCCCTGGTCGCGGAACCAGCGGGCCAGCTTGCCGGCGAGGGTGGTCTTGCCCGACCCCTGCAGGCCCAGCAGCATGACCACGGTCGGCGGGGTCTTGGCCAGACGGACCCGGCGGGTGTCGCCGCCCAGGATCGCGACGAGCTCGTCGTTGACGATCTTGACGACCTGCTGGGCCGGGTTGAGGGCCTGGGAGACCTCGGCGCCGAGCGCCCGCTCCTTGACCCGGGCCACGAACGCCCGGACGACCGGCAGCGCGACGTCGGCCTCGAGCAGCGCGACCCGGATGTCGCGGCAGGTCTCGTCGATGTCGGCCTCGGACAGCCGGCCCTTCCCGCGCAGGCTCTTCAGCGTGGCGGTCAGGCGGTCGGAGAGCGTGGCGAACACGGGCGCGGCTACCTCGTTGCGAGTGGGAACGGCGGTCCGGGCCAGGGTAGTCGCCCCACGATCAGAGCAGCGCCTCGCGCACGGCGGCCGCGACCTCGTCAGCCTGCGCGGCGGCGAGCGGACCGCCGGTCCGGTCGACCAGGTAGAACACGTCCACCGCCTCGGAGCCGAGCGTCGAGACCCGAGCGGTGCGCACGTCCACCCCCTGCGCGGCGAGCGTCGATCCGATCCGGTGCAGCAGCCCGGGCCGGTCGTGGGCCCGCACCTCGAGGACCGTGGCCGTCGCCGACGCGGCGGGGACCACGTCGACCCGGGGCGGCGGGACGGTCACGCCGGGACGCGACGGAGCGGCCTCCTCCCGGCTGGCCAGCCGGGCCGTCACGTCCAGGCTGCCGTCGAGGGCCCGCCGGACGTCGTCGCGCAGCCGGTCCAGCTCCGGCGGGTCCCCGTACTCGGGCAGCACCGACCACACCTGGAGGGCCTGCGGCCCGTCGGACTGGGCGGTCGCCGACCGTACGGTCAGCCGGTTCAGGCTGAGCACCCCCGCCACGGTGGCCAGCAGGCCCACCCGGTCCGGGGCGACGACCGTCACGTCCAGCCCGTCCGGACGGTGCTCGATCCCCACGCTCAGCCCGCCCAGCGACAGCAGGTGCACCTGCTCGGCGGTGAGCGGGGCCGGCCCCGGCACCCGGTGGCCGACCAGCTGGGCGTGGGTGCGCCGCACCAGGTCGTCGACCAGCCCTTTCTTCCAGTCGTTCCAGGCCAGCGGGCCGGTGGCCAGCCCGTCCGCCTCCGTCAGGGCGTGCAGCAGGTCCAGCACCTCGCTGGTCCGCACGCAGGCGGCGACGTGGCTCGCGGTCGACGGGTCTTCGAGGTCGCGCCGGGTGGCGGTGTCGGCGAGTAGCAGGTGGTGCCGGACGAGGGTCACCAGCACCTCGGTGTCCTCCAGGTCGAAGCCCAGCCGCGGCGCCAGGTCGGCGACCACCGCGACGCCCGCCTCGGAGTGGTCCCCCGGCCAGCCCTTGCCGATGTCGTGCAGCAAGGCGCCCACGAGCAGCAGGTCAGGCCGGTCCACCCGGCGGGCCAGCGCGGCCGCCTGGACCGCGGTCTCGACCAGGTGCCGGTCGACGGTGAACCGGTGCACTGGGTTGCGCTGCGGACGGCTGCGTACCTGGGCCCACTCGGGAATCAGCCAGACGGTCAGCCCGGCCTGGTCCAGCGCCTCCCAGACGGGTAGCGCCGGGCGGCCGGCGCCGAGCAGGCTGAGCAGCCAGTCCAGCGCCGAGTGCGGCCACGGCTGAGGCAGCGCCCGAGCCTCGGCCGCCAGCCGCTGGACGGTGTGCGGAGCCAGGCGCAGGCCGGCCTGCGCGGCTGCCGCCGCCGCCCGCAGCACGAGCACGGGGTCCTCGGCGGGATGGGCGTCCAGCGCCAGCACCGCCTCGCCGTCCTGCTCGACCACGCCGTCGGCGAGCGGGGCCCGCTCACCGATCCGCCGGTTGCCGAGCCGACGGAAGCGGCTGGTCCCCCGCCGTGACGCCACGGTCCGCTCGACCCGGTGCCAGGTGAGGTCGCCCGCGTAGGCCACGGTCCGCCCCAGGGCGGACACCCGGGCCAGCAGGGCGTCCGCGTCGACCAGCCCCAGGTCGCGGGCTACCGCGTCCTGCTCCTGCAGCACCAGCCGGTCGGTCGCCCGCCCGGTCGTGCGGTGCAGCGAATCTCGCACGTCCAGCAGATCCTGTCGGGCCTGGTCCAGCCCCTCGTGCGGCGTGTCGCTGACCCAGCTCGCGGCCACCGCGCGCAGCACGACGAGGTCCCGCAAACCGCCTCGGGACTCCTTGAGATCCGGCTCCAGCCCGAAGGCGAGGTCGCCGACCCGGTCGGCCCGCTCCTGGCAGGACGCCTGCAGCTCCCCCAGCCGACGGTGGGCCAGCGCCCGCCAGTCCGCCCGCACCGTGGTCACGAGCGCCGCGGTCAGCGTCCCGTCCCCGGCGATGTGCCGAGCGTCGAGCATGCCCAGCAGGGCCGGGAGGTCGTTTCCGGCCACCCGGCGCGCCTCTGGCAGGGTGCGCACCGAGTGGTCGAGCCGGACGCCGCTGTCCCAGACCGGGTACCAGATCTGCTCGGCCACCCGTCCGGCCACGCCCACCTCGATGTCGGGGTCCCGCAGCAGCATCAAGTCGAGATCGCTGCCCGGCGAGAGCTCGCCTCGGCCGTAGCCGCCGATCGCGACCAGGGCGATGCCCTCCACCGGACCGGCCGCGGCCTCGAACAGCCCAGCGAGCCACTGGTCGGTGAGCTCGGTCAGCGCGCGTCGCCGGCCCGGCCCGGAGAACCCGGGCCGGGCCAGCAGGTCGGCCCGCGCCTCGGCGTAGGCAGACGTCCCGACCGACACCGCGCGCCCTACAACGCGTCCGCGCCGCGCTCGCCGGTGCGCACCCGGACGACCGCGTCGACCGGCACCGACCACACCTTGCCGTCGCCGATCCGCCCGGTCTGGGCGGCCTTGACGATGACGTCGATGACGTCACTGGCGTCCGCGTCGTCGACGAGGACCTCCAGCCGCACCTTCGGCACCAGGTCCACCGTGTACTCGGCGCCCCGGTAGACCTCGGTGTGGCCGCGCTGGCGGCCGTACCCGGACGCCTCGGACACGGTCATCCCGTTGACCCCGAAGGACTCCAGCGCGGTCTTGACGTCGTCCAGCTTGAACGGCTTGATCACCGCGGTGACGAGCTTCATGCCATGACCTCCTGGTCCTTGGTGCCGCTGTGCGAGGCCCGCGCCGCGGCCAGCCCGCCGCCGAATCCGCCGCCGGACGTGCCCTCGAACTCGTACGCCGACTCGGCGTGCTCGACCAGGTCGATGCCCTCGATCTCGGTGTCGCGGTCGACCCGGAACCCGATCGTCTTGTCGATGGCGAAGCCGAGCGCCAGCGAGACCACGAAGCTGTAGGCCATGACCGAGAAGGCGCCCAGCGCCTGCTTGCCGAGCAGGCCCGCCCCGCCGCCGTAGAGGAGCCCGTCGGCGCCGAGGGCGTTCACCGCGGTGGTGCCGAAGAAGCCGATCGACAGGCAGCCCACCACCCCGCCTACCAGGTGTACGCCGACCACGTCGAGGGAGTCGTCGTAGCCGAACCGGTACTTCAGGCCGACCGCCAGCGAGCAGATCGCCCCGGCGAGCGCCCCGATGACCACCGCGGCCCAGGGGGCGACGAACGCACAGGCGGGGGTGATCGCCACCAGCCCGGCGACTGCGCCGGAGGCGGCGCCCAGGCTGGTCGCGTGCCCGTCACGGACCCGCTCCACCAGCAGCCAGCCACCGATCGCGCCCGCCGTGGCCACCTGAGTGTTCATCAGCGCCAGCGCAGCCGTGCCGTTCGCGCCCAGCGCCGAGCCGGCGTTGAAGCCGAACCAGCCGAACCACAGCAGGCCGGCGCCGATGAGGACGAGGGACAGGTTGTGCGGGCGCATCGGCTCCTTGCCGAAGCCGACCCGCTTGCCGAGCACGATGGCCAGCGCCAGCGCCGCGGCACCCGCGTTGATGTGCACGGCGGTGCCGCCAGCGAAGTCGAGGACTCCGCGCTTGGCCAGCCAGCCGACGCCGGTGGCATCGCCCTCACCGGTCTTGGTGCCGAAGTCGAAGACCCAGTGCGCGACCGGGAAGTAGACGATCGTGACCCACAGGGCCACGAAGACGATCCACCCGACGAACTTGGCCCGGTCGGCGATCGCCCCTGAGATGAGGGCGGGGGTGATGACCGCGAACATCAGCTGGAACGCGGCGAAGGCCAGCAGCGGGATCGGGTACTCACCGCCGTTGTTGGTCAACTGGTCGACCGCGCCGCCGAGCCCGGACCAGGAGAACTGGCCGACCAGGCTGCTGCCGGAGTCGCCGAATGCCAGGGAGAAGCCGTACACGACCCACAGGACGCTCACGACGGCGATCGTCGCGAACGACATCATCATCATGTTGAGCGTGCTCTTGGCCCGGGTCATGCCGCCGTAGAAGAACGCCAGGCCGGGGGTCATCAGGAGCACCAGCGCGGTACTCGCGAGGACCCAGGCGGTGTCGCCGCCATTGAGCTCCATCGAGCCTCCAGGGTGAGGGACGAGCGGGTCCACGGGCGCCATTGACCGCGTCTGGGCACACCCTGACCGGGCCGTGTTGCGACGAGTGGCCGCACGCATTGCCCCCGCGTTACGCGGGGCCGCGTTGCGTTACATCGCGGTTAACGGTTCCCCCGAGCCCCGGAGCGGTCAGCCGAGCAGGGCGTCGACGAAGGCCTCCGGCTCGAACGGCGCCAGGTCGTCGGGGCCCTCACCCAACCCGACCAGCTTGACCGGCACGCCGAGGTCGCGCTGGACGGCGACGACGATGCCGCCCTTGGCGGTCCCGTCGAGCTTGGTCAGCACGATCCCGGTGACGTCGACGACCTCGGCGAACACCCGTGCCTGGGTCAACCCGTTCTGTCCGGTCGTGGCGTCCAGCACGAGCAGCACCTCGTCGACGGTGGACTGCTTCTCGATGACCCGCTTGACCTTGCCCAGCTCGTCCATCAGGCCGACCTTGGTGTGCAGCCTCCCCGCCGTGTCCACGACGACGGTGTCGACCCCGGCCTCGAACCCCTTCTTGACGGCCTCGAACGCCACGGACGCCGGGTCGCCGCCCTCGGGGCCTCTCACCACGAGGGCTCCGACCCGGTCACCCCACGTCTGCAGCTGCTCGGCCGCGGCCGCACGGAAGGTGTCCGCAGCGCCGAGCAGCACGCTGCGCCCGTCGGCGACCAGCACCCGGCCCAGCTTCCCCGTGGTCGTCGTCTTGCCCGTGCCGTTGACGCCGACGACTAGGACCACCGCAGGCGATCCGTCCGGGTGCCGGTCGGTGCGCAGGCGACGGTCCATCGACGGGTCGACGAGGGCGAGCAGCTCCTCGCGGAGCAACGCCCGGACGGACACTGGGTCACGGGCACCGTCGGCGAGGGCACGGGTGCGCAGCCGGTCCACGAGCTGTGCGGTCGGGACCACCCCGAGGTCCGAGGCGAGCAGGGTCTCCTCGACCTCGTCCCAGGTCTCGGCGTCCAGCCGGTCCCGCGAGAGCAGGGCCAGCAGGCCCAGACCGAGGGTGGACTGCGACCGAGCCAGCCGCGCACGCAGTCGGGACAGCCGGCCGGCCGTGGGCGCGGGCGCCTCTAGCCCTGGGACCACGACCTCGGGCAGCAGGGTGTCGTCGACGGTGCGGGTGAGGGTGTCGCGCGGGACCTGCGCGTCGTCACCGACCCCCGGGGCGTAGTCGACGCCCGGTCGCGGCCGGGTCCGGGTCTTCGACGGACGCCGGCGGGTCACGGCGACCAGCAGGCCGCCGAGGACG
>DAIRVJ010000042.1:0-16907 GCA_036802895.1 Candidatus Nanopelagicales bacterium
TCGTCGCGCCCAGCACCGTGAGGACGCCCCACATCTCGACCTCCCCGCCGTGCCCGCCCGGGCGGGCGAGCACGGCGATCCCGGTGAACCCCACGGCGGTGCCCACCGCGGTGGTCAGGGTCGGGCGGTCTCGTCCCACGACGCGCAGCAGGACCAGCCACAGCGGCATCGCCGCGACGAGCAGGGCCGCGAGCGCGGACGGCACGGTCCGCTCGCCGACGGCGACGCCGCCGTTGCCGAGGGTCAGCAGCAGGACGCCGACCACCGCAGCCGCGGCCAGCTGACGCCGGGTCACCGTGAGGGCGGCGAGGCCCTCACGGGCGACGACGACGGCCGCGAGCAGGGCGGCGGCGAGCAGGAAGCGGGCGCCCATCGAGCCGAGGGCCGGCATGGTGCGCACCACCACCCGGATGGCCAGGTAGGTGGAGCCCCAGACGAGGTAGACGACCCAGAGCGCGGACCAGACGAGCGCCGGCCGGGCGGTCCGGTCGCTGGACGAGGCGGCGCCGGCGGTCACCGGGCCATCCGACCACGCGGCTGAGATCGGCGTCACATCCGGATCGGGACGTTCGTCCCGGCGGAACTCCGAGCCGACCCGGCAGGCTGGTCCGCGACGGGCCCCGGTCGGGCCCGGTTGGCTCGCGCCTAGGAGGCCATGGCTGTGGATGCGCTCGACCTCGCCCGATGGCAGTTCGGCATCACGACCGTCTACCACTTCCTCTTCGTGCCCCTGACGATCTCGCTGTCGTTCCTGGTGGCCGGCCTGCAGACCGCGTGGGTGCGCACCGGCAACGTCGCGTACCTGCGAGCGACCAAGTTCTGGGGGAAGCTGTTCCTGATCAACTTCGCGATGGGCGTGGTCACGGGCATCGTGCAGGAGTTCCAGTTCGGCATGAACTGGAGCGACTACAGCCGCTTCGTGGGGGACATCTTCGGCGCCCCCCTGGCCATCGAGGGTCTGCTCGCGTTCTTCCTCGAGTCGACGTTCCTCGGCCTGTGGATCTTCGGGTGGGACCGGCTGCCCAAGCGGATCCACCTGGCCACCATCTGGGCCGCGGCGACCGGCACGCTGCTGTCGGCGTACTTCATCCTGGCTGCGAACTCCTGGATGCAGCACCCGGTCGGCTACGTCGTCAACGAGCAGACCGGCCGCGCCGAGCTCAAGGACTTCCTGGCCGTGCTGACCAACCCGACCACCCTGTGGACGTTCCCGCACACGATCACCGCGGCGTTCACCACGGGGGGCGCGTTCCTCATCGGGATCAGCGCCTACCACCTGGCCCGCAAGCGCGACGTCGACGTCTTCCGGCCCTCGCTGCGCTACGGACTCGTCGTGGCCCTGATCGCCTCGGTCGGCGTGGTGGTGACCGGTGACGGTCAGGCCCGCATCATGACCGAGCAGCAGCCGATGAAGATGGCCGCCGCCGAGGCCCTCTACCAGACCCGGGACAGTGCCGGGTTCTCACTGCTCACGCTCGGCTCGCTGGACGGCACCGAGGAGATCTGGAGCCTGCGGGTGCCGAACCTGCTGTCGTTCATGGCCACCGGGTCGCCCTCCGGCACCGTCGAGGGGATCGACGACCTCCAGCGGCAGTACGTGCAGACCTACGGCGAGGGGGACTACCGCCCGAGCATCCCGATCACGTACTGGTCGTTCCGGCTGATGATCGGGTTCGGCGCGCTGCTCGGTCTGCTCGCGTTGCTCGGCCTGTGGCTGACCCGCCGCGGCCGGCTCCCCGAACGCCGCTGGTTCTACCCGGTCGCGCTCGTGGGCCTCTTCTTCCCCTTGCTCGCGAACAGCTTCGGCTGGATCTTCACCGAGATGGGCCGCCAGCCATGGACGGTCTTCGGCGTGCTGCAGACGCCCGCCTCGGTGTCGCCCCAGGTCAGCGCCGGCGAGGTGCTGACGTCGCTCGTCGTGTTCACCGTGCTCTACGGCGTCCTGGCCGTGATCGAGGTCGGCCTGCTCGTGCGCTACGCGAAGGCCGGGCCGCCGACCACCGTGGACGAGGATCCGTACGACCCCGACGCCCCGGCCGACCGGCCGCTGACGTTCGCCTACTGAGGAGGGACCGGTCATGGAGCTCACCACCGTCTGGTTCGTCCTCATCGCCGTCCTCTGGGTCGGGTACTTCGTCCTGGAGGGCTTCGACTTCGGTGTCGGCATGCTGGTCACCGTGCTCGGCCGGACCGAGCCCCAGCGGCGAGTCATGATCAACACGATCGGGCCGGTCTGGGACGGCAACGAGGTCTGGGTGCTCGTCGCCGGCGGAGCGACGTTCGCCGCGTTCCCGGAGTGGTACGCCACCCTCTTCAGCGGGTTCTACCTGGCGCTGCTCGTCATCCTGGTGTCACTGATCATCCGCGGGGTGGCCTTCGAGTACCGCGGCAAGCGCGACGACGTGATCTGGCGGAAGCGCTGGGACCTCGCCCTGTTCGTCGGCAGCCTGCTGCCCGCGCTGCTGTGGGGAGTCGCGTTCGGGAACATCGTCCGTGGCGTGCCGATCGCGCCGCGCGGACCACGGGGCAGTCTCGAGTTCGTGGGCACCTTCTTCGACCTGCTGAACCCCTACGCGCTGCTGGGCGGGCTGACCACGCTCGGGCTGTTCGTCACCCACGGAGCGGTCTACCTCGCGCTGAAGACCACCGGGGAGATCCGGGCCGCGGCGAACGCTCTCGCCGCTCGGGTCGGGCTGGTGACCGCGGTGCTCGCGGTGGCGTTCCTGGCCTGGAGCCAGGCCTTCTCCAACCGCACCGGGGTGACCGTGGTGCTCGCCGTCGTGGCCGCGGCGTCGTGGGTGGGTGCGCTGGCGATGAACCGGCAGGGTCGGGAGGGCTGGGCCTTCGGGCTGTCGGCCGGCACGATCGCGCTCGCCGTCATCGCACTGTTCACCGGCCTGTTCCCCGACGTCCTGCCGTCGAGCCTGGACGCCGCGAACAGCCTGACCGTCGACAACGCCTCGTCGACCGACACCACGCTGACCGTCATGACCGTCGTCGCGGCCATCTTCACGCCGATCGTGCTCGTCTACCAGGGCTGGACGTACTACGTGTTCCGCCGCCGGATCGGCGTCGACAACATCCCCGTCGAGCCCCTCGTCGGCAGCGGGAGTTCCGCCTCGACATGATGACCGGGTGCGTCCCCTCGACCCTCGGCTGCTGAGGTACGCCCGCGCGACGCGGGCCTACCTGGTCGTGGTGGTCGTCCTCGGTGCCGTCACGGCCGTCCTCGTCATCGCCCAGGCCGGCCTGCTCGCCCGGCTGCTGGCCGGTGCCTTCGCCGACGGCGAGGGCCTCCCCGCGCTGCGCGGACCGCTCGCGGCCCTGCTCGTCGTCGTGCTGGCCCGGGCGGCGGTCGGCTGGGTCACCGAGACGTCGGCGCACCGGGCGAGCGCGCGGGCGAAGTCGCAGCTGCGGGCCGTGCTGCTCGAGCGGGCTGCCGCCACCCAGGCTGGTGACCCGGCGCGGCCCGACGCCGGCTCGCTGGCCACCCTCGCGACGCGGGGGGTCGACGCGCTGGACGGCTACTTCTCCCGGTACCTGCCCCAGCTCGTGCTGGCGGTCATCGTTCCGGTCGTGGTGCTGGCCGTCGTCGTCGGCCAGGACTGGCTCTCCGCGCTGACCATCGCGCTGACCCTGCCGCTCATCCCGGTCTTCATGGTGCTCATCGGGCAGGCCACCCAGACGCGGACCAGACGCCAGCTGCACACGCTCCAGCGGCTGGCCGGGCACTTCCTGGACGTGGTGGCCGGACTGGCGACGCTGAAGGTGTTCGGCCGGGCCAAGCCGCAGGTCGAGACGATCCGCGCGGTCACGGATGCGTACCGGCGGACCACGATGCGCACCCTGCGGCTGGCCTTCCTCTCCTCCCTGGTGCTCGAGCTGCTGTCCACGATCTCGGTCGCCCTGGTGGCGGTCTCCGTCGGCCTGCGGCTCGTCGACGCCCGGCTCGACCTGCGCACCGCGCTCTTCGTCCTCGTCTTGGCCCCCGAGGCCTACCTGCCCCTGCGCCTGGTCGGCGCGAACTTCCACGCCAGCGCCGACGGGCTCGCCGCCGCCGAGCAGGTCATCCGCTTCGCCGAGCGTCCGGTGCCGCCGACGGGCACCCGCACGGACGTCCCCGACCCGTCGGTGGTCCCGCTGGCCGTCGAGGGGCTGGCCGTCAGCTACCCCGACCGGGCCGAGCCGGCGCTGGCCGACATCGATCTGACGGTCCGACCCGGCGAGGTCGTGGCCATCGTCGGGCCCAGCGGGTCCGGCAAGTCCACCCTCGTCGGCGTCCTGCTCGGCCTGGTCCGGCCGACCCGGGGGCGGGTGCTCGTCGGCGGGGTCGACCTGGCCGAGCTCGACCCGGACGCCTGGCGCGCCAGGGTCGCCTGGGTCCCTCAGCGGCCGTACCTGTTCGCCGCCTCGATCGCCGACAACGTCCGTCTCGGTCGCCCGGACGCCGACGACCACGCGGTGCGCGCCGCCGTCCAGGCAGCCGGCCTCGAGGACGTCGTCGCGCGAGTGCCCGGCGGTCTGTCGGGCCGGATCGGCGAACGGGGCGTCGGCCTGTCCGCGGGGGAGCGGCAGCGGGTGGCCCTGGCCCGGGCGTTCCTGCGGGACGCGCCCCTGGTGGTGCTCGACGAGCCCACGGCCAACCTGGACGGCGCCACGGAGGCGGAGGTCCTCGCGGCGGTGCGCCGGCTGGCCGTCGGGCGGACGGTCATCCTGGTCGCCCATCGGCCCGCCCTGGTCGAGCTGGCCGACCGGGTCGTGCCGCTCGCGCCGGCAGCGATGGCGTCGTGACGTTCACAGCCCCCGCCGACCCGCTGCCGGACCCGGTACCGGACTCGCTGGCCGACGTCGGCCCCCGAGCGCCGCTGCGGCGCACGCTCGCGCTGGCCCGACCGGCAGCCGGCCGGCTCCTGCTGGCCACCCTGCTCGGGGCTGGCGCGTCCGCCTCCGCCATCGGGTTGCTGGCCACCGCGGCCTGGCTGATCTCGCGTGCGTCCACGCATCCGCCGGTCCTCGAGCTGGCGGTCGCCGTGGTCGGAGTCCGGTTCTTCGGCATCGCCCGAGGCGTCCTTCGCTACGGCGAGCGCCTGGTCGGGCACGAGGCGGCGTTCCGGCTGCTCGCCGAGCTCCGCGTCCAGGTGTACGCCGCCCTGGAACGAGTCGCGCCCGCCGGCCTGCCGGTGTTCCGCAGCGGCGACCTGCTCACCCGGCTGGTCGACGACGTGGACACCCTGCAGGACCTCATGCTGCGGGTCCTGCCCGCCTACGCGATCGCGCTGGGGGTCGGGACCGCCACCGTCGCGCTGGTGGGCTGGCTGCTTCCCGCGGCCGGAGTGGTCCTGGCGATCGGCCTGCTGGCAGCAGCGCTCGTCGTCCCGGCCCTGGCCGGACGGCTGGCCCGCCGGTCGGAGGCTCGGCAGGCCGACGCCCGCGGCGAGCTCGGCACCGTGGTGGTCGACCTGCTGGCCGGCGCACCGGACCTGGTGGCCAACGGCGCCATGGACGGCGCGCTGGCCCGGGCCGGCGCCGTCGACGCGGAACTCACCAGGGTCGCCCGGTCGACGGCGCGCAACGCCGGGGTCGGTAGCGGGTTGAGCCTGCTGCTCTCTGGGCTCACCGTGCTCGGGACGCTGGTCGTGGGCATCAGCGCCGTGCGGGCCGGCCGGCTCCCAGGCGAGCAGCTGGCCGTGGTGGTGCTCACCCCGTTGGCCGCCTTCGAGCTGGTGGCCGGTCTGCCGATGGCGGCGCAGGCCCTCGAGCGGGTGCGCCGCTCCGCCGCGCGGGTCTTCGCCGTCCTCGATGCCCGCCCGCTGGTCACCGAACCGGAGCGCCCGGCGCTCCTGTCCGGCGGGCCCGGCTCGGTCGTCGTCCGTGACCTGCGGGTGCGCTACGCGACCGACCGCACCTGGGCGCTGGACGGCGTGGACCTCGACCTGACCCCGGGCCGGCGGGTCGCGGTCGTGGGGGCCAGTGGGGCCGGCAAGACGACGCTGATCGCCGCCCTGCTGCGGTTCGTGCCGTACACCGGCTCGATCCGGCTCGACGGGGTCGAGCTGTCCGACCTGGAGGGGGACGCGGTGCGCGGCATCCTCGGCTTCGCCGCGCAGGACGCGCACATCTTCGACACGACCCTGGCGGAGAATCTGCGGGTCGCCCGCCGGGAGGCGACCGCCCAGCAGATGGACGACGCCCTGGCGGGGGCCCGTTTGCTGGACTGGGTGCGCGGCCTGCCGCTGGGGCTGTCCACCGAGGTCGGTGAGCACGGGTCGCGACTGTCCGGCGGCCAGCGGCAGCGCCTCGCGCTGGCTCGCGCGCTGCTCGCCGACCGTCCCGTGCTGCTGCTCGACGAGCCGGCCGAGCACCTGGACGTCGCCACCGCGGACGCGCTGACCGCCGACCTGCTCGCCGTGACGCACGGCCGGACGACGCTGCTGGTGACCCACCGGTTGACCGGGCTGGAGCAGGTGGACGAGATCCTGGTACTGGACGCCGGGCGGGTGGTGCAGCGAGGCTCGCACGTACAGCTGCTCGCCACGGCCGGCCGGTACCGGCAGCTCTGGCAGCGCGAGCGGGCGGCCGAGGAGGTCGGATGGACCAGGCGGTGAGCCGCGGGCTCGTCGACGCCATGGTGACGGTGTCGCGCGGGCTGGAGCTGGAGGCCACCCTCCGACGCCTGGTCACGACGGCCCTGGAGCTGGCCGACGCCCGCTACGGCGCGCTCGGGGTGGTCGGGCCGGACCGCAAGCTGCGCGAGTTCGTCCACGTCGGCATGGATCCTGCGCTGGTCGAGCGGGTCGGCCAACTGCCTCGGGGGCTCGGCGTGCTCGGCCTGCTGCTCGTGGAGGACCCGCACCCGATCCGGGTCGACGACATCGCAGCCCACCCCGTGTCGTACGGGTTCCCGCCCGGGCACCCGCCGATGCGCTCGTTCCTCGGCGTGCCCGTCCGGGTCCGCGGCAGCGTCTTCGGCAACCTCTACCTGACCGAGAAGAACGGCGGCGCCTCGTTCACCGAGGAGGACCAGGAGCTGGTCGAGGCGCTCGCGGCCGCGGCCGGCGTCGCCATCGAGAACTCCCGGCTGTTCGAGGCGGCCCAGCTGCGGGCGTCGTGGCTGCGCGCCTCGACCGAGATCACCACCGCGGTGCTGCGGGGGGAGCCGGCCGAGGTGGTGCTCGAGCTGGTCACGCGCCGGGCGCAGGAGGTGTCCGGCTGCGACCTGGTGCTGCTCGGCCTGCCCGAGGGCGACGGCCTGCGCTACGCGCACTCCGCCGGGCCGGGCGCGGAGGGGTTGAAAGGCACGCACGTCCCCGAGGGCTACCTGGTCGCCGAGGTGGCCCGCACCGGGCGGAGCATCGTCGTCGAGCAGCTGGACGAGCGGACCGCCAGCCTGCCGGCGTTCCGGCTGCAGACGGCGGCGACCATGGTCATGCCGCTGAACGTCGGCAAGCGGACCCTCGGCGTGCTGCTGTTCGGCAACCGGGTGGGCGGCCGCCGGTTCAGCGAGGACGAGCTGGCCACGGCCCAGGCGTTCGCCGACCAGGCCGCGCTGGCGCTGGTCCTCGCCGACGCCCAGCACGAGAAGCAGCGGCTGGCCGTGCTCGAGGACCGGGACCGGATCGCCCGGGACCTGCACGACCTGGTCATCCAGCGGTTGTTCGCCACCGGGATGAGCCTGCAGGCCGTCGTGCGTCACCCCGACCTCGACGCGGCGGTCTCCGAGCGGATGGCCCGGGCGGTCGACGACCTGGACGAGACGATCGTGGAAGTGCGGCAGTCGATCTTCGCCCTGCAGGAGTCCGACCGGGGCGAGTCCTCGAGCCTGCGCGCTCGGGTGCTGGCCGAGTGCTCCGCCGCCGTCGCGGTGCTCGGCTTCGACCCTCGGGTCCAGTTCTCCGGGCCGGTCGACTCGATGGTGCCGGCCGCCGTGGCCGACCAGCTGCTGGCCGCGCTCCGGGAGGCGCTGTCCAACGTCGGGCGGCACGCGGGCGCGCGCTGGGTCCAGGTGCTGGTCGTGATCGACGGGCCGGATGTCGTGCTCACGGTGACCGACGACGGTCGAGGCATGGGCGAGGTCACCCGGCGCAGCGGGCTGGCCAACGTGACGGCGCGGGCGGAGCAGCTGGGCGGGTCGTGCGACGTCGAGCCGCTGCGGGACGACGGCCGCGGCACCCGCCTGACCTGGCGAGCCCCGCTGCGCTGAGCCCGGCAGCGCGGAGTCAGGCCTCGCCGCGTTCCTCCAGCCGGACGACGTAGGCCGCAGCCTGGGTCCGTCGTTCCATGCCCAGCTTGGCCAGGATGCTCGACACGTAGTTCTTCACCGTCTTCTCGGCGAGGAACAGCCGCTCGCCGATCTGCCGGTTGGTGAGTCCTTCGCCGATCAGCTCGAGGATGCGCCGCTCCTGGTCGGTCAGCGCGTCGAGTCGGTCGTCGTGCTTGTCCGTGCCGCGCAGCCGGTTGAGCACCCGTGCCGTCGCGTCGGGGTCGAGCAGCGACTTGCCCGCCGCCACCCGGCGGATCGCGTCGACCAGGTCGTTGCCCCGGATGTCCTTGAGCACGTAGCCGGCGGCGCCGGCCATGATCGAGTCGAACAGGGCCTCGTCGTCGGCGTACGAGGTGAGCATGAGGCACCGGGTCTCGGGAGCGATGTCCTTCAGCTCGCGGCACACCTCGACGCCCGTGCCGTCCGGCAGCCGCACGTCGAGGACGGCGACGTGCGGCTTCACCAGCGGGATCCGGGTCAGCGCCTCGCGCGCGTTGCCGGCCTCGCCGACGACGTCCAGGTCGTCCTCGAGCATGAGCAGCTCGTGCAGGCCGCGGCGCACCACTTCGTGGTCGTCGAGCAGGAACACCCGGATCCGGTCGTCGGTCATCGGTCCTCCGTCACCCCGCTCGCCACGCTCTGCGACGGTGCCACGCTACCGGGCCGGCGTTCGGATGACCCGCCGAGGCAGTCCGGCGAGCGCGGTCAGCCCACCGACCGCGCACAGCACCGCGGACGTCACCATGGCCCGGCGGAACCCGTCGAGCGTCGCGGCGGAATCGCCCGGCGCGGCCGTCGACAGCCCCGAGGTGAGTGGCAGCACGGCGACGGCGACCAGCCCGGCCACCCGGGCGACGGCGTTGTTGACCCCAGACGCGACGCCCTGCCGCTCGGCGGAGATGTCGGCGAGCACGGTCGTCGTCACCGGTGCCACGACCAGGGCCAGGCCGACGCTGAACACGACGACGCCGGGGAACACGTCGGCCCAGTAGCTGCCCCCGGACCGGACCCGGACCAGCAGCAGCAGCCCCGCAGCGGTGAGCAGCCCGCCGGCCGTGAGCAGGGCGCGGGCACCGAGCCGAGGGACCAGCCCGCCTACCCGCGACGACAGCAGCAGCAGGGTGAGCGTGATCGGCAGACCAGCTGCCCCGGAGGCGAGCGCGGAGTAGCCCAGGGCCTCCTGGAGGGTGACGACGAGCAGGAAGAACGCTCCGCCGAGTGCGGCGTACACGGTGAACGTGACGAGGTTGGCGACCGTGAACGTGCGGACGCTGAACATGCTCAGCGGCAGCATCGCCCCGGGGCTGCGCGCCTCGACGACGACGAAGGCCACCAGGACCGCTGCACCGAGGCTGATCAGGCCCAGCGCCGTCCCCCGCGACAGCTTCGCCCACTCGATCAGCGGGAGGACCACCAGACCGAGGCCGACGGTGACCAGCGCGGCGCCGGCCAGGTCCAGCCGGGCGCCGGTGCGCAGGCCCGGGACGTCGGGCACGGCGACCCGGGACAGGATCAGCGCGGCCACGACCAGCGGCAGGTTCAGCAGGAAGACGAACCGCCAGCCGGACGCCGAAGCGTCGACCAAGGCCCCGCCGACGAACGGGCCGAGCGCGGTGAAGATGCCGGCCAGGCCCGACCAGGCGCCGATGGCGCGGCCCCGGTCGGCGGCGTCGAACGTCGACGACAGGATGGCGAGCGAACCCGGCACGAGCAGCGCGGCGGTCACCCCCTGCAGGGCCCGGGCGCCGATGAGCGTGGCGGCGTTGGGCGCCAGACCGCACAGCAGCGAGGCCACGCCGAACCCCACGAGCCCGACCTCGAACACCCGGCGCCGGCCGAACTGGTCGCCGAGGGCGCCGCCGACGAGGACGAGCGCGCCCAGGGTCAGCAGATAGGCGTCGAGCACCCACTGCAGGGTGGCGAAACCACCGCCGAGGTCGGCCCCGATGCGCGGCAGCGCCACGTTGACGACCGTGGTGTCCAGGAAGGCCACGCCGGACGCCGTGACGGTCGCCGCCAGGACGAGCCGTCCGCGTCGGCTGGCGTAGGTCACCGGCTCCATGGGCGGACGGTACGCGGGTGGCACTCCCGGGGGGTAACGTCGGCGTCGGCCCGAGCCGAGGAGGAGTCTGCCGTGGACACCGGAGACCCCCGGGAACTGGTGCAGCTGCTCACCCCGGAGGGTGAGCGGGTCCACCACCCGGACTACGACGTCGAGCTGACCGACGACGAGTACCGCGGGCTGTACCGCGACCTGGCGCTGGTGCGCCGGATCGACGTCGAGGCCACCGCCCTGCAGCGCCAGGGCGAGCTCGGCCTGTGGGCGAGCCTGCTGGGCCAGGAGGCCGCCCAGGTGGGCAGCGGGCGGGCGCTGCGGCCGGACGACTTCGCGTTCCCCACCTACCGCGAGCACGGTGTGGCGCACACCAGGGGCGTGGATCCGCTTCAGCTGCTGGCCCTCTTCCGCGGGGTGTCCAACGGCGGTTGGGACCCGCACGAGCACAACTTCGCCCTCTACACGATCGTCATCGGCAACCAGTGCCTGCACGCGGTCGGGTACGCGATGGGCGTGCAGAAGGACCAGGCGGAGAGCGCCGTCATCGCCTACTTCGGCGACGGCGCCAGCAGCCAGGGCGACGTCAACGAGTCGTTCATCTGGGCCGCGGTGTTCAACGCGCCGGTCGTGTTCTTCTGCCAGAACAACCAGTGGGCCATCTCCGAGCCGCTGGAGAAGCAGACCCGCATCCCCCTGTACCGCCGGGCGGCCGGGTTCGGCTTCCCCGGGATCCGGGTCGACGGCAACGACGTCCTGGCGGTGCTCGCGGTCACCCGAGCCTTCCTGGCCCGGGCGCGCGAAGGCGGCGGGCCGGGCCTGATCGAGGCCTTCACCTACCGGATGGGCGCGCACACCACCTCCGACGACCCCACCCGGTACCGGCTGGCCAGCGACCTGGAGGCCTGGAAGCTCAAGGACCCGATCGAGCGGGTCCGCTCGTTCCTCTGGCGCCAGCAGCTCGCCGACCAGTCGTTCTTCGACGGCGTGGAGGCGGAGGCCGAGACCCTCGCGCTGCGGCTGCGGGACGGCTGCCGGTCGATGCCCGATCCCGGGCCGGAGCAGATCTTCGACCACGTGTACGCCGAGCCGCACCCGCTGGTCGCCGCCGAGCGGGCGGAGCTCACCGCGTACCTCGCGACCTTCGCGGGAGGCCACCAGTGACCGAGACCGTCACGATGGCCAAGGCGCTGACCCTCGGCCTGCGCCGGGCCCTGGAGGACGACCCCAAGGTGCTGATCATGGGGGAGGACGTGGGCAAGCTCGGCGGGGTCTTCCGGATCACCGACGGGCTGCAGAAGGACTTCGGCGAGCACCGGGTCATCGACACCCCGCTCGCCGAGAGCGGCATCGCCGGGACCGCGGTCGGGTTGGCGATGCGCGGCTACCGGCCCGTCGTCGAGATCCAGTTCGACGGGTTCGTGTACCCCGCCTTCGACCAGATCGTCAGCCAGGTGGCCAAGATGCACGCCCGCTCGAAGGGCGACGTGCCGATGCCGCTGGTCATCCGCATCCCCTACGGCGGGGGGATCGGCGCCGTCGAGCACCACAGCGAGAGCCCCGAGGCCTACTTCGCGCACACCGCCGGCCTGCGCGTCGTGTCGCCGTCCAACCCGGTCGACGCCTACTGGATGGTGCAGCAAGCCGTGCGCTGCCCCGACCCCGTCGTGTTCTTCGAGCCCAAGCGGCGGTACTGGGAGAAGGCCGAGCTCGACGTCGCCGTCGAGCCGGCCGAGCCGTTGTTCGCGGGACGGGTCGCCCGTCCCGGGCGGGACGTGACCGTGGCCTGCTACGGGCCGATGGTGCGGACCTGCCTCGACGCGGCCACCGCGGCCCAACAGGAGGGCCGCGACGTGGAGGTGCTCGACCTGCGCACGCTGTCGCCGCTGGACCTCGACCTGATCGCCGACTCGGTCGGGCGCACCGGCCGGCTGGTCGTCGTCCACGAGGCGTCGGTGTTCCTCGGCCTCGGGGCGGAGATCGCGGCCCGGGTGCAGGAGCGCTGCTTCTACCTCCTGCAGGCGCCGGTGCTGCGGGTCGGCGGCTACCACGCGCCCTACCCGCCGTCGCGGCTGGAGGAGCACTACCTGCCGGACCTGGACCGGGTCCTGGACGCCGTCGACCGGGTGATGGAGTTCTGACCGGATGGAGCCCTGATGCCCACCTACCAGCAGTTCACCCTGCCCGACGTCGGTGAGGGGCTGACCGAGGCCGAGATCCTCCAGTGGTTCGTGGCCCCTGGGGACCGGGTGTCGGTCAACCAGACGATCGTCGAGATCGAGACGGCGAAGGCGGCGGTCGAGCTGCCGTGCCCGTACGAAGGCGTGGTCGCCGAGCTGCTGGTTCCGGAGGGGAGCACGGTCGACGTGGGGACGCCGATCATCCGGATCGACACCGACCCGTCCGGGGCGGCGCCCGCCGGCGAGCCGGCGGTGCCCCGGGCGGAGTTCGTGCCGGACCCGAAGCCGTCCGCCCGCGAGGCGCTGCTCGTCGGGTACGGCGTCAAGGACGCGGCGGTGACCCGAAGGCCCCGCCGGCCGGGCGGTGGCTCCACCCGCCCGGTGACGCCCACCCGGATCGGTGGGCTCGAGGTGGGCCGGGCCGTGGAGCGGGCGCTGGCCGACGCGCCGGTGCAGGCCAAGCCGCCGGTCCGCAAGCTGGCCAAGGATCTCGGTGTCGACCTGCGAACGGTCGCCGCGAGCGGTCCGCACGGCACGGTGACCCGGGCGGACGTCGAGGCCGCGGTCGGCGCAGCCACCGGCGCGACCGTCGCGCGCGGCCCGGCCGGGGTCGACCGACGGGAGCCGGTCCGCGGGGTGCGCAAGCACATGGCCGAGGCGATGGTCGCCTCGGCGTTCTCCGTGCCGCACGTCACCGAGTGGGTGTCGGTCGACGTGACCCGCTCGGTCAAGTGGGTGCGGCGGCTGCGTGAGACCCCCGGTTTCGGCGAGGCCCGGGTGAGCCCGCTGCTGCTCGTCGCCCGCGCGGTGATCGAGGCGATCCGGCGGACCCCGGAGGTGAACGCGACGTTCGACCAGGCGGCGCAGGAGGTCGTCTACCACGGGGACGTGAACCTCGGGGTCGCTGCAGCCACGCCGCGCGGGCTGCTGGTGCCCTCGATCAAGGGGGCCAACCGGCTGTCGCTGCCCGAGCTCGCGCTGGCCCTGCGGGACCTCGCCGCCACCGCCCGGGCGGGGCGGACCTCGCCCGCCGACCTGACGGGCGGCACGTTCACCCTGACCAACGTCGGGGTCTTCGGGATCGACGGTGGCACACCGATCATCAACCCGGGTGAGGCGGCGATCCTCGCGGTCGGTGCGTTCCGGCGACGTCCGTGGGTGCACAAGGGATCAGTCCGGGCGCGGTGGGTCGCCGAGCTGTCCCTGTCCTTCGACCACCGGTTCATCGACGGGGCGCTCGGGTCGCGGTTCCTCGCCGACGTGGCCGACGTCCTCGAGGACCCGGCCGCGCCCCTCGCCTGGACCTAGCGCCGCCGTCCCACCCGAGTCATGGGGTGACGGCCATCGCGGCCAGCACCCGCTGGGCCAGGTCGTGGTCACCGTCGACGTCGACGGCCAGGTGGTCGGGTGACCGCCGGCCGCAGCCGAGCAGCACGAACGTCTCCCAGTCCATGGCCAGCCGGACCGTCGGTTCGGCCCGCGGCTCGGCGGGGGCCCCTCGGCCGTCGTCGCCCACGGACACCGCGCTGACGAACGGGAGCGCGCCGGTCACCTGCCACACGACCGTGGTCCCCGGAGGCGGCGCGACCTGCTTCCCCACGACGAAGGGCAGGGCCAGCTCGATCCGCTCGCGGGTCGCGTGGGCGCCGGCGCCGTCCAGGTTGCCCGGCCGGCCCGTGGCCCGCCGGATGTCCTGCTCGTGCGCCCACAGGTCGAACGGCCGCAGGGCCAGCATCCGCTCGACCGTGCCGAAGAAGGCCGGGGCCGGCCCGGCCGGGTCGAGGGCCTCGCGGGCCAGCACGGCTCGCCGGGCAGCCGCGACCTCCTCGAGCTCAGCCCGCACCTCGGTCGGGGTGCGGCCGCGACGGGCGTCGACGTCGCGCTCGGTGAGGCGCGCCAGGTCGGTGCGGACGTGCGGGAGCCGTTCCCAGTCCGGCTCGTCGTCGGGGGCGGGTCGGCCGAGCAGCAGCGCCTCGAGGCCGACGACGTGGCTGACGATGTCCTGCACGCTCCAGCCGGGCAGGTCGGTGGGCAGCGTCCACTGCCCCTCGGGCAGCTGGCGGACCAGGTCGACGACGTCGGCGAGCGCCTGTCGGTAGCGGCCGACCGCGGCGACGACGTCCGGTCCGGGCGTCAGACCGCCGCCTCGGTCTCGCGGACCGCTCGGGCGGCCACCGCCGTCCCGGCCACGAGGTCGAAGGCGCTGCGCCGGTCGGCCCGCACCAGCGAGACCGCCCAGCCGAGCGCGACGACGAGCCAGCCGTAGCGGGGGACGAGCGCACCCGCGGCGACCATCAGCCCGTATTTCGCCAGCACCCGCCACGCGACGGCTACCTCGCCGTCCGCGCCGTTGACGAGCCGCAGATGGGCCAGCTGCTTGCCGAACGTGCGTCCCTTGTGCAGCGCGGGGACGGCGAGGAAGGCGAGGACGGCCACCGGCGGGACGACGGCGAGCACGACCCAGGCCCACCCGGGCAGCTCGACCTGGCTGATCGACAGGCTGCCGGTGCCCCGGATGGTGATCGCCGACTTCTGCTCGGTGCTCTCTGCGAACGGCATGAGGAACCACGACGTGACGACGAGCGACACGACGCCGACGAGGCCGGCCAGCACCGCGTCCAGGACGCCGGCGAACAGCCGTTCGCCGCGGGTGGGTGCGGTGTTGACGAAGGTGATCCCCACGAGGTCCCCCATCTCGACCTGGACCGTGCGCCGAGCCTAGCCCTCGTCGGGCCCCGCCCACCGCATGATCCAGGGAAGCCACGTCGGCCCAGACGCCGAGAACGGTTCCCTGGATCACGGGGTGGGTGGGCGGGCAGGATGGCGGTCATGCGTGTCCACGTCGTCCAGCTGTCCGTCGACCTGGCCGAGCCGGTGCCCGACCGGGTGGACCGGGTGTCCGGCCTGGTCCGCGCCCAGCGCGGCGCCGACCTGGTGCTGCTCCCCGAGCTGTGGGTGCAGGGGGCGTTCGCTTTCCCGACGTTCGCGCAGACCGCCCAGGCGCTGGACGGCCCGGCGGTCCGCGCGCTGCGGGAGGCGGCCCGGGACATCGGCGCGTGGCTGCACGGCGGTTCGTTCGTCGAGCGGGACGCCGACGGAGCCCTGCACAACACGGCCGTGCTGATCCGGCCGGACGGCGAGGTCGCCGCGACGTACCGCAAGATCCACCTGTTCGGGTTCGACGGCGGCGAGACGACGGTGCTGACGCCAGGGACCGAGCTGGTGACCGCGGACGTCGACGGCACGACCGTCGGCCTGGCCACCTGCTACGACCTGCGGTTCCCCGAGCTGTTCCGCGCGCTGGTCGATCGCGGCGCGCAGGTGTTCCTGCTGCCGGCTGCCTGGCCCGCCCCGCGCGTGGCGCACTGGCGGCTGCTGGCGCAGGCTCGGGCCGTCGAGGAGCAGGCGTACGTCGTCGCTGGCAACACCGCGGGCGAGCAGGGCGGCCTGCGGATGGGTGGCGGGTCGCTGGTCGTCGACCCCTGGGGTGTGATCGTCGCCGAGGCCGGCGACGGCGAGGAGGTCCTGGTCGCCGACGTCGACCCCGACCTGGTGACGCGGACCCGGGCGGACTTCCCCGTGCTGCCCGACCGCCGGCTGTGACCCGCGGCTGTCAGCGACCCGGCCGTGATTGGCGCACCCCGACGAAGACGTCGCGGGCCCAGCGGTCGACGACCACGAGCGGCGTGAGGCCCACCTCGCGCAGCAGGTCGAGCCAGGTGGCTCGCGGGAACACGCCCTCCACGTGTCGGTCGTGTCGGACCTGGACCTGCTCGCCCTGGCGCAGCAGCAGGGCGAACTCCGTGACCACGGTCGTGTCGGCGGGGTCCGGGTCATAGGTCCACTCGAGGTAGCGCAGCCCCCGGTCGTCGCCGTCGCCGCCGTCGTGGCCCCCGTGGTCCGTCGTCGATCGGAAGGTCTCGCGGACGAAGTCCGGCATGATCACCACGGCCCCGCCCGGGCGCAGGTGGACGGACGCCGTCTCGAACGCCGCCCGCAGGTCGGCCTCGGTCGTCAGGTACATGACCGCGTCGTGGATGAGCACGGCGTCGAACGTCCGCCCGAGGCGGGCCGTGCGCAGATCGGCCTGCAGGTGCTCGCAGACGGGGTTGAGCGCCCGGCTGACGTCCAGCATGGCCGGGGCCCGGTCGGTCAGCGTGAGCTGCAGGTGCCGGCTGAGGTGCGAAGCGGTGTTGCCGCCTCCCGAGCCGAGCTCGAGCAGCGTCTCCAGCCGGCCCTCGACGTTGGCGCGGAGCAGGTCGAGGATGTCGGCGGCCTCCTCGGCGTACTCCTCGGGCGCGCTGAGCAGGTGGAACCAGTCGGCCAGCTCCCCGTACATCAGCGGGCCGCCGGGCGGTTCGGCAGGCGTCGTCACGGCAGCCTCCTCGCGGTTCGGCGCGACCCTATCCCCGGC
>DAIRVJ010000043.1:0-2609 GCA_036802895.1 Candidatus Nanopelagicales bacterium
CGGAAGTCCACGCCGGGCCGCCCTCAGCGGGGCGTGCTGACGTACTTGACGTCCAGGTACTCCTGGATGCCCTCGGGCCCGCCCTCCCGGCCGAAGCCGGACTGCTTGATGCCACCGAACGGCGCGGCCGGGTTGGACACCAGCCCGCGGTTCAGCCCCACCATGCCGGACTGCAGGTCCTCGACCAACCGCATCCCGCGCGACCACGACTGGGTGAACGCGTAGGACACCAGGCCGAACTCGGTGTCGTTGGCCGCGGCGATCGCCTCGTCGTCGGACTCGAACGTGGCGATCGGGGCGACCGGGCCGAACACCTCCTCGGTGAGGATGCGGGCTCCGGGCGACACCCCGCCGATGACGGTCGGCGGGTAGAAGAAGCCCGGTCCGTCGAGGCGTGCGCCGCCGGTGACCGGCTTGCCGCCGCGGTCGACCGCGTCGGCGACCAGCTCCTCGACCTTCTCGCGGCCGGCATCGTCGATGAGCGGTCCGACCTGGACGCCGGCCTCGGTGCCCCGGCCCACGGTCAGGGCGCCCATCCGGGCGGCGAGCCGGGCGGCGAACTCCTCGGCGACCGCGGCGTGCACGTGGAACCGGTTGGCGGCGGTGCACGCCTCCCCCATGTTCCGCATCTTGGCGATCATCGCGCCCTCGACCGCGGCGTCCAGGTCGGCGTCCTCGAAGACCAGGAACGGGGCGTTGCCGCCGAGCTCCATCGACGTCCGGAGCAGCTGGTCGGCGGCGTCCTTGACCAGGGCCCGGCCCACCTCGGTGGAGCCGGTGAACGACAGCTTGCGCAGCCGGGCGTCGGTGATCATCGGGTTGGTCAGCCGGCCGGCGCTGGACGTGGTCAGCACGCTCAGCACGCCCTCGGGCAGTCCGGCCTCGGCCAGGATGCCGGCCAGCGCGAGCATCGACAGCGGGGTCTGCTTGGCCGGCTTGACGACCATCGTGCAGCCGGCGGCGACGGCGGGGCCGATCTTGCGGGTGCCCATGGCCAGCGGGAAGTTCCACGGGGTGATGAACAGGCACGGGCCGACCGGCTGCTTGAGCACCATCAGCCGGGAGTCGCCGGACGGCGCCAGCCCGAAGCGGCCGTCGACGCGGACCGCCTCCTCGCTGAACCAGCGCAGGAACTCGGCGGCGTACCGCACCTCGCCGAGCGACTCGGCGAGCGGCTTGCCCATCTCCAGGGTCATCAGCAGGGCGAGGTCGTCGGCCCGGGCCATCATCAGCTCGAACGCCCGGCGCAGGATCTCGCCACGGTCGCGTGGGGCGGTGCGCGCCCAGCCCGCCTGGTGCTCGTCGGCGATGCGCAGGGCCTCGAGGCCTTCCTCGGCGGTGGCGTCGGCGACCTCGGCGATGACCTCGCCGGTGGAGGGGTCGTCGACCGGCACGGTCCGTCCGGACGCCGAGGGCTGCCACTGCCCCCCGAGGAACAGGTCGGTGCGGACCGCGGAGACGACCCGCGCCTCGTCGCCGGACAGGGCCATGGACGCACTCCTTCGTGCAACGCCGTGCATCGGTGGGACGGCGCCCACGCTAGCGACCGCTGGGCCAGACTGGCAGGGTGTCCGCCGCACCCGACGTCGTCGTCCTGGCGGGTGGGGCCGCGCGGCGGTTCGGCGCCGACAAGCTGGCGCTGCTGCTCGACCGGGTGCTGGACGGGCTGCCGGCGGGCGTCGGCCTGGTCGTCTGCGTGGGCCCGGAGCGGGCGACCCGTCGGCCGGGCGTGGTCTGGACGCGGGAGGACCCCCCGCTGGGCGGGCCGCTGGCCGCGTTGGCGGCGGGCGCGGCCCGGACGTCGTCCGCCGTCGTGGTGGTCGTCGGTGGGGACATGCCTGCCGTCGGGGGTGCGGTCGAGGCGCTTGCCGCCGCGGTGACGGTCGACCGACCGGTGGCCCTGCTGGTGGACGCCGCCGGGCGTCGTCAGCCGCTGGCGTCGGCCTGGCGGCGAGACGTGCTGGTCGCGCGGCTGGCCGCGCTCGGGCCGGTGCAGGGGCGGGCCCTGCACGCGCTGCTGGACACCCTGGACGCGGGCGAGGTGGTCGAGGTGCCCGACGCGTGGGAGGCCGCCCGGGACGTGGACGTCCCGGGCGACCTCACGCGTTAGTCGTCGAGGCCGAACGACAGCAGGTGCCGGATCCAGTCGTCGGCGCTGCGGCCGTCGAGCCCGTCCAGGGCGGCGGCCTCGGCGGGGGTGGAGATCGCGGTCACCAGGCGCAGGCAGGTCGCCGTCCACTCGCCGAGTGCGGCGGAGTGTCGGGGGTCGCCGGCGGCCAGGCCGTCGAGGGTGGTCCAGGCGGCGTGCGCGGCGTCGAGCAGCGCCCGGAACTCGGGTCGGAGGGTGCTGTCCGGCGCACGCCGAACAGCCGTTGCGGTGATCATGAGTAGTCCTTCGGTTGCTAGGGGCTCCGGCCGTAGTCCCGGGCCGCAGCCGGTGCAGCGGGCGAGTGATCGCGCGCAACCGTGCGGCCTCAGGTACCAGAAAGCCCCAGCACGAACGGTGCCGGGGCATCGCGGAGCAGTGTGCGTCCACTGTAACCCATGCCCGGGGGTCCGGCATTCCCGCGCGGGCCGGTCCGGCACCGAGGTGTTCGACCCGTCGTCCG
>DAIRVJ010000043.1:2709-6702 GCA_036802895.1 Candidatus Nanopelagicales bacterium
GCTCAGCCGGTGGGCGCCCAGGACGGCGGACGGCGCTCGACGAACGCGGCCATGCCCTCGGCGGCCTCGGCGCTGCGGAACCGCTGCGCGGACAGCTCGGCCGTGTACGCGAACGCGTCGGCCCGGCCCATCGTCGGCACCCGGCGCAGCAGCTCCTTCGTCGCGGCCAGCGCCTGCGGCCCGCCCAGCAGCAGCTGGCTCACCCAGGCGGCGACGGCGCCGTCGAGCGCATCGTCGGCGACCACCGCCGTGAGCAGGCCGGCGTTCAGCACCCGACGGGCGTCGACCCGTTCGCCGGTGAGCAGCAGCTCGGCCGCCTGCCGCGGGTGCATCCGGGCCAGGCACACGACGGAGATCACCGCCGGCGCGACGCCGACCCGTACCTCCGAGAACGCGAATCGGGCGCCCTCGACGGCCACCGCCAGGTCGCACGCGGCGACCAGCCCGTTACCCCCGCCCGCGACGTGCCCCTGCACCCGGGCGATCGTCGGCTTCGGGTGGTCCAGCAGGTCCTCCAGCAGGCCGGCCATCGCCATCGGCCCGCTGTCGGCGAACGAGCCCTCGGACCCGGACGACGCCCCGCGCAGGTCCGCGCCCGCGCAGAACGTGTTCCCCGACCCGGTCAGCACGACCACCCGGACGGCGTCGTCGGCGGCGGCGGCGGCCAGCGCGTCCCGCAGCTGGGCCAGGGACTCCGCGCCCAGCACGTTGCGCGCCTCCGGCCGGTCGAGGGTCAGCCTCGCGACGCCGTCGGCCACCGTGTAGCGGACCGCCGGCCGGTCCTCGCTCATCGGCGTCCCATCCCCTCGAGCATGGCGATCACCCGCAGCATGACCTCGTCGGCCCCGCCGCCGATGGACATCAGCCGCGAGTCGCGCAGGTAGCGCGCCGTCCAGTTGTCCTCCATGTAGCCCATGCCGCCGTGGTACTGCAGGCAGGTGTCCGCCACCTGCCGGACCAGCCGTCCGGTCTTCAGCTTGGCGATGGTCGCGAACCGGGTGACGTCCTCGCCCGCAACGTAGGCGTCGGCGGCGGCGTAGAGGTAGTGCCGCACCACGTCGACCTCGGCGTACAGCTCGGCCAGGCTGTACTGCAGGTGCTGGTTGGCCATCAGCGGCTTGCCGAACGCGTCGCGCTGCTGCAGGTACTCCACGGTGCGGTCCAGCGCCCGCTGCATGCCGGTGACGGCCATGTAGCAGCCGATCAGCCGCTCGTCCTGGAACTGGGCCATCTGCTGCTGGAAGCCGCGGCCCTCGTCGCCGATCGTGTTGGCCACCGGCACCCGGCAGTCCTCGAACACCAGCTCGGCGGTGTCGCTGCTGCGGTTGCCCAGCTTGTCCAGCCGCCGGGACACCGAGAAGCCGGGGGTGTCGGTCGGGAACACGATCATCGACATGCCGTGGGCGCCGCCCTCGTCGGAGGTCCGGGCGAGCAGGCACAGCCAGTCGGCCTGGGTGCCGTTGGTGATCCACATCTTGCGGCCGTTGATCACCCACGCGTCCCCGTCGCGGACCGCCCTGGTCCGGATGCCGGCGACGTCGGAGCCGGCGCCCGGCTCGGACACCGCGATCGAGCACACCTGCTCGCCGCGGATCGCCGGGGCCAGGTAGCGCTGCTTGAGCTCGTGGGAGCCGAACCTCGCCAGCGCCGGCGTGGCCATTGCGGCCTGGACGGCGATGGCCATCGGGATGCCGGCGCACTCCACCCGACCGAGCTCCTCGCCCAGCACGACGGTGAACGAGTGGTCGACGCCGCCCCCGCCGTACTCGGGGTCGTACGGCAGGCCGAGCAGCCCGAGCTCGCCCAGCGTGGGGAACAGCTCGTGGGCGGGGAACGTGCCGGCCCGCTCCCACTCGTCGACGAACGGGTTGATCTCCTTGTCCACGACCTGGCGGACGACGGCACGCAGCTGCTCGTGCTCCTCGGTGAACTTCATCGGGTCTCCTCCGGGAGGGCGAGCCCGATCGCGCGGGCCCATAGGCGGGTCAGGGTGGCGACGACCTGCTCGGCGTCGTAGTCGGCGCCGGTGGCGTGCCAGCGCCGGGCGAAGCTCTCGGCCATGCCGACGAGCGCGGGGGCGGCGATCCCGGGGTCGAGCGTCGGGTCGGCCCGACCGTCGGCCTGCAGGTGGCGAAGCGTCGCCGCCGCCTTCTCGACGAACACCGCCCGCAGCCCGTCGATCAGCTCGCGGAACCGTGGGTCGGTCGTGGCCACCTGCTCGACGACCTCGAGCATCCGGGCGTGCCGGGCGTAGGCGCGCAGGTAGCGGCGGTTGCCCTCCTCGATCCGGGTCACCGGGTCGGCGCGCAGGTCGTCGGGGACGCGGACGGCGGCGAACAACTCGCCGACGACGGCGTTGCAGACCTCGGCGAGCACCGCCTCCTTGGAGTCGAAGTAGGTGTAGACCGTGCCGTGGCTGACCCCGGCGGCGTCGGCCAGGTCGGACATCCGGGTGTCGGAGAAGCCGCGCGCCTCGAAGACCTCGCGGGCGGCCAGGACCAGCGCGTCCCGGGTGCGACGACCACGGGCGGTGACCGGAGCGGCGGTGGTCATCCGCGGCCGTCGAGCAGCGCCGCGGGCAGGTCGACCACCCGGGCCCGCAGGTACTCCCCCAGGGCCTTCGCCTGCGGGTCGATGGAGGTGTTCGCCGCCACGCCGCGCCCGAGCAGTCCGTGCACCACCACGTTCACCGCGCGCAGGTTCGGCAGCCGGTGCACGTCGACCCGGTGGCCACGAGCCTCGGGGATCAGCTCCGCGACGCGGTCGGCGGTGAGGAACTCGGCGAGCCACTCGTAGGCCACGTCGGTGCGGGCCCACACGCCGACGTTCGCCGCTCCGCCCTTGTCGCCGGACCGTGCCCCGAACACCTGCCCGAGCGCCGCCCGCACCGTCGGCCCCCAGATCGGGCCGGTGCGCGGCGGGCCGGACCCCTCGACCGGGTGCGTCCTGCTCGGTCGCTCGCCCACCCAGGCGCAGGGGACGGTGGCCACCTCGACGCCGTCCAGCAGCACCCGCTGCTCGACCTGGTCGGCGGGTACCGACGTCGGCCAGTAGACGCCGTAGGGCGACGGCTCGGCCGGGGGCGCGGTCGGGTACAGCCCGGGCACGGACGCCAGGGCCAGCTCCACGGCGGGGGCGGTGAACGCCTTGCCGACCGTCGCGGGGTCGGCGTCCATCACCGTGATCCGCAGCTCGGCCTGGCCGGCGTACTCCGACGGCGGGTCGTCGACGGCGTGCCGGAGCAGCTGCAGGGTGACCGAGTCGAACGCCTCGCGGCCACCGGGGACGGCCTGCCACAGCTGCCGCTCGAGCAGCAGGGCCTTCTCGTCCAGGTCCAGCCCGGTGAGCACCAGCGTGATCGTGTTGCGGAACCCGCCGAGGTAGTTGAGCGCGACCTTCAGGGTCGGCGGCGGCGGCGCGCCCCGGACCCCGCTGATGCGCACCCGGTCGGGGCCGTCGTCGACCAGCTCGACCGTGTCGAACCGGGCGGTCACGTCGGGCCCCGCGTAGTCGGGGCCGCCGATCTCGTAGAGCAGCTGGGCGGTCACCGTGCCGACCGACACCAGGCCACCGGTCCCCGGGTGCTTGGTGATCACCGCAGAGCCGTCCGCGGCCACCTCGGCGATCGGGAACCCGACGTGCTCCAGGCCGGGCACCTCCTGGAAGAACGCGTAGTTGCCGCCGGTGGCCTGGGCCCCGCACTCCACGACGTGCCCGGCGACCACGGCACCGGCCAGGGCGTCGAGGTCGCCCGGCCCCCAGCCGTGCCACCACGCCGCCGGTCCGACGACCAGCGACGCGTCGGTGACCCGGCCGGTGACCACGACGTCCGCCCCGGCGGCCAGGGCGGCCTTGATCCCGAACGCACCGAGGTAGGCGTTGGCGGTCAGCGCCGGGGCGCCGACCGTGGCGAATCCTTCGCCGGTGTCGAGGTTGACCAGGTCGAGTCCCTCGAGCCGGTCGGTCAGGTCGTCGCCCTCGACGTGGGCGATC
>DAIRVJ010000043.1:6802-13678 GCA_036802895.1 Candidatus Nanopelagicales bacterium
CGGTGTCGGCCAGGACGGTGTCGGCCAGGACGGCGACGACCTGGTGGGCGTCGACGGAGTCGCCCACGGCGACCAGGACCTCGGTGACCACGCCCGCTGCGCCGGCGACGATGCGGTGCTCCATCTTCATCGCCTCCAGCACGACGAGGGTCTGCCCCTCGACGACGGCGTCCCCGGCCGCGACCAACACGACGGTCACCGTCCCGGGGACCGGTGTCGACGGACCGTGTGCGGACGTCGCGCCGGAGTGGTCGGGGAACCGCGGGCGCTCGGCGAGCGCCGCCGACCAGCCCCCGCCGTCGACGAACACCCGGTCACCGTTCCGGCTCACGGCGAGCCGACGCCGGACGCCGTCCACGACGAGGTCGATCAGGCCGGCGTCGACGGCGACGACCCGGACCTCGTGCGACTCGCCACCGACGGTGGCCCGGACCCCGCCGGTGCGGTCGTAGCCGTAGCCGACCTCGACCGGCTCGCCGTCGACGTCGAGGACGACGGTCTGCGGCACCGCCAGGACGTTGCGCCAGCCGGAGGGCGCGAAGGCCTGCACCGCAGCCGCCGCTCTGCGGGTGTGCGCACCGTGCAGGACCGCGGCGAGCACCTGGGCCGTCCGGACCGGCGCGGGCGGCCGCGCCGCCAGCAGGTCGGGGTGCCGGTCGAGGAAGTCGGTCGGGGTGTCGCCCGAGCGGAACGCCGTCGACTCGAGGATCGCGACCAGCGCATCCCGGTTCGTCGTCGGCCCGTGCACGCGGGTGCCGCGCAGCGCCCGGGCCAGCCGGGCCGACGCCTGCGCACGGGTGGCGCCCAGCGCGATCGCCTTGCCGAGCATCGGGTCGTAGTACGGCGAGACGACGCTGCCGGTCTCGACGCCGCTGTCCCAGCGCACGCCCTCGCCGCCCCCGGGCTCGAACAGCAGGACCGGACCCGTGCTCGGCCGGTGGTCGGCGGCCGGGTCCTCGGCGTACAGCCGCACCTCGATCGCGTGCCCGGCGCGGGTGGCCCCCTCCGGGCCGAACGGCAGCGGCTCGCCCTGCGCGACGGCCAGCTGCAGCTCGACGAGGTCCAGGCCGGTGACCAGCTCGGTGACCGGGTGCTCGACCTGCAGCCGGGTGTTCATCTCCAGGAAGTAGGCCCGCTGAGCGTCACCGGCGCCGTCGACGAGGAACTCGACGGTGCCCGCCCCGACGTAGCCGACCGCCCGCGCCGCCTCGACGGCGGCCGCGTAGAGCCGCTCACGGGTCGCGGCGGTGACGCCGGGGGACGGCGACTCCTCCACGACCTTCTGGTGCCGGCGCTGGATCGAGCACTCCCGCTCGAACAGGTGCACGACCCGGCCGTGAGTGTCGCCGAAGACCTGGACCTCGACGTGCCGGGCGCCGGCCAGGTAGCGCTCGAGGAACACCGTCGGGTCGCCGAACGCCGAGGCGGCTTCGCGCCGGGCGGCGGCCACCTCGGCGGCCAGCGGCTCGGGGCCGGTCACCAGCCGCATGCCCTTGCCGCCGCCACCGGCGGAGGCCTTGACCAGGAGCGGGTAGCCGACCTGCTCGGCGGCGGCCAGCCACTGCTCCGCGTCGTCGTCGGGCAGCTCGGCGGACGGCGCGAGCGGCACCCCGGCCGAGGCCACCAGCCGTTTCGCCTCGACCTTGCCGCCCATCGCCCGGATCGCCGCCGGCGGTGGACCGACCCAGGCCAGGCCGGCGTCCAGCACGGCCTGGGCGAAGTCCGGGTCCTCGGCCAGGAAGCCGTAGCCGGGGTGGACGGCGTCCGCCCCGGCCAGCCGGGCCGCGGCGAGCAGCCGGCCGGCGTCCAGGTAGGTCTCGGCGGCGGTGCTGCCGGGCAGCGGGACGGTCACGTCGGCCTCGCGGGCGAACGGCTCGCCGGCGTCCGGGTCGCTGCAGACGGCGACGGTGGAGATCCCGAGGCGGTGCGCCGTGCGGAAGACCCGGCGGGCGATCTCCCCGCGGTTCGCGACGAGCAGCGTGGTGATGGGGGTCGGGGTCATCGGGGCGCTCACATCCGGAAGACGCCGAAGGAGGACGTCCCTCGGACTTCGGCGGAGTGGCAGGCGGACAGCGCCAGGCCGAGCGCGGTGCGGGTGTCGCGGGGGTCGAGGATGCCGTCGTCCCACAGCCGGCCGGTCGCGAACAGGGCGGTGGACTCCTTCTCGACCTGGGCCTCGAACGCGTCGCGCAGCGGGGCGAAGGCGGCCTCGTCGAACTCGGCGCCGGCCGCGGCCGCCTTCTGCCGGGCGACGATGGTGAGCACCCCGGCCAGCTGCTTGGGGCCCATGACCGCGATCCGGTGGTTGGGCCAGGTGAAGACGAACCGAGGGTCGTAGGCCCGACCGCTCATGCCGTAGTTGCCCGCGCCGTACGACGCGCCGACCATCAGGGTCAGGTGCGGCACGGTGGAGTTGGAGACGGCGTTGATGAGCTTGGCGCCGTCCTTGACGATGCCGCCCTGCTCGTAGCGGGTGCCGACCATGAACCCGGTGATGTTCTGCACGAACAGCAGCGGGACGTCGTGCCGGTTGCACAGCTGGATGAACTGGGCGCCCTTCTCGGCCTCCTGGGAGAACAGGATGCCGTTGTTGGCGAGGACGCCGACCGGGTACCCGGCGAGCTCGGCGAACCCGGTGACCAGCGTGGAGCCGTAGAGCGGCTTGAACTCCTCGAACCGGCTGCCGTCGACGAGGCGGGCGATGATCTCGCGCACCTCGAACGGGTGGCGGACGTCGGCGCTGGCGATGCCGAGCAGCTCCTCGGCGTCGTACGGCGGGGGCTCGGGTGTGCGGGTGCGCGGGTCGGGCCCGAGCTTGCGCCAGTTCAGGTGGGCGACGATCTGCCGGCCGATCCGCAGGGTGTCCGGCTCGTCCTCGCCGAGGTAGTCGGCCAGCCCGGAGGTCCGGGCGTGCATCTCGGCCCCGCCGAGCTCCTCCTCGTCGGCGTCCTCGTCGATCGCCATCTTGACCAGGGGCGGGCCGCCGAGGAACACCTTGGCGGCCCGGCGCTGCAGCACCGTGTAGTCGCTCATCCCGGGCACGTAGGCGCCACCGGCGGTGGAGCTGCCGAAGACCAGGGTGACCGTGGGGATGCCGGCCGCGGACAGCTGGGTCAGGTTCTTGAAGGAGGCCCCGCCGGGGACGAAGATCTCGGCCTGCTTGGGCAGGTCGGCGCCCGCCGACTCGGTGAGGCTGACCAGCGGCAGCCGGTTGGTGCGGGCGATCTCCATGGCCCGCAGCCCCTTGGCGACGGCGGTCGGTCCCTGCGCCCCACCCTTGACGGTGGGGTCGTTGGCGATGACGACGCACTCCACGCCGCTGACCACGCCGACCCCGGTGACGATGCCGCCGCCGAGCGGGTCGTCGGTGCCGTACCCGGCGAGCGGGGAGAGCTCGAGGAAGGCGGAGTCTGGGTCGACGAGCAGCTGGATCCGCTCGCGCGGGAGCAGCTTGCCCCGCTCGCGCAGCCGGGCGACGGCCCGCTCGCCGCCGCCCGCGACGACGCCGGCCTGGAGGGCGGCGAGCTCGGCGAGAGCCGCGGTCATCGCCGTCCGGTTCTGGCGGAACGTCTCGGACCGCGGGTCGACCCGGGTGGGTATGACCTGCATAGAGTTGACGATAGCGTCAAGTTTGTGGCCCGGGAAGGGCTCGACCGATTCAAGCAGGCGGCCGTGCACGTCTGACGGCTACGTCAGGTCAGCGACTCGAGCGTCCCCGGTCCGCCAGGATGGGGGCATGACCGAGCCCGATGCCCTGGCCGACTGGACCTCCGCTCTCACCCGCGCGCTCGACCTCGACGTCGTGGTCGACGTCGAGCTGATCCTCGACCTCGCCCGGCAGGCGGCCCATGCGGTGAGCCGCCCGGCCGCCCCGGTGACCACGTTCCTCGTGGGCTACGCGGCCGCCCTGCGCGGCGGCGGTCCGGAGGCGGTGGCCGCCGCCGCCGCGACGGCCGAGCGCCTGGCCGGGGGCTGGCCGCCGAGTTGACCAGGCGAGGGAGGTGAGCGTGGACCGTAAGGGGTGCAGGCACCCGTTGCGGTATGCGTTCACCTGTTGAGGTTCGAGGTCCGGTCGGTGGGCGCCCGCCGACGCCTAGGCTGCCCGCATGCACGCGATCGTCGTCCGCGAGCCCGGTGGCCCCGACGTGCTGACCTGGACGTCGGTGCCGGACCCGCCCACGCCCGACCCCGGTGAGGTACTGATCGAGGTCGCGGCCACGGCCGTCAACCGGGCCGACCTGCTCCAGCGTCGGGGGCTCTACCCGCCGCCGCCGGGTGCCCCGCCCTACCCCGGCCTCGAGTGCTCCGGCACGGTCGCCGCGGTGGGGCCGGACGTCGACAGCTGGTCGGTCGGCGACTCCGTGTGCGCCCTGCTCCCCGGCGGCGGCTACGCCGAGCGAGTCGTCGTCCCGGCCGACCACGTTCTGCCGGTGCCCTCCGGGGTGCCGCTGCTCGACGCGGCCGGGCTCCCCGAGGTGGCCTGCACGGTGTGGTCGAACGTCTTCATGCTCGGCGGCCTGCGGCCCGGCGAGACCCTGCTGATCCACGGCGGTGGCTCGGGCATCGGCACGCACGCGATCCAGCTGGCCCGGGCGATGGGCGCCCGGGTCCTCGTCACCGCCGGGTCGTCGGCGAAGCTCGCGCGGTGCGCCGAGCTGGGCGCCGACGTCGGCATCGACTACCACACCGAGGACTTCGTCGAACGCGTGCGGACGGCGACCGACGGCGGCGGCGCCGACGTGATCCTCGACGTGATCGGCGCCGCCTACCTCGAACGCAACCTGCAGGCGCTGGCGGTGAACGGCCGGCTGGTCGTCATCGGCCTGCAGGGCGGCACCCGCGCGGAGCTGGACCTCGGGCTGCTGCTGGGCAAGCGGGCCGCCCTGCTGGCGACCACGCTGCGGGCTCGGCCGGCCGGCGAGAAGGCGGCCATCGTCGCGTCGGTGCGTGAGCACGTCTGGCCGCTGATCGAGTCCGGCGCCGTCCGTCCGGTCGTCGACCGGGTGCTGCCGATCACCGAGGCGGCCGCCGCGCACGCGGTCGTCGAGGCGGGTGAGCACGTGGGCAAGGTCCTGCTGGCGGTTCGGTCGGAGGTCACCGACGACCGCAACAGGTGAGCGCCGACCGTAACGGGTGCCTGCACCCCTTACGGTCCACGTTCACCTCCCTCGCCTGGTCATCTGAGTTCCCACGCGAGGGATTCGCGCTGGACGGACATGCCGACCGACTCGTAGAGGCGAGTCGCGCCGGTCGGGTTCGCGCTGTCGACGCCGAGGGCGACCGCGGTTCGGCCCCGGCGGGCCGCCTCGGCGAAGGCCGTCCGGAGCAGGGTCGCGCCGATCCCTCGGCCGCGGTGCTCTGCAAGCACCCCCAGCGTCCGCACGTACGACTCCCCCTGCTCCGCGTGCGTGTCGTCGCCGAGCAACAGCCCGGCCGGCTCGCCCTCGGCCTCGGCCAGCCACCACTGGGAGGGGTCGCGCCCGGACGACGCGTCCAGCCGCTCCACCCACTCGGCAAACGTCCGGTCGGTGTGGTCCCAGTGGTCGGCGAACGAGCCCATGTGCACGGCCTGCAGCCGGCGCAGGTCGCGCTCGGCGGTGGCGTCCACGACCCGCACCTGGACCCCCGGCGGCGGCTCCGGCACCGGCGGCGGGCGGTCCGGGTCCACGGGCAGCACCATCCGGTAGAAGCGCCGGACGACGCCGAACCCCGCGGCGGTCAGCACGGCCGCGTACGGCCGGTCCGACGCGAACGACCCCGCCTTGACGGTGAGCGAACGGCCCCGCTCGGTGGCGAGCGCGGCCACGTAGCCGAGTCCCTCCCGCAGCAGCAGGGCCAGG
This sequence comes from Candidatus Nanopelagicales bacterium, assembly GCA_036802895.1. GTDB lineage: Bacteria > Actinomycetota > Actinomycetes > Prado026 > Prado026 > DAIRVJ01. The sequence goes on from DAIRVJ010000043.1 coordinate 12,643, forward strand.
ACGGCGGGGTCGAGGGAGTACGGGTCCAGGAAGACCGCCGACGCGGTCGGGTCGTCCTCGGTCCACAGCCAGCCCACGACCCGGCCCGCGTCGTCGAGCACCAGCAGTCCGCCGCGCTCGTTGTCGACCCCCGGCGCGACCAGCAGGGACTCGACCTCCGTGAGGGAGGAATCCGACTCCCCCTCGACGGCCACGTCACAGGCGGCGACCAGGTCGAAGATGGCCGGCGCGTCCGCCGGCACCGGACGCCGGGTCCGGCACCCGCGCGGCAGGTCGGTGGGCGAGGTCACGGACCCACGATGCCGGGGGCGGCCCATGCGGTCCACCGGGTTATCGGGTTGGATGGGTACCGTGAGCGACAGCAGCACGGGCGGACCGGGCGCCGAGCCCACCGACGGCGAGACCCGGCACATCGTGGTCATCGGTCCGGACGGGCAGCCGATCGGGGTCGTGCCGAGCCTGGAGTCCGGCGCCGACAACCAGTCCGAGGAGTCCGCCGAGTCGTCGGAGTCGGTGACCGAGCTCGTCGAGCAGCCGGCCAAGGTCATGCGGATCGGCAGCATGATCAAACAGTTGCTGGACGAGGTGCGCTCCGCCCCGCTGGACGAAGCGGGCCGGCGGCTGCTCAGTCAGATCCACGCCCGCTCGATCAAGGAGCTGGAGGACGGGCTGGCCCCCGAGCTCGTGGAGGAGCTGGATCGCCTCTCGCTGCCCTTCAGCGACGACGCCCCGCCGACGGAGGCCGAGCTGCGGATCGCGCAGGCCCAGCTGGTCGGGTGGCTCGAGGGGCTGTTCCACGGCATCCAGACCGCGCTGTTCGCCCAGCAGATGGCGGCGCGTGCCCAGTTCGAGGAGATGCGCCGACGGGCGCTCCCGGCCGGCCACGAGGCCGGGCCGACCGTGGTCGTCGACGAGCGGCCCCCGAAGGGCGGATCCGGCCCCTACCTCTGAGCTCCCCGACCTCTGAGCTCCCCGACCTCCGAGCTCCCCGACCTCTGAGCTCCCCGACGCACCTCAGGTGAGGTCGCGGCGGCGG
>DAIRVJ010000043.1:13778-16887 GCA_036802895.1 Candidatus Nanopelagicales bacterium
GAGCTCCCCGACCTCTGAGCTCCCCGACGCACCTCAGGTGAGGTCGCGGCGGCGGAACGTGACCAGGGCCAGCCCGACGGCGATCGCGAGCCCGGCCAGCAGGGTGAGTCCCGAGCGCTGGTTGCTCAGGTGCACGATCGCCTGGATCACCTCCGTGGTCCCGCCACCGCTGTCGAGGTACCGGTCCTTCGAGGTGACCACGTCGACCCCGCCCGGTGTCATCAGCCCCCCGATGTTGTCGGCGAGCAGGAACGGCCGGGTCGAGGGGAGAAAGCCGCGCAGCGCGTTCTCCAGCACGGCGAGGTACACGAACGCCAGGCCCAGGGCCGCGCCGGTGTTGCGGACCAGCATGGCCAGCGCGAAGCCGGCGCACGCCGCCAGCACCCCGAGCAGGACTCCGCGTCCCTGCAGGGCCAGCAGGTCGGGCCAGAACCGGTCCGGCCTGGCGGACCAGTCGCCACGGGCCGAGACCAGGGCCGACGCCAGGCCGGTCCAGACCGCCTGGGCCAGCGCCGCCACGGCAGCGGCGACCCCGGCGACGACGGCCAGCTTCGTCAGCAGCACGCGGGAGCGCCGCGGCTCCCAGAAGAGCAGGGCGGGCATCGTCTTGGCCGCCCAGTCCGCGCCGCCGGAGGTGACGCCGACGAGGAAGAGCAGCGCGGCGAACCCGCCCGCGACACCGAGGGCACCGTTCTGAACACTCGACGTCCCGAAGGGCGGCTTCGGGTAGAACTGCTCGAGCGGTCCGAAGTTCTCCGGGTCGCACGCCTGGTCCAGCTGCTCCGGGGTCAGCTCCGGCTGGAAGCTGCGGCACTCCGCTACCGCGGCGTCGCGTGTCGCTCGGGCCGCGGCTTCCACCGCGGGCGACGGCTTGGCCGAGTTGACGAAGGCGATGATCACCGCGCCGAGCATCACGACGAAGCCGAGCGCGACCAGCAGGCGCACGAACCGGCGCGAGCGGATCCGCAACAGCTCGGCCCGCGCCAGCGAGGGCCGTCCGGTCGCGGCGAGCCCACGGAGCAGGGTGGCCCCGGTCAGGTCCGCCGTCACGATGCCTCCCGGGTGAGCTCGAGGAACACCGTCTCGAGGTCGGCGGCGATCGGCGAGAGCTCGCTCAGGTAGAGGCCGCGGTCGGCGAGCAGCCGGGTCAGCGCCGCTGGGTCGGCGACTGCGTGCACCCGCCAGGCGTCGCCCATCGACGTGACCCTGAACCCCGCCGCCTCCACGTGCTGGCGGGCGAGCGCGGCGTCCGCCTCCTCCACCCGCAGCCGGACGTCGCCGCTGGCCCGGCTGGCCAGCACGTCGCGCACCGGTCCCCCCGTGACCAGCCGGCCGCGGGACAGGATCGACACGTGGTCGCAGGTCTGCTGCACCTCGCCCAGCAGGTGGGAGGACAGGAAGACCGTGGTGCGGCCGTCGGCGCCGAGCCGCTGGACCAGCTCGCGCATCTCGACGATGCCGGCAGGGTCCAGCCCGTTCGAGGGCTCATCCAGGACGAGCAGCCGCGGTTGCTTGAGCAGGGCGGCCGCGATGCCCAGACGCTGCTTCATGCCGAGGGAGTAGCCCTTGACCCGGTCGGCGGCCCGGTCGCGCAGGCCCACCGTCTCGAGCACCTCGTCGACCCTGGCGCCGGGGACGCCCGCCGTCGCGGCCAGCAGCTCCAGATTGCGGCGTCCGGTGAACGTGGGGAAGAACAGCGGGGTCTCGACCAGCGCGCCGATGTCGCCGATCACCTCGGGCAGGGCCGCCGGCACGGGGCGACCGAACAGCCGCATGTCCCCTGCGTCGGCTCGGACCAGCCCGAGCAGGGCGCGGATCGTCGTCGTCTTGCCGGAGCCGTTCGGTCCGAGGAACCCGTGCACGCCGCCCTCGTCGACGGACAGGTCGAGCCCGTTCAGCGCCCGCTCCGGCGGGCGGCGCCACCGCCGGTAGTCCTTGTGCAGCCCGCTCGTCTCGATGACTGGCATCGCCGCACCCTAACGAAGGGTCAGCCGAGCAGGGCCTCCAGAACCTCCGCCACGCCGTCGTCGTCGACCGACCCGGTGTGCTGCCCGACCGCGGCCAGCACCTGCGGGTGGGCGTTGGCGACCGCCCACGACGACCCGGCCCAGGCCAGCATCGGGAGGTCGTTCGGCTGGTCGCCGAACGCGACCACCTGATCGGCCGTGACGCCGCGCTCGGCGGCCAGCCTGGCCAGCGTGCTGGCCTTGCTGACACCGGCGGCAGAGATCTCCAGCAGGCAGTCGCGGGCGTTGGAGTGGGTGACCTCCACCAGCCCGGCCAGCAGCCCGTCGGCCATCTCGAGCATCTCGTCGCCGGCGCTGGACTCGTCGCGGACCAGCAGCTTGCCGACCGGGTGGTGCACGGCCAGCACCTCGACCGGGGCCACGACCGTCCCGGGTGGCGAGGGCCAGCGCGGGTGGTAGGCGGGGTCGTGGGCGAACCCGGCCCCGGTCTCGACCGCGAACGCGGCGGCGGGCATCGCGACCCGCAGCCGGTGCACGACGTCGAGGACGACGTCCGGCGGGATCGCGAACGTCTCGAGCAGCTGCGCGGCGTGCAGGTCGTAGACGAACGCCCCGTTCCCGCAGACGGCGACCCCGCGGTGGCCGGTGGCCTCGACGACCTCCCCCATCCAGCGCGGCGGGCGCCCGGTGACCAGCACCAGGTGCAGGCCGGCCCGCTCCACGGCGGCGAGCGCGGCGACGGTCCGCTCGGACATGGTGCCGTCCCGCCGCACGACGGTGCCGTCCAGGTCGGTCGCCACGAGTCGGATCACCCGACGATTGTCCCCGTCCTTCGATGTGGGCGACCGACGGGCAGGAAGCGGGCGCACGGGCTAGGTTGCCGCCATGGCCGAACAGCACAAGATCCTGCTCGACGAGTCGGAGATGCCGACCCGCTGGTACAACATCGTCCCGGACCTGCCGGCCCCGCCGCCGCCGCCGCTGCACCCGGGCACCCACCAGCCCGTGGGCCCGGACGACCTCGCGCCCCTGTTCCCGATGGACCTGATCCTTCAGGAGGTCAGCGGGGAGTCCTACATCGACATCCCGGACGAGGTCCAGGACATCTACCGGCTGTGGCGGCCGTCGCCGCTGTTCCGGGC
>DAIRVJ010000044.1:0-14553 GCA_036802895.1 Candidatus Nanopelagicales bacterium
CGAGCACCCCGAGACCGTGCCCTCCGAGACCGTGGGAGACCCGCGATGACGACCCGACAGCCCGCCGCCACGTCTCGCCCGGCCGGCGAGTGGCTCGAGCACTGGGATCCCGAGGACGAGCAGACCTGGGACAGCCGGCTGGCCTGGCGCACGTTGACCATCTCGACCTTCACGCTGACGCTGGCCTTCGCGACCTGGTTCCTCGCCAGCGCCTTGGCCCCCAAGCTGAACAACCTCGGCTTCACCCTGACCAAGAACGAGCTGTACTGGCTGACCGCCATCCCCGGGCTGGCCGGCGGCCTGCTGCGACTCGCCTGGATGGTCCTGCCGCCCATCATGGGCACCCGCCGGATGGTCACCCTGACCACGCTGCTGCTGCTCATCCCGCTGGTGGGCTGGGGCATCGCGGTACAGAACCCGGACACGCCCTACTGGACGCTGCTGCTGCTGGCCTTCATCGCCGGGATCGGCGGCGGCGCCTTCTCCGGGTTCATGCCCAGCACGTCGTACTTCTTCCCGCGTCGCAAGCAGGGCACGGCCCTCGGCCTGCAGGCGGGCATCGGCAACTTCGGCGTCTCGCTGGTGCAGTTCGTCACGCCGTGGATCGTCGGCTTCTCCCTGCTGGGGATCCTCGGCGGTGCCCAGGCACTGAAGACCGCGAACAAGCCGACGACCGACGCCTGGTACCAGAACGCCGCGTACATCTACGTGCCGTTCGTGCTCGTCGGCGCGGTCCTCGCCTGGACGATGCTGAAGAGCGTCCCAGTCAAGGCGAACGTGCGTCAGCAGTTCGACATCTTCCGCAACCAGGACACCTGGTGGATGACCCTGCTCTACATCATGACCTTCGGCACCTTCGCCGGCCTGTCGGCGCAGTTCGGCCTGCTCATCAAGAACCTGTACGGCGCCGGCAACACCGACATCGTGCAGCCGCTGGCCGACGGCGCGACGAAGCTGCTGCTCGAGGGCTACGCGCTCCCGGACCCCGCGAAGTACGCGTTCCTCGGCCCGCTGGTCGGGGCCGGTGCCCGGGTCGCGTTCAGCCCGCTCACCGACCGGTTCGGCGGCGCGCGCTGGACGCTGCTCAGCGGCGTCGGGATCCTGGCGTCCGTGGCCTACACCAGCACCACGCTCGACCCGGACGTGGCGGCCGGCGCCGCCGCCGTGCACACCGACTTCACCCACTTCCTCTGGGGCATGGTGGCGATCTTCCTGTTCGCCGGCATCGGCAACGCCGCGACCTTCAAGCAGATGCCGATGATCTTCGAGCGGCGCCAGGCGGGCGGTGTGATCGGCTGGACCGCCGCGATCGCGGCCTTCGGTCCGTTCTTCTTCGGCGTCGGCCTGACGGTCATGGAGCCCAAGACCTTCTACTACATCGGCGTTGCCTTCGCTGCGATGTGCGTGGCCGTCACCTGGCTGCGGTACGCCCGGCCGGGCGCGCCGAAGACGTCCTAGCAAGGCTCGCGGCCGACCATGAACCCCACGGCCCGCCCGGCGGCCACGCCACCGACCGGCCGAGTGCTCGCCTCGCCCACCAGGCGGGCCGTCCTCGAGCAGCTGCGGGCCGCCCGCGAGCCCATGACCGTCACCCAGATGTCGGAGGCGGTTCGGCTGCACGTCAACACGGTCCGGGGCTACCTCGACCTGCTGGTCGACGTGGGCCTCGCGCACCGCGAGACGGAGAGCCGCACCACTCCAGGGCGACCACGCACCCTGTACTCGGCCGCCCCGACGAACCCCGAGCCGGACGGCTACCGGCTGCTCGTGGAGGTGCTGGCCCGCCACCTCGAGGACAGCCACCCGGCGGACACGGCCGAGGCGGCCCGCGCGGCCGGGGAACGGTGGGCCCGCGCGGTCGACGCGGCCGGGTGGGTGGACGGCGAGCACGAGCCCGCCGAGGCGGTGGACGCCCTGGTCGCGCTGTTCCGCCACCTCGGCTTCCAGCCCGACACCGATCCGGTCGGTGACCGGATCTACCTGAGGCGGTGCCCCTTCGGTCAGGCGGCGGCCGCGCACTCGACGGTCGTGTGCGGCGTCCACCTCGGCCTGGTGCAGGGCACCCTCGCCCGGCTGGGGACCTCCGTCTCCGCCGAGCGGCTGGATCCCTTCGTCCGCGACGACCTGTGCGTCCTGCACCTCAACCGATCCGACGTCCCTCCGAGCACCAGGAGTCCGCGATGAGCAAGCCGTCCCCCGCACGGACCGACGGCGACATCGTCCAGGCGCTGCTGAAGGCGCGCCGGCTGCTGCAGCCCACCGCCGTCTCCGACGACCTGCGGACCCTCACCAGGACCGGTGGTCGCGACGCGGACGTCTTCTACCGGGACCGCTGGTCCCACGACCGGGTGGTCCGATCCACGCACGGAGTGAACTGCACGGGCTCCTGCTCGTGGAAGGTGTACGTCAAGGACGGCATCATCACCTGGGAGAGCCAGCAGACCGACTACCCGTCGGTCGGGCCCGACTCCCCCGAGTACGAGCCCCGCGGGTGCCCCCGCGGCGCCGCGTTCTCCTGGTACACCTACTCGCCGACCCGGGTGCGCTTCCCCTACGTGCGCGGCGTCCTGCTCGAGATGTACCGGGAGGCCAAGGCCAGGCTGGGCGACCCGGTCGAGGCGTGGGCCGACGTCGTGGGTGACCCCGAACGCCGGCGCCGCTACCAGAAGGCCCGCGGCAAGGGCGGACTGGTCCGGGCCACCTGGGACGAGGCCTTGGAGATCGTGGCCGCCGCGCAGGTGCACACGATCCGCACGTGGGGCCCGGACCGGGTCGCCGGCTTCTCGCCGATCCCCGCCATGTCGATGGCCTCGCACGCCGCGGGCGCTCGGTACACCAGCCTCATCGGCGGAACCATGCTGTCGTTCTACGACTGGTACGCCGACCTGCCGATCGCCTCGCCTCAGGTGTTCGGCGACCAGACCGACGTGCCCGAGTCGGCCGACTGGTGGAACGCCTCCTACCTGGTGATGTGGGGCTCGAACATCCCGGTCACCCGCACGCCCGACGCCCACTTCATGACCGAGGCCCGCTACCGGGGGCAGAAGGTCGTGGTGGTCAGCCCGGACTACGCCGACAACACCAAGTTCGCCGACGAGTGGCTGGCGGCCCACCCGGGCACCGACGGCGCGCTGGCCATGGCGATGGGGCACGTGGTGCTCAGGGAGTTCTTCGTCGACCGCCAGGTGCCCCGGTTCCAGCAGTACGTGAAGACCTACACCGACCTGCCGTTCCTGGTCACCCTGCGCGAGCGCGGTGATGACTCGGGCGGCTACCTGCCCCACCGCTTCCTGACCGCCGCGGACCTCGGTGACTCCACCGACGGAGCCGCCTGGCGGACCGCCCTGCTCGACTCCGCGACCGGTCAGGTCGTGATCCCCAACGGCACCCTGGGCGACCGGTACACCGACGCCGGTGTCGGCAAGTGGAACCTCGACCTGGGCGACGTCGACCCGCTGTTGACGCTGCACACCGACGGCGGGCAGTCGGTGGCGGTCGACCTCCCCCGGTTCGACGTGGGCCAGCAGGACGGCGAGGGCGGCGGGGTGCTGCGCCGGGGCGTTCCCGTCCGACGGGTCGGCGACCACCTGGTGACCACGGTCTTCGACCTGCTGCTCGCCCAGTACGGCGTCGGGCGGCCGGGCCTGCCCGGGGACTGGCCGGCCGACTACGACGACCCGCAGCCGTACACCCCCGCCTGGCAGGAGGAGATCACCTCCGTCCCGGCCGCCGCGGTGGCCCGGATCGGACGTGAGTTCGCCGACAACGCCGAGCGGTCCGGGGGCCGGTCGATGATCGCCCTCGGTGCCGGGACGAACCACTGGTTCCACTCCGACCAGATCTACCGGGCGATCCTCGCGCTGGTCACCCTGACCGGATGCCAGGGCGTCAACGGCGGGGGCTGGGCGCACTACGTCGGGCAGGAGAAGTGCCGGCCGTTCACCGGCTGGGCCCAGCTCGCGTTCGGGCTGGACTGGTCCCGCCCACCGAGGCAGATGGCCGGTACCGCGTTCTGGTACCTGGCCACCGACCAGTGGCGCTACGACGGCTTCGGTGCGGACACCCTCGCCACGCCGCTCGGCCAGGGGCTCTTCCGCGGCAAGGCGCTGGCCGACACCCTGGCCCAGTCGGTGCGGATGGGCTGGCTGCCGTCGTACCCGACGTTCGACCGCAATCCGATGGACCTCGTCGACGACGCGCTGGCCGCCGGCGTCGACCCATCCGCGTACGTCGTCCAGCAGCTCCGGTCGGGCGAGCTCAGGTTCGCGTGCGAGGACCCGGACGCGCCCGAGAACTTCCCGCGCGTCCTCACGGTGTGGCGGGCCAACCTGCTCGGCTCGTCCGGCAAGGGCAACGAGTACTTCCTGCGCCACCTGCTCGGCACGGACGGCGCGATCCGGGGCGAGCAGGCACCGGAGGGCCGCCGGCCGAGCGAGGTGGTCTGGCGCGACGAGGCCCCGGAGGGCAAGCTCGACCTGCTGGTGTCGCTGGACTTCCGGATGACCAGCACCGGGCTGTTCTCCGACGTCCTGCTGCCCGCGGCGACCTGGTACGAGAAGTACGACCTCTCGTCGACCGACATGCACCCGTTCGTGCACGCGTTCAACGCGGCGATCGCCCCGCCGTGGGAGACCCGCTCGGACTACGACACGTTCCAGTCGATGGCCGAGACGTTCAGCGCCCTGGCGGGTCGTCACCTCGGCGTGCGGAAGGACCTGGTGGCCACGCCACTGCTGCATGACACCCCGGGGGAGACCGCGCAGCCGGGCGGGCGGGTCCTCGACTGGAGAGCCGGTGAGTGCGAGCCGATCCCCGGGCGGACGATGCCCGCGCTGACCGTCGTGGAGCGCGACTTCGGCGCGATCGCCCAGAAGATGGCCGCCCTCGGGCCCAACGTCGAGACGCTCGGCACGACGGTCAAGGCGGTCACCCTCAAGCCCGCGCGCGAGGTCGAGTACCTCAAGCGGGTGTGCGGGACGGTCCGCGGGGGGGTCGCCGACGGCCGACCCTCGTTGCGCCGCGCCGAGCAGGCGTGCGAGGCGATCCTGGCCCTGTCCGGCACGACCAACGGCCACATCGCGACCGCGGGCTTCGAGCAGCTGGAGAAGAGAACCGGCCGGCCGCTCGCCGACCTGGCCAGCGACCACGAGGGCCGGCAGATCACGTTCGCGGACACCCAGTCGCGGCCGCAGCCGGTGATCACGTCGCACGAGTGGTCGGGCAGCGAGCACGGCGGACGCCGGTACTCCCCGTTCACCATCAACGTGGAGCGGCTCAAGCCCTGGCACACCCTCACCGGCCGGCAGCACTTCTTCCTCGACCACGACTGGATGACCGAGCTGGGCGAGCAGCTGCCCACCTACCGTCCGCCGCTGAACATGCACCGGATCTTCGGCAGCGAGCACGTCGGCGAGGACGGCGTCCGGGAGGTGACGGTCCGCTACCTGACACCGCACTCGAAGTGGTCGATCCACTCCGAGTACCAGGACAACCTCTTCATGCTCAGCCTCTCCCGTGGAGGCCCCGACCTCTGGATGAGCCAGGAGGACGCCGAGGCCATCGGCGTCAAGGACAACGACTGGATCGAGGCGTACAACCGCAACGGCGTCGTGGTGGCCCGGGCGGTGGTGAGCCACCGGATGCCGCAGGGCACCGTCTTCATGTACCACGCCAAGGACCGCACCATCGACGTGCCCAAGTCGGAGGTGAGCGGGCGCCGGGGCGGCATCCACAACGCGCTGACCCGGCTGCTCGTGAAGCCCAGCCACCTGATCGGCGGCTACGCGCAGCTCTCGTACGGCTTCAACTACTACGGACCCACCGGGAACCAGAGGGACGAGGTCACCGTGATCCGCCGGCGTTCGCAGGAGGTCGAGTACTGATGCGCGTCATGGCCCAGCTGGGCATGGTGATGAACCTCGACAAGTGCATCGGCTGCCACACCTGCTCGGTCACCTGCAAGCAGGCGTGGACGAACCGGACCGGCGTCGAGTACGTCTGGTTCAACAACGTGGAGACCCGGCCGGGCCTGGGCTACCCGCGCAGCCACGAGGACCAGGAGCGCTGGCAGGGCGGCTGGGTGCGCACGTCGCGTGGCCGGCTGCGGCTGCGAGCCGGCGGTCGGGTGAAGCGGCTGTTGAGGATCTTCAGCAACCCGCGGCTCCCGGGCATGGCCGACTACTACGAGCCCTGGACCTACGACTACGACACGCTGCTCAACGCCCCCGCCCAGGCGGACGTGCCGGTGGCCCGTCCGAAGTCGCTCATCACCGGGCGGAACATGAAGATCGAGTGGTCGGCGAACTGGGACGACGACCTCGGCGGCTCGCCCGAGATCGCCCCGCAGGACCCGGTGCTGAAGAAGCTCGGCGACCGGGTGCGCCTGGAGTTCGAGCAGACGTTCATGTTCCACCTGCCGCGCATCTGCGAGCACTGCCTCAACCCGAGCTGCGTGGCCAGCTGCCCGTCCGGCGCCATGTACAAGCGGGCCGAGGACGGGATCGTGCTCGTCGACCAGGACGGCTGCCGAGGGTGGCGGCTGTGCGTCTCCGGCTGCCCGTACAAGAAGGTCTACTTCAACCACCGCACCGGCAAGGCCGAGAAGTGCACGTTCTGCTACCCGCGGGTCGAGGCGGGTCAGCCGACCGTCTGCTCCGAGACCTGCGTGGGTCGGCTGCGCTACGTGGGCCTGTTCCTCTACGACGCCGACCAGGTGCTCGAGGCCGCATCGGTGGAGAACGACCACGACCTGCTGGAGGCCCAGCGGTCGGTCATCCTCGACCCGGACGACCCGGCGGTCGTCGCGGCCGCCCGGTCCGCCGGGATCCCCGAGGACTGGATCAGCGCCGCCCAGCGCTCCCCGGTCTACGCGCTCACCAACCGGTACCGGATCGCGCTGCCCCTGCACCCGGAGTACCGCACCATGCCGATGGTCTGGTACATCCCGCCGTTGTCACCCGTCGTGGACGTCGTCCGCGACACCGGCTTCGACGGTGAGGACCGTGACACGCTGTTCGCCGCGATCGAGGCGCTGCGGATCCCGGTCGAGTACCTCGCCGAGCTGTTCACCGCGGGCGACCCGGCCCCGGTGCAGCGCAGCCTGCGGATGCTGGCCGCGATGCGCGCCTACATGCGCCGGGTCAACCTGGGCGAGCCGGCGGACGAGTCCATCGCGCTGGCCGTCGGCCTGACGGGCACCCAGATGGAGGCGCTGTACCGGCTGCTCGCCGTCGCCAAGTACGAGGACCGCTACGTCATCCCGACCGCTCACGTCGAAGCCGGGAGGGCGCTCGACGAGATGCCGGGCTGCAGCCTCGACTACAGCGGCGGTCCCGGCATGGGCGGGCGTGGGCCGTTCGCCGAGGTCGGGGCGACACCTGCGGCGGTGGAGAGCTTCCACCTGACCAAGCAACGGGCGGAGTCCGAGCGCTACGCGGACCTGCCCGAGAGCCGCCCGTCGATCGACCTGCTGACCTGGAGCGGCGGCGAGCCGCCATCGGGCCTGTTCCCGCCGCGGTCCACACCGCCCGGGTCGACCACGGAGGAGGAGCGGTGAGCGGCCTGAACCCGAGCCAGCGGCACGTCGTCCAGGCGGCGGTGAGCCGGCTGCTGCAGTACCCGGACGCGGGCCTGCTCGCCCAGCTGCCCGCCCTGCGCGAGGCCGCGGAGTCCGTGCCGGTCGAGTCCGGTGAGCCGCTCGCCCGCTTCGTCGAGCACCTGGCGAGCACCCCGCTGCTGCAGCTGCAGGCCGACTACGTCGCCACCTTCGACCTGCGGCGCAAGGCGTGCCTGTACCTCAGCTACTACCTCAACGGCGACACCCGCCGTCGCGGGATGGCACTGTGGCGGTTCCTCGACGCCTACCGCAGCGTCGGCTACCAGCCGGTGGGCGGCGAGCTGCCGGACTTCCTGCCGACGGTGCTCGAGCTGGCCGCGACGGGAGACGAGGACGTCGCCCTCGCGCTGCTGCACGAGCACCGGGAGGGTATCGAGGTGCTCCGTGAGGCCCTCGCGGCCGGCGGGTCCCCGTACGCCGGGGTGGTCCGGGCGCTCGAGGCCGCGCTGCCGGCGCCGTCAGCCGCAGTGCGGGCGGCGGCCGCCCGGCTGGCCGCGGAGGGTCCGCCGACCGAGCTGGTGGGCCTCGAGCCGTTCGTGCCCGTCGAGAGCGTGGGGGTTCGGCCGTGAACGACTTCCTGTTCCTCGTCCTGCCCTACGTGTGCCTGACGTCGTTCGTCATCGGCCACGTGTGGCGCTACCGCTACGACAAGTTCGGCTGGACCACCCGCTCGTCCCAGATCTACGAGAACCGCCTGCTCACCTGGGCCGGCCCGCTGTTCCACTTCGGCATCCTGGGCGTCCTGGCCGGGCACGTGATGGGGCTGGTCCTCCCGCAGAGCTGGACGCACGCCGTCGGGATCAGCGAGGGCGCCTACCACGCGGTCGCGGTCGTGCTCGGCACGCTCGCCGGGATCGCGACAGTGGTCGGGCTCGTGCTGCTGGTCTACCGGCGGCGGACCACTCCATCGGTGTTCCGGGCGACGACGCCCACCGACAAGGCCATGTACCTGCTGCTGGGCCTGGTGGTCGCGCTGGGCATCGTCAACACGATCGGGGTGCAGCTGTTCGGTCTCGGCGGCTACGGCTCGTCGGGCTACAACTACCGGGAGACGGTGGCCGTGTGGTTCCGCGGCATCTTCTGGTTCCAGCCCGATCCCGAGCTGATGGCCGAGGCCCCGTGGTCCTTCCGGCTGCACGCGGTGGCCGCGTTCGCGCTGCTGGCCGTGTGGCCGTTCACCCGGCTCGTCCACGTGCTGTCGGCGCCGATCGGCTACCTGTGGCGGCCGTACGTCGTCTACCGCACGCGGGAGCCGGTCGGGGCCGCGCGCCCCGCCCGCCGCGGCTGGGAGGGCGTCGGCGACTGACCCCCAGGGCGTGACGCCGGTCACGGCGCTCGCCCGCGCTCAGGCGTAGCCTGAGAAATGGGGGCGAGACCCATGCGCAGGCGTCCGGGTCCGGTGGCGAGGGGCCTGCTGGTCTTCCTGACGGCGTCCGCGACGGTTGCGTGTGCGGCCGGGACCAGCCCCCCGACACCACCGGCCGCCGTCCCCCCGTCCGCGGCCACGTGCCTGCCGATGAGCGAGCCCCGCACGCTCGCCGACATCGACCGGATCGTCAACGGCTTCCGGGCCGTCGACGCGTTTCGCGGCGGCGACGTCGGTGCCGACGTCGAGCTGAGGGACGGGCGACACCTCTTCGTGTTCGGCGACACGCTGCGCGCCCCCGAGTTCGGCGACTCGGTCATCGTGCGCAACTCGATGCTGCTGTTCAGCACGACCTGCGCCGCCGTGGTGGTGCCCCGCCACCGTGGCGCGATCATCCCGGACCGGCCGGACGGCGTCGGCTACTGGCCGATGTCGGTCGTCAGCCTCGGCGCGGACGGCACGGGCGAGCGGGTGGCGGTGTTCGCCCAACGCGTGCGCGGCAGTGAGCGCGCGGGGCAGTTCGTCACCCTGGGACCGGCCGTGGCCCTGTTCGACGTGGACGCTGGGGCCGCCCCGGCGCTGCGCAGCGTCACTGACCTCTGGCCGGACCTGGCCGACCGCAGCAGGGTCGCCTGGGGCGCCGCGGCCTGGGCGGACGGCGGATGGCTCTACCTCTACGGCACGGCCAACCCGGGGCGGCCGCTCACCTTCGGGTGGTCGCTGTCCGCGGCCAGGCTGCGGCCCACGGACGTCACCGCGCCGAGCCGCTGGTCGTTCTGGGACGGTCGGCGCTGGCAGCCGGACCCCGCTGACGCGGCGCAGCTGATCCCGCCCGTCGGGGGCGTGTCGCAGACGCTGTCGGTGTTCAGCCGCGGCGGTCGCTGGTACGCCGTCAGCAAGCGCGACGACTTCCTCGGGACCGACCTGGTCGTGTGGGACGCCCCCGCGCCGCACGGGCCCTTCGAAGCGAACCCGCCGGCCGCACTCATCCCCAGCGACCTGGGCCGCGGGCTCTACCGGTACATGCCGCTGGCACATCCCGGGGTACTGCCCAGGCCCGGCCACGTCATCGTCTCGGTGAGCCAGAACACCGCCGACCTGGCCGCGCTGCTCGCCGACCCGCTGCTCTACCGGCCGCGCTTCCTGGAGATCGACCTCCCCCACTGACCTACCAGCTGCCGCCGCCGCCCCCGCCGAAGCCGCCCCCGGACGACCCGCCGGAGAAGCCCGAGCCGCCGGACGATGCGGCGGTGGCCGCGATCGCGCCGGCCGTGGTGTCGCTGAACGAGCGCATGGAGTCGCCGAAGCGCCCGAAGTCCCACCCTCCCGGTCCCGAGTACCACGGCAGCACCTGACCGGCGCCACCCGCCGCAGTCACGGCCGCGAGAGAGGCGAACGCCTTCGCCCAGCGCTCGGTCTCACCGAAGACCACGGCGTAGGGCAGGTACCGGGAGAACACGTCGGTCCGCTCCTCGAACCGCAGCTGCTCGGCCTCCGCCGTCCGGATGTACTGGCGGAAGCCGAGCACCCGGGCGAGCTCCGCGCTGCCGGCCGCCGTCCGGGCCGGCATCCGCCGGGCCACCAGCAGCAGGACCAGGCCGGAGAGCACCGCAGCGACGCCGAGCAGCCCGGCGTGGGTGTACCTCGCCAGCAGGTAGGTCAGGCCCGCGCCGACCACCACGCAGCCGATCCCGATCAGCCGCCACCAGGTCCGGGTGGTCTGCGGGCTACGCCGGAACCACCCGTGCGCGACGACGTCGGCATAGAGCTGCTTCTGCACCTTCGCCAGGTCGCTGGCGAAGGTGCGCTTGAGCTCGGAGACCCGGACCTCGGACCGGCCGGTGAAGATCGCGTCCAGCAAGGTGCGCTCGTAGGGCACCAGCTCGGCGTCCGCAGGCTTACGCTGGCGGAACACCCAGTCACGGCTCGCGAACAGGTGGGCGCGCTCGAGCTCCTCGATGTGCAGGTAGCCCCGGACTGCGAGGTCGACGATGGTCGCCGTGACGTCCAGCGGGTTGGCGACCTCGTCGAGCAGCGTGCCCACCTGACCGGGGCGGACCCCCTCCGGGGGCCGGAACTCCACCGCGCCCGCCGCCGGCGTGAACAGCGGGCGTGGCTCCTCGACGCCGACCTGTCCGGCGACCGGCTTGAGCCCGGGCACCTCGCCGCGGTATCGCCGGTCACGCCCACGGGTCCACAGCAGGTAGCCGATCCCGCCGAGGCCGATCGCGACCACCGCCAGCGCACCCGCCACGGTCCAGGGGGTGGCCGAGAACGCCCGCCCGAGGCTGAACCGCTCCTCGAGGTCCGGGCCCGGAACCGCCACCGACCCGGGCGGCCAGGCCACGACGACGGTGACACCCTGGTAAGGACCGAGCGCCGACTGGGCGAAGGTCGCAGCCCCGCCGTCCTGCGCCGCCTGCTGGCAGGGATCCTCGGCCCCCCGGTATCCGGCCACGCACGTCGACCGGGTGACCGGGACCGGACCGCTCACCCGGACGGTGACGCGGTCGATCGCTGCCTCCCACTCGGGGCCGACCGCGTTCCAGTACAGCTCGGCGTGGTCGGGAAAGGCGTTCAGCGCGCCGGAGACGTCGTAGTCGAGCACGTAGACCTGCCGGCCGGTGACCGTGCGGTCCGGGTCGCCGACCCGGACGACCAGGTTCGCGCTCTCGGTGGAGGTCTGCACGCCGGACGGTGCGCCGGTGGTGCTGACCACCCGCAGGCCCTTGATCGTGACCACCCGGTCGCGGGTGTCGTCGTAGGTGTAGCGGACCGGGATCGTCCGGAAGATGCCGTGCCGCTGGGCGGTGCCGAAGTCGTAGGCGATCTCCTCACGGATGTGGAACGTGCCGTTCGCTCGCACGTCGATCCGCACGTCGTAGGAGGGGATGGTCTCCACCGCGAGCGCGGAGGGGGCCGGGGCGACGAGCAGCCCGACGAGCGCCAGCCCGCTCGCGGCCAGCAGGCGACGGATCACGCGCCCCACGCTAGCGGCTCAGTCGCCACCGCGGCCGCGCCGCGCGACGGCGCGCGCCGCCTCGCGGGTGGCCTGCTTCTCGGCTAGCGCCTGCCGCTTGTCGTACGTCTTCTTGCCGCGGCCCAGGGCGATCTCGACCTTGGCCCGGCCGTCCTTCCAGTACAGGGCGAGCGGGACGAGGGTGAGCCCGGACTCCTTGGTCTTGCCGATCAGCCGACCGATCTCCTGCCGGTTGAGCAGCAGCTTGCGCGGCCGGCGCGGCTCGTGGTTGGTCCAGGTGCCCTGCGTGTACTCGGGGATGTGCACACCGTGCAGCCACACCTCGCCGTCCTTGACCACGGCATAGCCGTCGACCAGGGACGCGCGGCCCGCCCGCAGGGACTTGACCTCGGTCCCGGTGAGCACCAGGCCGGCCTCGTAGACGTCCTCGATGAGGTAGTCGTGGCGCGCCTTCTTGTTCTGCGCGATCAGCGAACGGCCCTTCTCGCGGGCCATCAGCCCGCGCCGCCGGAACCCATCGCCGCGAGCAAGCCCGAGAGCACCTCCAGGGCGCGCCGCTCGGCGACGGCCGGAGACTCCCCGGACGCCACGGCGACGTCCGGCTCGACACCGACACCGTCCAGCGCCCGACCGGACGGCGTCAGGTAGCGGCCGACAGTCAGCTCGATCGCCGAGCCGTCGCTCAGGGTCTGCGGCTCCTGCACCGACCCCTTGCCGAACGTGCGCGAGCCAATGACCACGGCGCGGCTGCGGTCCTGCAGGGCGCCGGCCACGATCTCGGCGGCGCTGGCGGTGCCACCGTCGACGAGCACCACCAGAGGGGTCGACGTGTCGCCGTCGGCGTGCGACTCCAGCGTCGTGAGGCCTCGTCCACGCCGCTCGTAGGAGACCACCGGGCCGCCGTCGAGGAAGGCGCCGGCCACCTCGACGGCCTCGTCGACCAGGCCACCTGGGTTGCCGCGCAGGTCGAGGACCACGCCACCCGAGGCCGCCCCCGGGTCGGCGGAGAGGGCCGTGCGTACCTGGCGGCCGACGCCCCGGGTGAAGGCGCTGACCCGGATGTGCAGGACCTGGTGGCGCAGCCGGTCGACGACGACGTCCGTCGCGGTGACGAGCGTCCGGGTCACGCTGGCGGTGCGGACTCCCGCGGCGTCACGGATCCCGATCGCCACGGTGCTGCCGTCGGGTCCGCGCAGGTTCGCGACCACGGCCGACACGGACGCGGTGGCGACGTCGACCCCGTCGACGGTCACGACCCGGTCGCCCACCCGGATGCCGGCCTTCGCAGCCGGGGAGCGGTCCTGGACACCGGAGACGGTCAGGCTGCCGTCGAGCTCCTGTCGCAACCACATGCCGACCCCTGTGTACCGGCCGTCGAGGGCGTCGCTGAACGAGGCGAACTCGCTCGGCTGGTAGTACACCGACCAGCGGTCGCCCAGGGCGCGCAGCATGCCGTCGACGGCAGCCCGCTCCAGCACCTTGCGGTCGACCGGCCGGGCCGCGTCGCTCGCGATCCGGTCGGCGGCCTCGTCGAGCACGGCGGCCCGCTCGGGTGCCGCCGCCGGCTGCGGAGCGTCGCCCGACCCGCCGACTGCGACCCCCGCGACGAACGCTGTGAGGGCCACCGCGAGCAGGGTGAGGCCGGCGTGCACCCGACGGGCCACCGGAGTCATGGGCCCGAGTCTACGGCGAGGCCCGGCGACCGGCTCAGCAGACGATCGGCCGCTTGCTACCCAGCCCGAGCCAGCCGAGCGGGTCGTACGGCACGCCGTTGACGTGCACCTCGAAGTGCAGGTGCGGGCCGGTCACCCACCCGGTCGCACCGATCCGGCCGATCGGCTGACCGCGGGTCACCCGCTGGCCCTGGCTGACCAACCGGCTGGACTGGTGCGCGTAGAAGGTCGACAGGCCGTCGCCGTGGTCGACGATCGTGACGTTGCCGTAGACGCTGCTGGAGGCCGTGGACACCACGACGCCGGCCGCGGCCGCGATGATCGTGGCGCCGTACCCCCCACCGATGTCGATGCCGGTGTGGCAGGACTTGTAGCCGTAGACCGGGTGGATGCGCGGTCCCGAACGCATGGTCAGCCCGCCGGACGGGACCGGCCAGGCGAGCTCACCGCCACGGACCCGACCCGACCCGCGGGACGAGGCGGCGGCGATCAGGGCGGCGATCTTGCGCTGCTCGGCCTTGAGAGCGGCGACGCGTCGCAGCTCGTCGGCTCGGGCAGCCTCGACCCCCCGCAGAGCCCGGGCGCGGGCAGCGACCAGCTGCACCACTCGGTCCTGGGCCGCCCGGGCGCGGGCAGCAGCCGCAGCGACGACGACGAGCTGGGCGGCCGCGGCCGCCCGCTGCTCCTCCACCTGGGCGCGGACGGCGGCCAGCTGGTACTTCTTGGCGGCCAGGTCGGCGGTGTCGATCGCCAGCCGGCCCATCAGACCGACCTGCGAGTCGGCCACGGACTGCAGGCCGGACAGTCGCCCGGCGAAGTCCTCGACCGTCTCGGCGTCCAAGACCACGGCCAGCTCGGCCAGCTGCCCGTTCTGGTACGCCCGGCGGGCCAGCAGGCCGAGCAGCCGCTGAGTGCTCTG
>DAIRVJ010000044.1:14653-16872 GCA_036802895.1 Candidatus Nanopelagicales bacterium
GCCCGTTCTGGTACGCCCGGCGGGCCAGCAGGCCGAGCAGCCGCTGAGTGCTCTGCACCCGGTCCTCGACCGCGATGGTCTCGGCCTCGGTTCGTCCTTCGTTGGCCACCGCGGCGGCCAACTGCACGGCCAGGGCGGCGTCCTTGGCCCGCGCCGCGGACAGGTCGGCCGCGGCCGAGGCGACCTCCGCCTGGGCCAGCGGGAGCTGCTCGCGGGCGGCCTGCAGAGCGGCTGCCGCGACGGCGGCCTGCTGGCTGAGGGTCTCGATGTCGCTCTCGGCCGCGGCCAGTCGCTGCTTGACCGTCTTCTGCCGCTGCCCGAGGTCTTCGGCCCGGGCAGGCGCCAGCGACGCGGCAACGAGGGCGGCGGCCAGCACGGCGACCGCCCCGGCGGGACGCAGGCGCATGGGGAAGGAGCTCCTGGTTCGACGGGGTCGAGCCTTCATCGTCTCCCATCGGGGCTCACGAGAGCGAAAGGACACGCGCAACCCGCTCAGACCCTCAGGTAGCGGCGCAGGGTGACGAAGCTCGCCAGCGAGGAGATGGCCACCGCGGCCACGAACACCGCGGCGATGGTCGCCCAGACGCTGGACCACCCCACGAAGGAGGTGAACGGGAACGACGGCGCCAGGATCCGGTCAACCAGGGTGGCCTTGATCAGGACGAGACCGCCCGAGGCCAGCAGAGCACCTCCCAGAGCGGCGAGCACGCTCTCCAGCACGAACGGGAGCTGGACGTAGAAGTTGGAGGCGCCGACCAGCCGCATGATCCCGGTCTCGCGACGACGGGTGAACGCCGCCACACGGATGGTGTTGGAGATCAGCAGGAGCGCCACCACGATCATCATGCCCGCGACGATGAGGGCGCCGACCTGGCCGGCGTTGAGCGCCCGGAAGAACTTGTCCAACAGTTTGCGCTGGTCCTGGACCTGCTCGACACCGGGGCGTCCGTCGAACGCGCCCGCGACCACGTCGAACTGGGTGGGGTCCTTCAGCTTGACCCGGAACGACTCCGGGAGGGAGTCGGCGGTGACGTTCTCGGCCAACGTGGGGAGCTGCTCCTTGAACCGCTCGAAGGCCTCCTGCTGCGACTCGTAGAACACCTCGGCCACCTGCGGCAGGGAACGCAGGTCGGCCTCGATGGCGGCACGCTGCTGATCGGTGATGGCGCCGGCTGCGCAACTGCCGACCTGGCTGTCGGCGCCGCACAGGAACACCGACACCTCGACCTTGTCGTACCAGAAGTCCTTCATCTCGTTGACCTGGGAGCGGGTCAGCAGGCCGGCGCCGAACATGGCCAGCGAGACGGCGACGGTGATCACCACGGCCACGGTCATGCCGAGGTTGCGGCGCAGGCCGATGCCTACCTCGCTCAGGACGAACTGGGCTCGCATGAGTCAGGGATCCTCGGTCGGGGTCGGTGGGAAAGGCAACGGTGAGGTCAGCGGGAGTAGCCGTACACGCCGCGGGACTGGTCACGCACGAGCAGGCCGCCCTCGAGCTCGACGACCCGCTTGCGCATCTGGTCGACGATCGCAGCGTCGTGGGTGGCCATGACCACCGTGGTGCCGGTTCGGTTGATCCGGTCGAGCAGCTTCATGATCCCCACACTGGTCGTGGGGTCGAGGTTCCCGGTCGGCTCGTCGGCGATGAGCAGCAGCGGCCGGTTGACGAACGCCCGGGCGATCGCGACTCGCTGCTGCTCGCCACCGGAGAGCTCGTCGGGGCGACGCTGCTCCTTACCCTGCAGACCCACGAGCTCGAGCACCTCCGGCACCACCTGGGCGATCGTGTGCCGGGGGCGGCCGATGACCTCCAGCGCGAAGGCGACGTTCTCGAAGACGGTCTTGTTCGGCAGCAGGCGGAAGTCCTGGAACACCGTGCCGATCTGCCGACGCAGCGTGGGCACCTTCCAGTTCGACAGCCGGCTGAGGTCCTTGCCCAGGACCTGCACGGTGCCCTTGGTCGGCCGCTCCTCGCGCAGGATCAGCCGCAGGCAGGTCGACTTCCCCGACCCGGAGGCGCCGACGAGGAAGACGAACTCGCCCTTGTCGATCTCGAGGGACAGCGAGTCCAGCGCCGGACGTGTCTGGGTCGGGTAGAGCTTGCTGACGGAGTCGAAGCGGATCACGGGTCACCGGGGCCGGACTCGGGGGCAGGACGGGCGGGCTGCCGGCCGGGTAGAGAGTCTACGTCTCCTCCCGGGCGGCACCCCGGCGTC
>DAIRVJ010000045.1:0-5859 GCA_036802895.1 Candidatus Nanopelagicales bacterium
GACGGCCAGCTTCTCCGCGGTCGGCGAGGTGATCACCTACTCGATCCGGGTGGCGAACACCGGCAACGTCACGCTGACCGGCGTCGCGGTGTTCGATCCGCGGGCGGTCCTCGGGGCCTGCGCGCCGACCGCGCTGCCGGGTGACCTGGCCCCGGGTGAGTCGACGACCTGCGCCGCGTCGCACACGGTGACCCAGGCGGACCTGGACGCCGGCGCCTACCTGAACACCGCGACCAGCTCGGGCACTGGCCCGGCCGGGCTGGTGACCTCGGCACCGTCGTCGGTGACTACCCCTGGTAGCCAGTCCCCAGCGATCGGCCTGGTCAAGACGAGCTCGTGGTTCGACACGAATGGGGATGGCCTGGCCAGCGCAGGTGATGAGATCACCTACACCCTGATCGCGACCAACACCGGCAACGTCAGCCTGCGCGACGTCTCGGTCAGTGACCCACTGCTTCCCGGCCTGGCCTGCACCGTCGCCGTCCTCGCCCCGTCCAAGGACTTGACGTGCACCGCGACGTACCGGGTCACAGCCGCAGACGTGGCGGCGGGGAGTGTCGTCAACACGGCAGCGGCAACCGGCGCCGACCCGTCCGGGGCCGTCCTCAGTGTGACCGCCACCCGCACCTCCGTGCTCACCGCGCAGCCGGCGCTCACGCTGACCAAGACCGCGACGCTTCGGGACCGGAACGGCGACCGCAAGGGCAATCCGGGCGAGATGATCGACTACCTGCTCGTGGCGACGAACACGGGCAACGTGACGCTGCCAGGGGTGACCATCACCGACCCGATGCTGGCGACCCTGACCTGTACCCCGGCTCTGGGGGCGACGCTGTCGCCGGGCGAAGCGATGCGCTGCACCGGCTCGCACACGGTCACCACGGCGGACGCCGCCAAGGGCACGATCACCAACGTGGCGACGGCGCGGGCGCGCCCGACGTGTCCGCGGTGTGTGGCCGTCCTTTCCTCGGTGGCGTCGGCTACCCTCAGTACGTCCGGTGTGAAGCCATTGCCGCGCACCGGGGCGACGGCGATTCCGGCGATCAAGGCGGGGATCCCGTTGATCCTGCTGGGGATCCTGTTGTTGGCCGCGGCTCGGCCGCGGAGGCGTCACCACCTGCCGCCCCGAGCCTGACGAGAGGTAGTCCATGCCCGTGAGTGGTTCGAGTCGTCGCATCCTGGCTGCCAGCGGTCTGCTCGTGGCCATAGCCCTCGTCTCAGGCTGCTCCAGCGACGGCGATTCGACGGGAGGCAGTCAGTCACCCTCCGTCTCCGGCTCGAAGTCCGGCGCTAGCGGGTCCCCGACGGGGTCGGCCAAGCCCACCGCGACGCCGCAGCCGTCCTTCTCGCCCATCCCCACCTTGAAGGGGGAGGTGGGCGCGCGCAGCGATGCCACCGTGTCGTCGTGCGCTGCCGCCAGCGGCGGGTGGGCGGCCAAGGGCACGGTGAAGAACCCAACGAAGGCACGCTCCGACTACGTGGTCGTGGTCTCCATGCTGGATGCGGAGAACCGCACGCTCGGCGTTTCGTGGACCCGCGAGGACGATGTCAAGCCTGACGAGGCGCGGTCCTGGGAGGTAGCCGTCAAGGTGACCGGCGAGAAGCTCACCTGCGTGCTGAGGGTCACCCGAGCGAAGTCCGGGTAGCCCGAGGGCGCATGCTGTATGGGTGAGTGAGCCCGTGTCGGAGCGCGCCGTGCGTCGTGCCGTCAGGCGTGCGGAGCGGGGCCAGACCCTCGACGCGGACGAGCTCGCCGCCCTGCTGTCGGCCCGCGGGGAGGACCTCGATCGGCTGGTCGCAGCGTCCGGGCGGGTCCGCGACGCCGGCCTCGCCGCCGCGGGCCGAAGCGGTCTCGTCACCTACTCGCGCAAGGTCTTCGTCCCTCTGACGCGGCTGTGCCGGGACCGGTGCCACTACTGCACCTTCGTCTCCACGCCGGGACGCCTGCAGGCGACCGGCGAGCCGCTCTTCCTCGATCCTGACGAGGTCGCCCGGATCGCTCGCGACGGGGCGGCGATGGGGTGCCGCGAGGTGCTGTTCACCCTGGGCGACCGCCCGGAGGACCGTTGGCCACACGCGCGCGAGTGGCTGAGCGCACGCGGGTACGAGTCGACGATCGACTACCTGAGGGCCGTGTCGATCATGGTGCTGGAGGAGACCGGCCTGCTCCCGCACCTCAACCCGGGCGTCATGACGTGGGCGGAGCTGGCGCGGCTCAAGCCGGTGGCGCCGAGCATGGGGATGATGCTCGAGACCACGAGCACGCGGCTGTTCTCCACCCCCGGCCTCCCGCACCACGGCTCGCCGGACAAGGACCCGGCCGTGCGGCTGAGGGTCCTCGAGGACGCCGGCCGGCAGTCGATCCCCTTCACGACCGGCATCCTGGTCGGCATCGGCGAGACCCCGCGCGAGCGGGTGGAGTCCCTCTTGGCGATCCGCCGGATCGGCCGGGCCTACGGCGGTCTCCAGGAGGTCATCGTCCAGAACTTCCGGGCGAAGAGCGCGACGGCTATGCGGGCCGTCCCCGACCTGTCAGCCGACGACTACGTCGCGACCGTCGCGGTGGCCCGGTTGGTGCTTGGTCCGAAGGCCAGGGTCCAGGTACCGCCGAACCTGTCGGAGCCCGAGCAGCTGGGCCGGCTCGTCGCGGCCGGGGTTGACGACTTCGGCGGTGTCAGCCCGCTGACGCCCGACCACGTCAACCCCGAACGTCCCTGGCCGCACCTCGACGACCTGACCCGGTGGACGGCTCAGGCGGGCTTCGCGCTCACCGAACGACTCGCCGTGCACCCGGAGTACGTCCGGCGGGGGGAGCCGTGGATCGACCCACGGGTGGCCCGGCATGTGGCGGCCCTGGCTGATCTGCACACCGGGCTGGCCGACACCGCGGTCACGGCCACCGGCCGACCGTGGCAGGAGCCGGACGGCGGATACGGCGCGTTCGCCGCGCGGACGGCGCGGGGACACGAGGACCTGTTCGTCTCCGTCGACGCGGCCGGCCGCGCCCAGCGCCGGCGAGACGACTTCGACGAGGTGTACGGCGACTGGGTCTCGGTGGCCGAGGAGGCGGCCCGCGCCAGGCCGGCCAATCCGGTCACGATCGAGCGGCTGGAGGCCGACGTCCTGGCCGCCCTCAGGCTGGCCGGGGACGATCCGGCCGCGCTCGCCGACGAGCAGCGCGAGGGACTGGCGGTCGCCTTGCTGACTGCAGAGGGTGCCGGCCTCCGTGCGCTATCCCAGGTGGCTGACGACGTCCGACGGGACACCGTGGGGGACGACGTCACCTACGTCGTCAACCGCAACATCAACTTCACGAACGTCTGTTACACCGGCTGCCGGTTCTGCGCGTTCGCGCAGCGGCGGTCCGACCCGGACTCCTACACGCTTTCGCTGGAGCAGGTCGGCGACCGGGTGGCGGAGGCCTGGGCGGTCGGCGCGACCGAGGTCTGCCTGCAGGGCGGCATCCACCCGGACCTTCCCGGGACCGCGTACTTCGACCTCGCCCGCGAGGTGAAGCGCCGCGCCCCCGAGATCCACTTGCATGCGTTCTCGCCGATGGAGGTGGTCAACGGCGCCCATCGGGCCGGTTTGTCGGTGCGCGAGTGGCTGACCGAGGCCAAGGCGGCCGGGCTGGACACGATCCCCGGGACCGCGGCAGAGATCCTGGACGACGAGGTCCGCTGGGTGCTCACCAAGGGCAAGCTCCCGACCGCGGCCTGGGTTGATGTCGTCACGACGGCACACGACCTGGGGATCCGCTCGAGCTCGACCATGATGTACGGCCATGTCGACCGCCCGGAGCACTGGTACCACCACCTGGTGCTGATCCGAAGGCTGCAGCAACGGACGGGCGGGTTCACCGAGTTCGTCCCGCTTCCCTTCGTGCACCACAATGCGCCGGTCTACCTCGCGGGGGTGGCCCGGCCGGGACCCAGCTGGCGCGACAACGTCGCCGTACACGCGATGGCCCGTCTGCTGCTTCACGGCGCGATCGACCACGTGCAGACGTCGTGGGTGAAGCTGGGGGACGACGGCGTCCGCCAGCTGCTGTCCGTCGGCGTCGACGACGTTGGGGGGACCCTGATGGAGGAGACCATCTCGCGCATGGCCGGCAGTGAGCACGGTTCCAGCAAGGGAGTCGCAGAGCTCGAGGACGTCATCCGCCGCGCCGGTCGACCGCCCCGCCAGCGCAGCACGACCTACGGCGAGGTGACCGCCGAGCGGCGGGCGGCTGCCGTCATCGGCGACGGGCGGCTCGTCAGGCCAGGGAGAACACCACTCGCACGGTGACGCTGACGGCCTGCTGACCGGCCTGAATCGGCACCGGGCCAGAAGCGCGCGCGGTCTCCGCGTAAGCGTCCACCGGAATCGGCTGCGAGCTGGTGCTCTCCTGCATCAGGACGACGGCGCCCAGCGACCGACCGGCCGCTTCCGCGTAGGCCGTCGCCTTGGCCTTCGCTGCCCCGAACGCCTCGGTACGGGCCGCCCCCACCAGTCCGCTGTCGTCGGACAGGTCCAGCTGCGCCGACCCGATCCTGATCCGGTCGCCGCCGGCGTCCGTCGCAGCGGCGATGGCCTTGCCCGCCCGGTCGAGGCCCCGGAGAGTCACCGAGAGATCCTGGCTGGCGGCATACCCGCGCAGCCGCTGGCTGCCGCCGCTGTAGTCGTAGTCGGCCTGAACCGACAGATTCGCCGTGCGGACGTCCTTGTCCTGCACGCCCGCCCCGCGAAGCGCCTTGGTGACGGCACCGACGGTCGACGCGAGCCCGGCCATGCTCTCGCGGACGCTGGGCTCGGTCACGGCCACCGTCAGGCTCAGCCGGAGCAGGTCGGGCGTGCCGAAGACCTCCCCGACGCCGGTGACGTCGATGCCCTGTGCGGGTGCCCCGGAGGCGGTGCCGCTGGACACGATCACCTGGGTGGGGACGGTGGAGCGGCCCGCGGACGCAGCCGCTCGCCCGCTGATCGCCACGACCAGGACGATGAGGGCGACCACGCCGATCGCCAGGTGCCACCCCCTGACCTGCACGGTGAGTGCGCCGCTGCGCTCGGTGTCCATGGGGGCCTCCTTCGGATGCGCTGGCCCTAGGACGCCGTCCCCACCCGATCGGTTCCATCACCGGCGCCCGGTGGCGCGGCAATGGGCAGCAGGACGGTCACCTCGGTGCGCCCGGGTTGCGACTGCAGACTCACCTGCCCTCCGAGGGCCTGGACGACCGCGGAGACGATGGAGAGCCCCAGCCCGGTGCCACCGCTGGCCCGTGAGCGCGAGTCGTCCGCCCGGACGAACCGCTCGAACACCCGTGGGGCGAGGGCCTCCGGCACGCCGGGACCGGTGTCGCTCACGGCGAGCCGGGCCCGGTCGCCCTCGCGGGCCACCAGCACCTCGACGGCGGTACCCGCGGGGGTGTGCTGGTGGACGTTGGCGAGCAGGTTGGCCAAGACCTGCCGTAGTCGGTGCTCGTCGCCGAGGACGAAGACTGGCTCGGCCGGCAGTGAGAGCCGTACCGGGTGGGCGCTGCTGGCCGCGCCCGCGTCGGCGGCGGCGTCAGCCGCCAGCCGGGTCAGGTCGACAGGCGTTCGGTCGAGCGGGCGACCCTGGTCGAGTCGGGCGAGCAGGAGGAGATCGTCGACGAGCACACCCATCCGGGTGGCCTCGGACTCGATGCGACCGACGGCGCGGGCCTGCTGGGACACGTCGGTGGCACCCACGCGGCGGACCAGCTCGGCGTACCCCCGGATGGACGCCAGCGGGGTCCGCAGCTCATGGCTGGCGTCGGCCACGAACCGGCGCAGCCGCTCCTCGGTTGCCGCCCGGGCCTCGAGGGAGGTGTCGACGTGGTCGAGCATCTCGTTGAA
>DAIRVJ010000045.1:5959-16668 GCA_036802895.1 Candidatus Nanopelagicales bacterium
GCGAGCGGCCGGCCGACCACCACCGCCTCACCTCGGGGCGTGTCCTCGCGGACGAAGCGGTACCGGCCCAGCTGGGACAGGCGGATGTTGCGTGGCCGCGGGCCGACTGCGGCGATCGCCTGGACGTCGGCGGCCGAGAGCGTCGCCGAGCCCTGGCTGGCACCCTCGGCGACGACGAGCACCGGCGTGCGCGTCACGCCGCCGTCCGCGTCGACGCCGACGAGCAGGGTGTCGACGCCGACCCCCTCGAGCCGACCGAAGGGTCGGCGGGCTACCTGCTCCGCGGTCTGAGCCAGCTCACGGTCGACCTGGTCGACGAGGAACTGGCGCAGCAGCCCGAGCGTCAGCGCTCCGGTGACGACGAGGACCAACGTCACCAGGGCCAGCAGGCCCAGGATGAGCCGCCGGCGCAGGGGGGCCCGCACCGGTGAGTCCGGACCCGTGGTCACCCGTCGTCCGTGGGCGGCGTCCGCAAGACGTAGCCGACGCCTCGGACGGTGTGGATCAGCGGCTGGTGTCCCTTGTCGATCTTGCGCCGCAGATAGCCGATGTACAGCTCGACGACGTTGGCCTGGCCACCGAAGTCGTAGTGCCACACCCGGTCCAGGATCTGCGCCTTGGACACGACCCGTCGGGGGTTGAGCATCAGGTAGCGCAGCAGCTCGAACTCGGTCTTGGTGAGATCGACGAGCCGGCCGGCTCGCCGGACCTCGCGGGAGTCCTCGTCCAAGGTGAGGTCGGCGAAGGCGAGCACGTGGTCACGAGTCACCTGGGTGGCGCCGCTGCGACGCAGCAGGGCATGCAGCCGGGCCACCAGCTCCTCCAGCGAGAACGGCTTGGTCACGTAGTCGTCCCCGCCCAGGGTGAGGCCGCGGACCCGGTCCTCCGTCGCGTCGCGGGCGGTGAGGAAGAGCACGGGCGTGTCGTGGCCCTCCCGTCGCATCTGGCGCAGCACCTCGAACCCGTCGAGGTCGGGGAGCATGACGTCCAGGACGACGATGTCCGGCCGATCGGCGCGGACGGCCGAGATCGCCTCGCTGCCGGACGCGGCGGTGCGGACCGTCCAGCCCTCGTAGCCGAGAACGGTCGCCACCAGCTCGGTGATGCTCGGCTCATCGTCGACGACCAGGGCGGAGATCGGGCGGGCCGGCGTGGACACGTTCTGACGGTACCGACGCGCGCACCGTCAAACCTTCGCTCGTAGCAGGTTCACAGGGACCGCACAGCCGGTTGCCGGGGCTCGTACAGCCCGGCGCGACAGGGTCCTGGTCATGAGCCGAACCGATCTGGCCGCGCGATCCGCGGCCCCTGAGCGAGCGACCGCCGTCCCGCTGAATCGGCGGCGCGCGCTCCGGGCCGCCGACCTGACGACCCTGCTGGCGGGGCTGGGCCTCGGGATGACCGTGGCGCTCGGCGTGGCGTCGGAGAGCGTCGGGTCGCTCACGGCACCGGGTGGCTGGGCGACCGCCGCTGGACGGATGACCGGGCTGGTGGGCAGCTACCTGCTGCTGATCGTGCTGGTGCTGTCGGCGCGGGTGCCGTGGCTGGAGCGGGCGCTCGGTCAGGACCGGCTGATCGCCTGGCACCGCCGGATCGGCCCCTGGCCGATCGTGCTGATCCTGTGGCACGCGGTGCTGCTGGCCTTCGGCTACGGGGCGGCGGCGAGCGTCGGGCCGGTCACGCAGACCTGGAGCTTCGTCCGGGGGTACCCCAACGTGCTTGCCGCGACCGTCGCGCTCGGGCTGATCGCCATGGCCGGCCTGACGTCGTGGCGGATCGCCCGGCGGCGGATGCGCTACGAGACCTGGTGGGTCGTGCACCTGTACACCTACCTGGCCCTCGCCCTGGCGTTCGCCCACCAGCTGACCGCGGGCGCGGCCTTCGTCGGCCACCCGGTCGCCCGGGCCTGGTGGATCACCATCTGGGCGGGTGCCGTCGGCTGCGTGCTCACGTTCCGGTTCGGGCTACCCCTGGTTCGCAGCCTGCGGCACGGGCTGCGCGTGGTCGCCGTCCGGCAGGAGGCCCCCGGTGTGGTGTCGGTGGTCATGCGCGGGCGCGGAGTCGACCGGCTGGTCATCCGCGGCGGGCAGTTCTTCCAGTGGCGCTTCCTCACCCGCGGCCAGTGGTGGCAAGCCCACCCCTACTCGCTGTCGGCCATGCCGCGCGGCGACTACCTGCGGACCACGGTCAAGGCGCTCGGCGACCACAGCGCCACACTGGCCCGGATCCCCATGGGCACCAGGGTCTTCGTCGAGGGTCCGTACGGCGTGCTCACCCGCGACACGATGTCCACCCGCCGGGTGCTGCTCGTCGGCGCCGGAGTCGGGGTCACCCCGTTGCTGGCGCTGCTCGAGGACCTGCCGCGTGGCACGGACGTCGTGGTGCTGCTGCGCGGATCGACCGCCGACTCGCTGGTCCACGCGGACGAGGTCGAGCAGCTAGTGGCCGCGCGGGGCGGTCGGCTGCAGGTCCTGCTCGGGTCCCGCCAGCAGGTCCGGCTGGACGTCGCCGAGCTGGCCCGTCTGGTCCCCGACGTCGCGGACCGTGATGTCTACCTGTGCGGTCCCGAAGGGCTGACCGACCAGGTGTCGGGCGCAGCCCGACGGCTGGGCACGCCCGAGTCCCGTATTCACGTCGAGTCGTTCGCCTTCTGACTGAGGAGCTGTTCCCCATGAGACGCGCACCGCTGGCGCTGGCCGGCACCGTGACCGGGCTGGTCCTGGTCCTCGGCTACCGGACGCCCGAGTCCGCGCCGACCACCGCCGCTTCGGCGTCGACCTCGTCGGGCACCGCGACGTCGGGCAGCGCGGCGTCCGGCACTGGGACGTCGGGCACCGCGACCTCGGCCACCAAGAAGGTCGCGGGCGACACGATCCAGACCCGCTATGGCCCGGTCCAGGTCCAGGTGACCGCGGCTGCCGGCACGATCACCGACGTCACCGCGCTCCAGCTCCCCGGCAATGACCCTCGCTCGGCGCAGATCAGCCAGTACTCCGGGCCCGTCCTTCGCGAGCAGGCATTGGCGGCCCAGTCGGCGCAGATCGACGGGGTCTCGGGGGCCACGTTCACGAGCGACGGCTACGCCCGGTCGCTGCAGGCGGCGCTCGACGCCCTCGGGATCGGCGCCTGATGCGCCGCACCCACGCCGAACCCGTCATGGGCACCGTCGTCTCGTTCGACCTGGTGACGGACGGCGTCGATGCGGCCGACGTCGACGACGCCCTGGCCCTGGCCTGCGCCGGGCTGCACGAGATCGACGACGTGTTCTCCACGTGGCAGCCAGCGAGCCCGGTGAGCCGGCTGCGCCGGGGTGAGACGACGCTGGACGAGTGCCCGCCCGAGGTGGCGGAGGTTCTCGATCGGTGCGCCCGAGCCCGAGACCTCACCGACGGCTGGTTCGATCCCTGGGCGATGCCCGGTGGCCTCGACCCGACCGGGCTGGTCAAGGGCTGGGCGGCGCAGCGAGCGCTCGCCGTCCTGGAGACGTGTGGAGTCAGGTCGGCGATGGTCAACGCGGGAGGCGACGTCACGGCCATCGGCGGCCCCGAGGTCGGCCGACCCTGGCGGCTCGGCGTCCGGCACCCCGACGACCCCACGCGGATGCTCGCAGTCGTCCCTTTGCTCGACGCCGCCCTGGCGACGTCGGGGACCTACGAGCGCGGCGACCACGTCATCGACCCCTGGACGGCGGCTCCCTCCAGCGCCGGGATCGTGTCGGCCTCCGTGGTCGGCAGGGACCTGGGGCTGGCCGACGCGCTCGCGACCGCGTTGGTCGCAGGAGGCCCGGCAGCCGCGCGCCACATCACAGCCATCCCCGGCTATGCGGCGCTGATGGTGTCAGCCGACCGCCGCCTTCACGTCGTCGGAGACTTCCCGGGCCTTCCGGTCGGCGCCGGCACCCGCTGACTCCCGGCGGGCTCGGTGCCGGTGCCAGACTGGCCGGCATGCCGGTCGACCGCTGCACCGCCACCGTCGTCGTCCATGCCCCGTTCGAGGCTGTGCTCGCCGCGGTCAGGGACGTCGCGGCGCAGCCCCGCTGGGCCAAGGAGATCACCGAAGCCGAGCTCCTCGAGGAGTACGAGGACGGCACGCCGGCGACCGCGGCGTTCACGATGGTGAGCAAGCTCGGCACCGACCGGTACACGCTCGAGTACGAGCACGGCGACGACCATCTCGCCTGGACGCTGGTCGAGGCGGAGCAGATGAAGGCCCAGGACGGCTCGTACCGGCTTCGGCCGCTTGCCGACGGGACCACCGAGGTCACCCTGACCCTCACCGTCGACCACGCGGTGCACGCACCTGGATTCGTCCGCCGGGCGGTGTTCGGCCGGTACGTCGACAGCCTCGCCCGCGAGCTCAAGACTCACCTGGAGGCGTGATGGCGGACGCACCGGTGCGCTGGGGGATCCTCAGCACGGCGCGAATCGGGACCGGGAAGGTCATCCCGGCCATCCAGCGGGCGGCCGGTTGCCAGGTGGTCGCGCTCGCTTCGAGGGACATCGCCCGGGCGCGGACCGCCGCGGCGCGGCTGGGCATCCCGCGCGCGCACGGCAGCTACCAGGAGCTCCTGGCCGACCCCGAGGTCGACGCCGTGTACGTCCCGCTGCCGAACCACCTGCATCACGAGTGGACCCTCGCCGCAGCCATGGCGGGCAAGCACGTCCTGTGCGAGAAGCCGCTGGCGATGGACGCCGTCCAGGCGGAGGAGATGGTGGCCGTGTGCGCCGCCGAGGGCGTGCTCCTCATGGAGGCGTTCATGTACCGGCTGCACCCGACCTGGGAGCGGGTCCGCTCCCTGGTGGCGGACGGCTCGATCGGCGACCTGGTCGCCATGCACACCGTGTTCAGCTACTTCAACGACGACCCGACCGACATCCGCAACCAGGCCGACCTCGGCGGCGGTGCGCTGATGGACATTGGCTGCTACCCGGTGAACGCCAGCCGGATGATCATGGGTGGGGAGCCGACCAGGGTGAGCGCGACGATCCGCCGGGACCCCGTCTTCGGCACCGACGTCGTCACCTCGGCCCTGCTGGCCTTCGGGGGGCGGCCGGCCACGTTCACCGTCTCCACCCAGGCGGAGAGCGACCAGGAGGTGCAGGTGATCGGCACGCGGGGGCGGATCCGGGTGCCGATCCCGTTCAACATCCCGGCGGACCGCCCGACCCGGGTGTTGCTCGTGCGCGGCGGTGACCCGCCGGTCGACCCCGCGATCGAGGAGATCGTCTTCGCCCCCCGCGACCAGTACGCCGTGCAGGCCGAGCGCTTCGCCGCCGCGGTGCTGGGCGCCGAGCCGCTGCCCACCCCGCCCGAGGACGCCGTCGCGAACATGCGGGTGATCGACCAGGTGTTCGCCGCGGCGGGGTGACGGCTCAGCGGGCGGCGAGCCGCCAGCCAGCGACGCCGAGAGCCAGGGCGACCACGAGGATCCGCAGCACGCTGTCGGGCAGGGCGCGGCCGAACCGCGAGCCGAGCGTCCCACCGAGAGTCGCGCCGACCGCCAGCGCCCCGGCCGCGGTCCAGCGCACGTCGGCAGCGATCGCGAACAGCACCGCCGCGGTGAGGTTGATCACCGCGGCGAGCGTGTTCTTCAGGCCGTTGGCGATCTGCAGGCTGGTGCCCAGGGCTACGCCGAAGAGCGCGAGCATGAGCACCCCCTGAGCGGCGCCGAAGTAGCCGCCGTAGACCGCCGTCCCGAACAGCCCCAGCTGGACCAGGGCACCCCCGTGCGCGGGCCGCGGGGCGTCACCGCGCCTGGTGGCCAGCCCGGCCGCCAGCCACGGCTGGATCGCGACCAATCCGCCAGCGAGCAGCAGCAGCACCGGGACGATCACCTCGAACGCCCGCCCCGGAAGCACCAACAGCAGCGCTCCACCGGTGAGACCGCCAAGGAGCGCGGGGGCCAGCAATCGCAGCAGCAGTGGGCCCCTGCCGGCCAGCTCGCGTCGGTACCCGAGTGCGGCGGCAGTCGATCCCGGCACCAGGCCGACGGTGTTGGTGGCGTTCGCCGAGACCGCGGGGATCCCGATGGCGAGCAGGACGGGGAACGAGATCAGCGTCCCGGCACCGACCACCGCGTTGAGCGCCCCGGCGCCGACACCGGAGACCAGCACCGCCATGAGCTGCCAGCCGGTCACCGGCGCAGTGTGCCGCAGGTCTCGTGGTCAAGGGACGGGGGCCCCTGATCCGCGCTGGTGGGCCCACGCTAGGTTGCCCCTCGTGAGAGTCGCCGTCCCCGCGGAGGTCCGCCCCGGCGAGCGCCGGATCGCGGCCATGCCCGACAGCATCCCCAAGCTCCTCAAGGCCGGCCTGGAGGTGGTGGTGGAGGCCGGAGCCGGCCAGCACGTGTACGTCGACGACGCGGCGTTCGAGGCCGCCGGTGCCACGGTGGCGGCCGGCGACGTCCTCGGCTCGGCCGACGTGGTCGCTCATGTCTCCCCCCTGACACCCGACCAGGTGGCACGGCTGCGGCGGGGTGCGGTGACGATCGGTTTCGAGGCGCCTTCCACGAACGCCGACGGGATCCGGGCGGCCCGGGACGCCGGGGTCACCGCGTTCTCACTCGAGCTGCTGCCCCGGATCTCGCGGGCCCAGTCCATGGACGCGCTGACCTCGCAGGCGCTCGTCGCCGGCTACCGCGCGGCGCTGGTGGCGGCGGACCGGCTGCCCTCGTTCTTCCCCCTGCTGATGACCGCGGCGGGCACCGTGAAGCCGGCCAAGGTGCTCGTGCTCGGGGCCGGAGTCGCCGGCCTCCAGGCAATCGCCACCGCCAAGCGGCTGGGTGCGGTCGTCTCCGCCTACGACGTGCGGCCAGCGTCGGCCGACGAGGTCCGCTCGATGGGCGCGAAGTTCGTCTCGCTGGACCTCGAGGCCCTCGAGGGCACCGGCGGCTACGCCCGGGAGATGACCGAGGAGCGCGCCGAGCGGCAGCGCGAGCTGCTCGCGCCGTACGTGGCCGCCTCGGACGCCGTGATCACCACAGCGGCAGTCCCCGGCCGGCGGGCGCCGCTGCTGGTCACCCGGCAGATGGTCGAGGGCATGCGCCCGGGCTCCGTGGTCGTCGACCTGGCCGCCGAGACCGGTGGCAACGTCGAGGGCTCGCTGCCGGGCGAGGACGTGCTGATCGGCGGCGTGACCGTCTGGGGCGGGCGGGACGTGCCCTGCCAGATGCCGGTCGACGCCAGCCGGCTCTTCGCCCGCAACGTGGCTGACCTGCTCGTGCTGATGACGAAGGACGGTGCCGTGACCCCCGACTGGGAGGACGAGATCACCGCCGGATGCTGGGTCACCCGCGACGGCTCGGTCCGTGAGGGGGTGTCGGTATGAGCCAGAACATGGCCCTGCTCACCCTGTTCGTGCTCTCGGTGTTCGTGGGCTTCGAGGTCGTGTCCAAGGTCTCGACGACCCTGCACACCCCGCTGATGTCCGGCGCGAACGCCATCCACGGCGTGATCCTGGTCGGCGCGATCATCGTGGCCGGTCATGCGGACACGACCTGGGCCCTGGTCCTGGGCCTGGTGGCCGTGGTGCTGGCCACCATGAACATGGTCGGCGGCTTCGTCGTCACCGACCGGATGCTCGAGATGTTCAAGGGGCGTAAGCCGGCCAAGGCCGTCGACGCGGCGACCGGGGAGCCGCCGCGATGAACACGCCCACGTGGGTGTCGCTGTCCTATCTGGTGGCGGCCGTCTGCTTCATCCTCGCCCTCAAGGGCCTGTCGTCGCCGAAGACGGCACGCAACGGCAACCTGCTCGGCGCGTTCGGCGCCACGCTGGCGGTCGTCACCGCGCTGGTCAGCGAGGACCTCGACCACCTCGCGTTGATCCTGGTCGCGATCGTGGTCGGCTCGCTGGCCGCGGTGCCGGTAGCCCGACGGGTGCCCATGACGGCGATGCCGCAGCTGGTCGCGCTGTTCAACGGCGTCGGTGGCGGTGCGGCGGCCATCGTCGCCGGCATGGAGGTGCCGAAGACGGGCGGCGGCTTCGCCCTGGTGGCCTCCCTGTTCACGGTGATCGTCGGCTCGGTGTCGTTCAGCGGCTCGATGGTCACCTTCCTCAAGCTCCAGGAGATCATGACCACGCGCCCCGTGGTCCTGCCGGTGCACGGGGTCCTCTTCGGCGGGTCGATGGCTGCGGCCTTGGCCGGCGCGGTTGCCGTGTTCGTGGACTCGGGCGAGGGCACCACGGCCCTAGGGGTCCTCATCGGGGTGGCCGTGGCTTCGCTGCTCGTCGGCGTGCTGTTCGTGCTCCCGGTGGGTGGCGCCGACGTCCCGATCGTGATCTCCCTCCTCAACGCCTTCACCGGCATGACCGTGGCGGCGTCCGGCTACGTGCTGAGCAACGTGCTGCTGCTCGTCGCGGGCACGCTGGTCGGGGCCTCGGGCACGATCCTGACCCGGCTGATGGCCAAGGCCATGGGCCGGCCGATCACGTCGACGCTGTTCGGCGCGCTGAAGGGCGGCTCGACCGCGGGGTCGACCGCGGTGGCGGGGGACCGCCCGGTGCGCTCCACCGGGCCGGACGACGTGGCGATCCTGCTCGCGTACGCCCAGAAGGTCATCGTGGTCCCCGGCTACGGACTCGCGGTGGCCCAGGCGCAGCACACGGTGCGCGAGCTCGCCGACCTGCTGCAGGAGCGGGGGGTGGAGGTCCTCTACGGCATCCACCCGGTCGCCGGCCGGATGCCGGGGCACATGAATGTCCTGCTCGCGGAGGCGAACGTCCCCTACGAGCAGCTCAAGGAGATGGACGAGGTGAACCCGCAGTTCGCCACGACCGACGTGGTCCTCGTCATCGGGGCGAACGACGTGGTCAACCCGGCCGCCCGCACCGAGGGGACCCCGATCTCCGGTATGCCGATCCTGGACGTCGACCAGGCGCAGAACGTGATCTTCCTGAAGCGGTCGATGCGTCCGGGATTCGCGGGGATCGACAACGAGCTGCTCTACCAGCCGAACACGACGCTGCTCTTCGGTGACGCCAAGGACTCGCTGACCAAGGTCGTGTCGGCCGTCAAGGGCCTCTGACGCTCAGACGGTGCCGTAGAGCCGATCACCGGCGTCACCCAGGCCGGGGACGATGTAGCCCTTCTCGTTCAGCTTCTCGTCCAGCCCGGCGGTCACCACCGTGACGTCGACCCGGCCCCCGAAGACCGACTCCAGGCGCTGCAGCCCCTCAGGAGCGGCGAGCAGGCAGATCGCCGTGACATCTCTGGCCCCTCGAGCGAACAGCAGCTCGACCGCGGCCACCAGGGTTCCGCCCGTGGCCAGCATGGGGTCGAGGACGTAGACCTGGCGGCCGGCCAGGTCCTCGGGCAGCCGGTCGGCGTACGTCGTCGCGATCAGGGTGGTCTCGTCGCGCACCATGCCGAGGAAGCCCACCTCCGCTGTGGGCATCAGCCGGACCATCCCCTCGAGCATGCCCAGCCCGGCCCGCAGGATCGGGACGACGAGGGGGCGGGGCTGGGCCAGGTGAACGCCGGTGGCCTGCGCGACCGGCGTCTGCACCTGGACCGGCTCGGTGCGCACTCCCCGGGTGGCCTCGTAGGCGAGCAGCGTGACCAACTCCTCGGCCAGCCGCCGGAACGTCGGCGAGTCGGTGCGTTCATCGCGCAATGTGGTGAGCTTGTGGGCCACCAGCGGGTGGTCGGCAACGTGGACACGCATGAGCGCAATCTAGTGCCCGCCGTCCGGCGCCTCGCCGTCCCGCCCCTCGCCGTCCCTGACGGCCCGGGCCCTCGGATCCGGGCTGACGTGCTGGCCAGTCCCTGACGGCCCCGGTGATCGCCAGCTGCCGACCGAACGGGACGTCCTAGGGTCGATTCGGTCGGCGGACGCCGATCACCGAGGACGAGCCGGTGCCGGGGCGGGTTGGGCGGGTCGGGGGCCGGCGGTGGCGCACCCGTCCCTGTCAGAGTCAGTGATCGCCGGTTGCCGACCGAACGGGACGTCCTAGGGTCGATTCGGCCGGCGGACGACGATCAACGTGGGGGCGGCTGAGGGCAGACCGGGCGGGACCGTGGCGCGAGCGCGGGCGGGGCGGGGCAGGTGCGGCGGGCGATACGGGCGGGGCACGCGGGGCGCGCGGGGGCGACGGTGCGGGACCTTAGTCCCCCTGTCGGCCAAGGGGTCGCCCGTGCCACGATGCCAGCATGGCGGACAGCCGGGTGGAGGACACGGGCACCGACTTCGCGGTGGCGGCGTACCTGGAGGACGGTCGATGGGTGGCCGCCCGCCTGCCCACCCATGCCGCCGACTCGGTCGGGGCGCTGGTCCACGCGCTGCGGCAGCAGCCCGGCGAGGCCGGGTCGATCGGACTGGTCTCGGTCGCCGAGGACTTCTTCGTGGCCGTCCGGGTCCTGGGGGACGAGGAGCGGATCCTGCTGAGCGACGTCACCGCCGCCCAGGACTGGCCGATCGCCCGGGAGGCGTTGGAGCGGCTGGAGCTGCCGATGCCCGACGAGGACGACCTCGACGAGGTGCAGCCTGCCGGCGACCTGTCGATCTTCGAAGACCTCGGCATGCCGCCCATGGAGATCGCGGCCCTGTGTGCGGACCTCGACCTGTACCCGGACGAGGTGCTCGGCTCCCTGGCCGCCCGGATCGGCTTCGGCGAGGAGTTCGAGCGGGCTGTCGCCGAGGACGAGGAGTAGCCCGCTCCGGTGGGGGTCCGCGGCTACGACGAGGTGATGCGCCTCGCCCTCGCCGAGGC
>DAIRVJ010000046.1:0-16468 GCA_036802895.1 Candidatus Nanopelagicales bacterium
GCGACGCTGACCATGACCGACAGCCAGCCGAGGGCGCCCAGCCGGCCGGCGTTGTCGAACAGGAACGACAGGATCGCGCCGACGGCGACGAGCTGAACGAAGGCGCGCACCGCCGCGACGACCACCTCGCGGGTGACGCCGAGGCGACCG
This sequence comes from Candidatus Nanopelagicales bacterium, assembly GCA_036802895.1. Lineage (GTDB taxonomy): Bacteria > Actinomycetota > Actinomycetes > Prado026 > Prado026 > DAIRVJ01. Next base: position 151 of record DAIRVJ010000046.1, read on the forward strand.
CGCCAGGCGACGACGGCGGTGAGCGCGACGAGCGCGACCGAGGCGGCGACGCCGAACCAGGTCGGGACCTGAGCCGTCATCGCTGCGCCTCCGGGTCGGCGTCGTCCCGGCCGAGGACCGCCCGCAGCAGGTCCACGTCGTCGATCTCGCCTCTGGCCACCAGCCGGCCGTCGCGCAGGACCAGGACGTCGTCGGCGACCGCACCGGCCCGGTCGAGGTCGTGACTGACCAGGACGGCGCTCAGCCCGCCCCGCACCAGGTCACGGATCACCGCGTCGACCGCGTCCGCGCTGGCCGCGTCGAGGGCCGAGGTCGGCTCGTCCAGCAGCAGCACCTCAGGGCCGACGGCCAGCGCCCGGGCCAGGCAGACGCGCTGGGCCTCCCCGCCGGACAGGCCCTCGGTGGCCCGGTCGAGGAAGTCGCCACTCAGCGCGACCCGATCGAGCAGGACGCGCGCGGCCGGCTCGTCCAGCGAGGGGGCGCCGACCCTCAGCTCGTCGCGCACCCGGGCCGTCAGCAGGGTGGGCACCTGGGCGACCAGGCCGACCCGCCGGCGCAGCTCGATCACGTCGAGGTCCCGCACCGGCGTCCCCCGGAACAGCACCCGACCCGCCGTCGGCTCGGCCAGCCGGTTGAGCAGCCGCAGCAGGGTGCTCTTGCCCGAGCCGCTCGGCCCGACGATGGCCATGCACCGGCCCTCGTGCAGGTGGTCGGTCACGTCGTGGAGGATCTGCCGCCCCCCGACCTCGAGGCTCACCGCCTCGAGGGTGAACAGGTCCGGCACGGGCGCCAGCCTGGCACGAGACGCGTCACCCCGACACGGCGGCGGTTGCGGGAGGATGCCCGCATGCCTGCCGGACGACGAGCGCTCGCCGGGGAGCTGCCCCGTCCGGTGGGGTACGTGCTCGGCGGGGGAGCGGCCTACGGCGCCGTCCAGGTCGGGATGCTCGAGGCGCTGGCCGAGACCGATCTCGCGCCCGACCTGGTGGTCGGGACGTCGGTCGGCGCGCTCAACGGCGCGCTCGTGGCGGAGGATCCGGTCGCCGCGGCGCATCGGCTCGCGCACCTGTGGGCCCGGCTGCGCGGCGACGACATCTTCCCCGGCGGGGTGGTGGCCCGCTACCGCACGCTGCGCACGGCCCGAGGGTGGCTGTACGACGCCGAGCCGTTGGCGCGGGTGCTGCTCGGGACGCTGCGGGCGCAGTCCTTCGAGCAGCTGGCGCTGCCGTTCGCCGCCTGCGCCACCGACCTGCTCACCGGCGCTCTGGTCGTCCAGCGCGAGGGTCCGCTGCAGCCCGCGCTGCTCGCGTCGGCGGCGATCCCGGGGGTCTTCCCCTGGGTGCAGCGCGACGGCCGCCGGCTCGTGGACGGCTTCGTGGTGGCGAACGTCCCGGTCGCCCAGGCGGTGGAGCTGGGGGCGCGCTCGGTCGTGGTCCTCGACTGCGGGGTCTTCGGGGTGTCCCCCCAGGTCAGGGGCACGCTGGTCGACGTCATCGTGCAGACCGTGATCATCATGCTGCGGCAGCAGGTGGTCCGCGACCTGGCGGTGGCCAGGGACGTGCCGGTCGTGTACCTGCCCGGCGCGGGACCGATCGCGTCGCTGGCGGTCGACTTCGGCCACACCGTGGAGCTCTCGGCCGCCGCCTACGAGGCGAGCCGAGCCTTCCTCGCCGGGCTGACCGTGGCCGGGCCGGGCATCTACGGCGGTCCGCCGCTGGTCCGGGACCACCCGGACCTGGTCGGCTACCTGCGCTGAGTTCCCCCACCTCGCCCCACCCGCGCTGACCTGCGTCGATGCGCCGACGCGCACCCTCGACACGCCCCTGATGGGGTTGACGGTGGGGCAAAGTGGGGTAAGGTGGCGCGCACTGGAGCCAGGGGAGGCTCCGCCGGGTGGAGAGGGGGCGGCCGTGTTCCTCGGCACCCACTCCCCACGGCTGGACGAGAAGGGCCGACTGTTCCTGCCGGCGAAGTTCCGGGACGAGGTGGCGGCGGGCGTGGTCGTGACAAAGGGGCAGGAGCGCTGCCTGTACGTCTTCACCGCCGCCGAGTTCGCCGGCATCACCGAGCGGATGGCCACCGGCCCGGTCACGAGCAAGGCCTTCCGGGACTACGCGCGGGTGTTCTTCGCCAGCGCCTTCGACGAGGTGCCCGACCGGCAGGGCCGGATCACCGTCCCCGCCGCGCTGCGGGAGTACGCCGGGCTGTCCCGCGACTGCGTGGTCATCGGCGCCAACACCCGGCTGGAGATCTGGGACGCGGCGACCTGGTCGCGCTACCTGACCGAGCAGGAGCCGGCCTTCTCCGACCGCTCCGAGGAGGTGCTGCCCGGACTGATCTGAGCCGCAGCGAGCCGAGTCGGCACGAGGGGCGAGGTCTCCTCCCGCTCCACCCGTAGCGGCCACCTGATGCACCTTCCCCGGTGTCAGGCGGCCACCGCGAGCGGGCGGGGACCTGGCCCCCCGAGCACCAGGGCACCGCACAGCAGCACCGAACCGGCGGTCCGCGAGCCGCCCGGACGAGAGGGTCGAGATGAGCAGCACCGCGGTCCACGTCACGACCGACGCGGCCCGGCCGGCCGGTCCGGCCGCCTGGCTGGCGTCGGGGAGCACGTCGTTCGCCTTCCTGCTCGCCGTGGCGGCCACCGTCGCCGTGGTCGTCCTGGTCCGGGCCGCCGTCGGCGTGCTCGGCGTCTAGGTGGCACCCGTGGCACCCGTGACGCACGTGCCGGTGCTGCTCGAGCGCTGCGTGGCGCTGCTCGCCCCCGCGGTCGGCACGCCGGACGCCGTCCTCGTCGACGCCACGTTGGGGCTCGGCGGGCACTCCCTCGCCCTGCTCCAGCGGTACCCCGGGCTGCGGGTCGTCGGGATGGACCGCGACCCGGAGGCGCTGCGGCTGGCCAGCGAGCGGCTGGCCGGCTTCGCCGACCGGGTGACCGTGGTGCACGCCGTCTACGACCGCTTGCCCGAGGTCCTGGCCCAGCACGGGCTGCACCACGTCCAGGGGGTGCTGTTCGACCTCGGGGTCTCCAGCCTGCAGCTGGACGACGCCGACCGCGGCTTCGCCTACCGGGCCGACGTCCCCCTGGACATGCGGATGGACCCCACCTCCGGCCCCACCGCCGCCGACGTGCTGAACACCTACCCGGCGGAGGAGCTGGCCCGGGTGCTGCGGGCGTACGGCGAGGAGCGGTTCGCCCGGCGGATCGCGGACCGGGTGGTCCGCGAGCGCACCCGCGAGCCGTTCACCCGGAGCGGGCGGCTGGCCGACCTGGTCCGGGACGCGATCCCGGCGGCCACCCGACGCACGGGGGGACACCCGGCCAAGCGGACGTTCCAGGCTCTGCGGATCGAGGTCAACGCCGAGCTGGCCGCGCTGGAACGGGCGCTGCCGGCCGCGGTCGCCGCCCTCGCCGTCGGCGGCCGCATCGTCGTGCTCAGCTACCACTCGCTGGAGGACCGCCTGGTCAAGCGGGAGCTGGCCGCCGGCGCAGCCTCGTCCGCACCGGCCGGCCTGCCGGTCGTCCCCGAGGCGCTGGCCCCCCGACTGCGGCTGCTGACCCGCGGGGCGGAGACCGCGTCGCCGGACGAGGTGGCGGACAACCCGCGGGCGGCGTCGGTGCGCCTGCGCGCCGCCGAGCGGATCCGGGTGGCGGCATGAGCGCCGCCGCACCGCTGCCGAAGGGCAGCCCGGCTCCGCGGCCCGGGCCGAAGCGGCCCCGGCCCCGCCCGGCGCCGGTCCGGCGCGGCACCGGCCTGCGCGCCGTCGCGGTCCCCGCCGCCCTGACCCGCCCGGTGGCTCGCCCGGTGGTTCGCCCGGTGGCTCGCCCGGTGGCTCGCCCGGCCGCGTCGAACGGGGTCTTCGTCCTCGTCGTCGCCGGCGTGCTCGCCCTGGGCCTGCTCGGGCTGCTCGCGCTGAACACGGTCATCGCGCAGAGCTCCTTCGTGGCCCACGACCTGACCAACCAGGCCGAGGACCTGGCGGTCCGCCAGCAGGCGCTGCAGCAGGAGGTCGCCCGGCTCGAGGCCCCGGACCAGCTCGCGCGGCAGGCCCGGGCGCTCGGCCTGGTGCCGGCCGAGTCGCCCGTGTTCCTCGATCTCGCGTCCGGTCGCATCCTGGGCGTGCCGACGCCGGCGAAGCGTCCCCCGGTCGCGGCGGCGCCGACGCCCAGCGCCACGGCGCGTCCGTCGGCGCGGCCCACGGCGGCGGGCGCGGCGCGATGACCGTCACGACCCGCAGCCGGCCGCAACCAGCGATGGCAGCCAGGCCGCGGACGGCTCCGGCGCCACGCACCCGGACGTCGGGCGCGCGGACCGCCGCCGCGCCGCGGCCGGCTGCCCGCACCCCGCACCCCACCCGCCGCACGCAGCCGACTCGCCGCCCGCACCCCGCCCGTCGTCCGCGCCTGCTCCGCCTCGCCGCGACCGGCCGACGCCTGCACCTGGCCCTGCTCGCCGCCGCTGTGGTGTTCAGCCTGCTCGCCGGGCGGCTCGTCGAGCTGCAGGCGGTGCAGGCCCCCGAGTTCGCGGCCCGGGCCGAGGCCGGCCGGCTGCGCACGGTCGACCTGCCCGCCGGCCGCGGGGCGATCACCGACGTGCACGGCCGGGTGCTGGCCAGCAGCGTGGAGGCCCGCGACATCACCGCCGACCCCACCCTCGTGGTCGATCCGGCGGGCACCGCCGGTGCCCTCGCGCGGCTCCTCGGCCTGGACCTCGCGGGCCGCCGCGCCCTGGAGGGGCGGCTGACCGGCGAGCGTCGCTTCGCCTACGTCGCCCGCCAGGTGACCCCGCAGGCGTGGGCGCAGGTCGAGCGGCTGCGGCTGCCCGGCATCCTCAGCCAGCCGACGTCCCGACGGGTGTACCCGGCCGGCGGCCTCGCTGCGGGCGTGGTCGGCTTCGTCGGCCTGGACGGGGAGGGGCTGGGCGGCATGGAACTCGGCCTGCAGCGGGAGCTGGCCGGCCGGGACGGCTCGCTGACCTACGAGTCCGGGCCGGGCGGCCGGCAGATCTCCACCGCCGCCTCGGCCGAGCTGGACCCCGTCCACGGCGTGGACGTGCGGCTGACCATCGACCGGGACATCCAGTGGCAGGCCCAGCAGCTGATCGCGCAGCGGGTGAAGGACGCCAACGCCGACAGCGGCTCCGTGGTCGTCCTGGACCCGCGCACCGGTGCCGTGCTCGCGCTGGCGACCGCGCCGACGTTCGACCCGGCGGACCCGGGGGCGTCCCCGGTGGCCGACCGCGGCAACCGGGCCCTGTCGGACATCTACGAGCCCGGCTCCACCAGCAAGATCATGACGGCCGCGGCCGTCCTCGAGGAGGGCGCCCTGCGGCCGGACAGCCCGGTCACCGTGCCGCCGACCCTGCGCTTCGGCGACAAGGTCTTCCACGACCACAACAAGCACCCGACGCTGCACCTGACGTTCACCGGTGTGCTCGCCAAGTCCAGCAACATCGGGACGATCCTGGCCGCGCAGAAGATCGGCGACCAGAAACTCTACGCCTACCTGCAGAAGTTCGGCCTGGGCCAGAAGACCGGGCTCGGCTTCCCCGGCGAGAGCAAGGGGCTGCTGCCCACCCCGGACACCTGGTCGCGGGCCCAGTTCGGCACGATCGCGTTCGGTCAGGGCCTGTCGCTGAACGCGGTGCAGGCCGCGTCGGTGTTCGCGACGATCGCCAACGACGGGGTGCGGGTGCAGCCGTCGCTGGTGGCGGCCACGGTCGCACCCGACGGCGTCGTCGCCCCCGCGGCACCGCCCCAGCAGACCCGCGTGGTCAGCGCGGCGACCGCCCGCACGCTGCGCGCCATGCTGGAGACGGTGGTCTCCGACGAGGGCACCGCGCCCATGGCCCGAGTGCCGGGGTACCGGGTGGCCGGCAAGACCGGCACCGCGAACCGGGTCGACCCGGCCTGCTCGTGCTACCGCGGCTACACCGCGTCGTTCATCGGCTTCGCGCCCGCCGACGCCCCTCGGCTGGTCGTGGCGGTCACCCTGCAGAACCCCCGCAACGGCCACTACGGGGGACGGTTGGCCGGCCCGGTGTTCCGCGACGTCATGGGGTTCGCGCTGCAGACCCTGAAGGTGCCGCCCACCACGACCGCACCGCCGCGGCTGCGGTTGACCATGGACTGACGGGTAGCCTGCCGCCGTGCCTCCCGCCGACGGCCGGCGCGCCCCGCGCCCGACCGTGCCCCCCGTCCCGCTCTCGGGGATCGCCGGGCTGCTGGGCGTCCCCACGACCCTCGACGGCCGGGCCGCCGACGGCGTCGACGTGCCGGTGAGCGGCGTGACGCTGGACTCCCGGGCCGTCCGGCCCGGCGACCTGTACGCCGCCCTGCCGGGTGCCCGGTTCCACGGCAGCGCCTTCGCCGGGTCGGCCGTCGGCTCGGGGGCGGTCGCCGTGCTGACCGACCCGGAGGGCGCCGAACGGCTCACGACGGAGGGGCTGACCTGGGCGGTCCCGGTGCTCGTCGTCGACGGGGTGCGCGACCGGCTCGGCGCGGTTGCCGCCTTGGTGTACGGGCACCCCGCGCAGCGCCTGACCATGCTGGGCATTACCGGGACGAACGGCAAGACGACGACCGCGTTCCTGGTCGACGGCGGCCTGAGCGCCGCAGGGCGGGTGACCGGCGTCGTCGGCACGGTGGAGACCCGGGTGGCCGGGCGCGCGCTGCCCAGCGAGCGGACGACGCCGGAGGCCCCGGACGTGCAGGCGCTGCTCGCCCTCATGGTCGAGCGAGGGTGCGACGTCTGCGTCATGGAGGTGTCGAGCCACGCCCTGGCCCTCGGCCGGGTCGACGGCACCGTGTTCGACGTCGCGGGCTTCACCAACCTCTCCCACGACCACCTGGACTTCCACGGAACCCCGCAGGCCTACCTGGCGGCCAAGGCCAGCCTCTTCCAGCCCGATCGCAGCCGGCGTGCGGTCGTGGTCGTCGACGACGAGGCGGGGCGTCAGATCGCGGCGGGCGCCGGCGTCCCGGTGACGACGGTGTCGGCGCTCGGCTCGGCGGACGCCGACTGGCGGGCCACCGCCGTCGAGCACGTGGCCGGCGGGGGCAGCCGGTTCGTCGCCCTCGGCCCGGACGGCGAGCGGTGGCCGGTGTCGGTCCGGCTGCCCGGCTCGTTCAACGTCGCGAACGCGCTGCTCGCCCTGGTCATGCTGCGGACGGTCGGCGTCCCGGGCGAGGACGCCGTCCGCGGCCTCGCGCTGGTCGCCGTCCCGGGCCGGATGGAGCCGGTCGACGCCGGCCAGGGGTTCGCGGCCATGGTCGACTACGCGCACACCCCGGACGCGGTGGCCCGGGCCCTGGAGGCGGCCCGCGCCACGACGCCCGGGCGGCTCATCGTGGTGCTCGGCTGCGGCGGTGACCGGGACCAGGCCAAACGACCGGCGATGGGGCGGGTGGCCGCCACCGGCGCGGACCTCGTGGTGGTCACCGACGACAACCCGCGCTCGGAGGACCCGGCCGACATCCGGGCGGCGGTGCTCGACGGGGCCAGGGCCGCGGCCACCTCCGCCGAGCTCGTGGAGGAGGGCGACCGGCGGGCGGCGCTGCGGCTGGCCGTGCAGCGGGCGCGGAGCGGCGACACGGTGCTCGTCCTGGGCAAGGGGCACGAGCAGGGGCAGGAGCAGGCCGGCACGGTTCGCCCGTTCGACGACCGGGTGGAGCTGCGGGCGGCGATCGAGGGCCTGGCGGTGAGTCGGTGATCCCGATGACGCTGGCCGAGGTGGCGACGGCGACCGCCGGGGTGCTCGCCGACGGTGCCGACCCTGCCGTCGTCGTCGGGGGTCCGGTCGGGGTGGACTCGCGGACCGTGCAGCCGGGCGGGCTGTTCGCCGCCGTCGTCGGCGAGCACCACGACGGCCACGCCTTCGCGGTGGAGGCCGTCCGCGCGGGGGCGGTGGCCGTGCTGGCCCAGCACCCGGTGGGCGTGCCGGCGGTCGTGGTCGACGACGTCGTCGCCGCCCTGGGCCGGCTCGCCTCAGCGGTCCGCCGGCGGCTGCCGGGGCTGCACGTCGTGGGCATCACCGGCTCGTCGGGGAAGACCGGGACCAAGGACCTGCTCGCCGAGCTGCTCGAGCAGCTCGGCCCGACCGTGGCGCCGCCGGGTTCGTTCAACAACGAGATCGGCCTGCCGCTCACCGTGCTCACGGCCGACCCGACCACCCGGTTCCTGGTCCTGGAGATGGGCGCCCGAGGCCGCGGGCACGTCGCCGACCTGGTGCGCGTGGCGGCTCCCGACGTCGGGCTGGTGCTCAACGTCGGCTCGGCCCATCTCGGCGAGTTCGGCTCGCGCGAGGCCATCGCCGCCGCCAAGGGCGAGCTGGTCGAGGGCCTGCCGGCGGACGGGCTCGCCGTGCTGAACGCCGACGACCCGATCGTGCTCGCGATGGCGGCCCGCACGCGCGCCCGCGTGGTCACGGTCGGCTGCGCGCGCGCGGCTCAGGTACGGGCCGAGGACGTCGTCCTGGACGAGCGCGGCCGCGCGCGGTTCGCCCTGGTCACCGCCGACGGCCGGGCCGAGGTGTCGTTGGCCCTGGTGGGCGAGCACCAGGTGGGCAACGCCCTGGCGGCGGCCGCCGTGGCGCTCGACGCCGGTGCCGACCTCCCGCTGGTCGCCCGGGTGCTGTCGGCGGCCCGGCCGCGCAGCCGCTGGCGGATGGAGGTCGTCGAGCGGGCGGACGGCGTCACCGTCATCAACGACGCGTACAACGCCAACCCGGAGTCGGTGCGCGCCGCGCTCAAGGCCCTGGTCGCCATGGCCAACGGGCGGCGCACCTGGGCCGTCCTCGGCGAGATGCGCGAGCTGGGCGAGGACACGGTCGCCGAGCACGACGCGCTGGGCCGGCTCGCCGTCCGCCTCGACGTCAACCGCCTGGTCGTGGTCGGCGAGGCGGCTCGCCCGATCCACCTGGGCGCTTCGCTCGAGGGCTCGTGGGGCAACGAGACGGTCGCGGTGCCGGACGTGGACGCGGCGATCGCCCTGCTGCGGCGGGAGCTGCGACCCGGCGACCTGGTGCTGGTCAAGGCCTCCCGGGTGGTCGGCCTCGAACGGGTCGCGCACGCGCTCCTCGAGGAGGACGTGCCGTGCGGCTGATCCTGATCTCGACCGCGGTCGGCCTGCTGGTCGGGCTGTTCGGCACGCCGCTGCTCATCCGGGTGCTGCGCCGGCACGGATACGCGCAGGCGATCCGCAGCATCGACGACGGCTGGTACCCCGACCACGAGGCCAAGCGCGGCACGCCGTCCATGGGCGGGCTGACAATCGTCGTCGGCACGCTCACCGGCTACGGGGTCGCCCACCTCTACGGCCTCAGCTCGCCGACCGCCTCGGGCGCCCTCGTCCTGTTCCTGATGGTCGGGCTGGCGCTGGTGGGGTTCGCCGACGACTACATCAAGATCTTCAAGCAGCGCAGCACCGGGCTGCGGGCCCGCACCAAGCTGGTGGGGCAGGCGGGGGTGTCGCTGGTGTTCGCCTACCTGGCCCTGCGCTTCCCGGACTCCCGCGAGGTGACCCCGGCGTCCCGGGCGGTCTCCTTCGTCCGCGACACCCCGTGGGTGCTCCCGACCGCGCTCTTCCTGCTCTGGGTGTACCTGATGGTGGCGGCCACGTCGAACGGGGTGAACCTCACCGACGGGCTGGACGGGCTGGCCACCGGCGCCTCGGTGATCGTGCTCGGCTCGTACGTCGTCATCAACATCTGGCAGTTCACCCACGCCTGTTCGGACGGGGTGGTGCCCAAGTGCTACGAGGTGCGCGACCCGCTCGACCTCGCGGTGATCGCGGCCGCCATGGTGGGCGCCTGCTTCGGCTTCCTGTGGTGGAACGCGTCGCCGGCGCAGATCTTCATGGGGGACACCGGCTCGCTCGCCCTGGGCGGCGCCATCGCCGGGCTGGCGATCCTGTCGCACACCCAGCTGCTGCTGTTCCTGCTCGGCGGCCTCTTCGTGGTGATCACGCTGTCGGTGATCATGCAGGTCGCGTCGTACAAGCTGACCAGACGACGGGTGTTCCTGATGGCGCCGCTGCAGCACCACTTCGAGCTGAAGGGCTGGGGCGAGGTCACCATCGTCATCCGGTTCTGGATCGTGGCAGGCCTGGCCGCCGGTCTGGGCCTGGGCATCTTCTACTCCGAGTGGGTGAGCGGGGGCCTGGTCTAGTGGTCCGCTGGCCGGAGCTGACCGTGTGCGTCGCCGGCCTCGGCATCAGCGGGGTCGCCGCCGCCAGGGCGCTGCTGGAGGAGGGCGCCCGCGTCGTCGCGGTGGACGCCAGGGCCGACGGGACCCTCGACGCCACGGCCGCCGACCTGGCCGACGGGGGCGCGGACGTGCGGCTGGGCCCCGAGGCCGCGGCCACGCTGGCCCCGCAGGCCCAACTCGTGGTCGCGTCTCCCGGGTGGCGCCCGGAGGCGCCGCTGCTGGTGAGGGCGGAGGCGGCTGGGGTGCCGGTGTGGGGCGAGGTCGAGCTGGCCTGGCGGCTGCGACCCGCGCAGGGCGCCGCCTCCTGGCTGACGCTGACCGGGACGAACGGCAAGACCACCACGGTGCGGATGCTGGCCAGCATGCTCACCGCGGCCGGGCATCGCGCGGTTGCGGCCGGCAACGTCGGGACGGCGCTGGTCGACATGGTGCGGGCCGAGCCCGGCTACGACGTCCTCGCCGTCGAGCTGTCCAGCTTCCAGCTGCACCGAGCGCTCACCCTGCGCCCGCACGCCGCCGCCCTGCTCAACGTGGCGCCGGACCACGTCGACTGGCACGGCTCGGTCGAGCGGTACGCGGCGGACAAGGGCCGGGTCTTCGACGGGGCGGCGGTGGCGGCGGTGCACAACGCCGACGACCCGGCCACCGGTGCCTTGCTGCGGTCGGCGCGGCCCCAGCCCGGCTGCCGGCCGGTGGCGTTCACCCTCGGGGTGCCGGCTACCGGGCAGCTCGGCGTGGTCGAGGACGTGCTCGTCGACCGGGCCTTCGGCACCGACCCGGACGGCGCCGCCGCCGAGCTGGGCACGCTGGGCGACGTCCAGCCGGCCGCGGCGCACAACGTCGCCAACGCGCTCGCCGCGGCGGCGCTCGCCCGCGCCTACGGGGTCGCGCCCTCCGCCGTGCGCGACGGGCTGCGCGCGTTCCGTCCCGACCCGCACCGGATCGCGCTGGTCGCCGAGCGAGCCGGCGTGGCCTACGTGGACGACTCGAAGGCCACCAACCCGCATGCGGCGGCGGCGTCGCTGTCGTCGTACGGCCGGGTCGTCTGGATCGCCGGCGGGCTGGCCAAGGGCGCGGACTTCGACGACCTGGTCCGGGGAGCCCGGAGCCGGCTGCGCGGGGTCGTCCTGCTCGGCCGCGACCGCGCCCTGATCGCCGCGGCACTCGCGCGACACGCACCCGAGGTCCCGGTCGTCGAGGTCCCCACGACCGAGACTGGGGTCATGGACGACGTCGTGCGCGCCGCTGCGGCGCTGGCCGCTCCCGGGGACACCGTGCTGCTGGCCCCGGCCTGCGCGTCGATGGACCTCTTCCGCGACTACGGCGCCCGGGGTGACGCGTTCGCGCAGGCGGTGCGGAGCCTGGTGTGAGCACCACGGCACGGGCGCCGTCGCGGAGCCGACCACCCGCAACCGGCCGGGTGCTCGACCGGCCGCTCACCTCCTACCACCTGATCGTCGGGTGCACGGCCTTCCTGCTCGGGCTGGGGCTGGTCATGGTCCTGTCCGCCTCCAGCGTCAAGGCGTACGCCGCCTCCGGGTCCTCCCTGTCGATCTTCCAGAAGCAGCTGCTGTGGGCCCTGGTCGGCGTGCCGCTCATGTGGTGGGTCTCCCGGCTGCCCGTCGTGGTCTTCCGGGCCCTGGCCATCCCGCTGCTGCTCGCCTCGGTCGTGCTGCTGGCGCTCGTGCTCGTCCCGGGGCTCGGCGTCGAGGTCAACGGCAACCGCAACTGGCTGGACTTCGGCGGGCCGTTCCGGCTGCAGCCGTCCGAGGCGGCCAAGCTCGCGCTGGTCGTCTGGGGCGCCGACCTGCTGACCCGCAAGCGCCGGCTGCTCACCCAATGGCGGCACCTCGCGGTGCCGCTGCTCCCGGTGGCCGGGCTGCTGCTGGTCCTCGTGCTGTCCGGCGGGGACCTCGGCACCGCGCTGGTGCTGATGGCGGTGGTCAGCGGCCTGCTGTTCGTCGTCGGTGCACCGGCCAGGCTGTTCGCCCTGCTCGGCGTCGGCGCCGCGCTGGCGCTGACCGCGCTGGCGCTCGCCGCGCCGTACCGGCTGCGCCGGATCGGCTCCTGGCTGCATCCGGAGACCGACTACCTCAGCGCGGGCTGGCAGGTCGCGCACGCCAAGTTCGCGCTCGGCTCGGGCGGCTGGTGGGGGCTCGGGCTGGGTGCCGGGCGGGAGAAGTGGGGTGGCCTGCCGGAGGCGCACACCGACTTCATCTTCGCCGTCGTGGGGGAGGAGCTCGGCCTCGTCGGCACCCTCGCCGTCGTCGTCCTGTTCGGGCTGCTCGTCTACGCGGGCCTGCGGATCGCCTCCCGCTCGGGGGACCTCTTCGTCACCCTCGCCGCGGGTGCGGCCACCGCGTGGGTGGGGGGTCAGGCCGTCGTCAACATGGCCACCGTGCTCGGTCTGCTGCCGGTGACGGGGGTGCCGCTGCCGCTGGTGTCCTACGGCGGATCGGCGCTGCTGCCCACGCTGGCCGTGCTCGGCATGCTGCTCGCGTTCGCCCGGGCCGAGCCCGGCGCGGCGGCCGCACTCGCCGCTCGGGGGCACGGACCGGTGCGCCGGCTGTTCGCCCGGCGCCGGCGCCGGTGACCCGGCCGGAGGCCGCGGCGGCCCGACCGCTGCACGTCGTGCTGGCCGGCGGCGGGACCGCCGGGCACGTGGAGCCGGCGTTGGCCCTGGCCGACGCGCTGCGCCGGCGCGACCCGACGATTCGCATCACCGCTCTCGGCACCGAACGCGGGCTGGAGACCCGGCTGGTTCCGGAACGGGGCTATGACCTGGCCCTCGTCCCCGCCGTCCCGCTGCCCCGCCGACCCTCCGCGGACCTGCTCGCCGTCCCGGCGCGGCTGCGCGCCGCCGTCCTGGCCGTGCAGGCCGTCCTGGAACGCACCGGCGCCCAGGTGCTCGTCGGATTCGGGGGCTACGTCTCGGCTCCCGCCTACCTGGCCGCCCGCCGGCTCGGCGTCCCATTCGTCGTGCACGAGGCGAACGCCCGTCCGGGGCTGGCCAACCGGCTGGGCGCCCGATTCACCCGGTACGTCGTCACGGCCACCCCGGCGAGCCCGCTGCCGCACGCGCAGCGCCTGGGTATCCCGCTGCGCCCGGCCGTGGCGACTCTCGACCGGGCGGCCGCGCGGCCCGACGCCCGCGCGCACTTCGGCCTGGACGCCGACCGGCCGACGCTGCTGGTGACCGGCGGGTCCCAGGGGGCCCGCCGGCTGAACACCGCCGTGGCCGGCGCCGCCGGCACCCTGGCCGACGCCGGCGTCCAGGTGCTGCACGCCTGCGGCCGCGAGCGGGCCGTCGAGCCGGTCCGCCCCGCCGGTGGCCCCCCCTACGTGGCGCTGCCGTACATCGACCGGATGGACCTCGCCTACGCCGCCGCGGATCTCGCCCTGTGCCGGGCGGGCGCGCTCACCTGCGCCGAGCTGGCCGCGGTCGGCCTGCCTGCGGTCTACGTGCCGCTGCCGATCGGCAACGGTGAGCAGCGGCTCAACGCCGCCCCGGTCGTCGCCGCCGGCGGCGGGCTGCTCCTCGACGACGCGGCGTGCACCCCCGACGCGGTACGGACCGTGCTGCTCCCGCTGCTGGCCGACCCCAGCCGGATGGCCGCGATGGGCCGGGCGGCCGCCAGCTTCGGCCGGCGGGACGCCGACGAGCGGCTGGCCGACGTCGTGCTCGAGGCGGCCGCGCACCCTCGACCGAGTCGCCGCACCCGGCGAGACCGCTGATGACCCCAACCGACGTGCGTGGCCTCGGCCGGGTGCACTTCGTCGGCATCGGCGGCTCCGGCATGTCCGGGATCGCGCGGATCCTGCTCGCCCGCGGCGTGCCGGTGTCCGGCAGCGACGTGAAGGACTCACGGGAGCTGGCTGCGCTGAGAGCGCTGGGCGCCCGGGTCGACGTCGGTCACCGAGCGGAGCACGTGGCCGACGCGACCACCGTGGTGGTGTCGACCGCGATCCGCGACAGCAACCCGGAGGTCGTCGAGGCCCGCCGGCTCGGGCGGCCGGTGCTGCGCCGCGCGGAGGCCCTGGCGGCGGTGATGGCCGACCGTCGAGGGGTCGCCGTCGCCGGCACCCACGGCAAGACCACCACGACGTCGCTGCTCACCGTGGCCCTGCAGCACTGCGGTGCCGACCCGTCGTTCGCCATCGGTGGCAGCCTCAACGAGTCGGGCGTCAACGCCCACAACGGCTCCGGCGAGCTGTTCGTCGCCGAGGCCGACGAGTCCGACGGGTCGTTCCTGCTCCTGTCGCCGTACGCCGCGATCGTCACCAACGTCGAAGCCGACCACCTCGACCACTACGGCACCGCCGCCGCGGTCGACGAGGCGTTCGCCGAGTTCGCCCAGCGGGTGGCTCCGCACGGCTTCCTGGTCACCTGCGCCGACGACCCGGGGGCGGTCCGGATGGCTGCCCGGACTCGCGCGGCGGGCGGGGACGTGCGGACCTACGGGGAGGGGCCCGACGCCGACCTGCGGCTGGACGCGCTGTCCCTGCACGGCACGGGGTCGAGCTTCGAGGTCGTCGCCCGCGGCCGGCGGCTCGGCCCGGTCGAGCTGCGCGTGCCCGGACGCCACAACGCCCTCAACGCCCTCGGCGCCCTCGCCGTCGGGATCGGCCTCGGGTTGCCGGAGGCGGTGCTGCGCGAGGGGCTGGGGGGTTTCACGGGGACCAGACGACGGTTCGAGCTCAAGGGCACCGCCGCCGGCGTGCGGGTCTTCGACGACTACGCCCACCACCCGACCGAGCTCACCGCCACCCTGACGGCCGCCCGCGAGGTGGCGGCCGGCGGCCGACTGGTCGTGGCGTTCCAGCCGCACCGCTACAGCCGCACGGTCGCGTTCCGCGCCCTGTTCGGTGAGTCCCTGGCCGCGGCCGACCGGGTCGTCGTCATGGAGGTGTACCCCGCCGGTGAGGACCCGATCCCCGGGGCCTCGGGCGCCGGCGTCGCAGCGGCGGTCCCGCTGCCTGCCGACCGGGTGGTGTTCGAGCCGTCGTGGTCCGCCGTCGCCGGCCACCTCGCGGCCTGGGCGGCTCCGGGTGACGTCGTCCTGACGCTGGGCGCCGGCGACGTGACGATGGTCGGGCCGGAGGTGCTGGCCCTGCTGCGCGAGCGGGAGGTCGGCCGATGAGCCGCCCGCGACCGCCGACCGGTCGCGTTCGGCGTCGCATCGGCCGCCGTCGGCTCGCGGCGGCGGGCCTGCTCGGCTCGCTCCTGGTCGCCGGGACGGGCTGGCTGCTGCTCGGGTCGTCGCTGCTCGCGCTGCGGTCCCTGGAGGTCTCGGGCGGCGTCCCGGCAGTGGCGGCGTCGGTGCGCGCCGCCGCCGACGTCCCGTATGGGCGACCCCTGGCGAGGGTGGACCTCGACGCGATCGAGCGCCGGGTGGAGGCCGTGCCGGCCGTCGCCGACGCGGTGGTCACCCGACGGTGGCCGCGCACGGTGGCGATCCGGGTCGTCGAGCGGCGCGCGGTGCTGGCGGCGGCCGACGGGGGCGGCTGGCAGCTCGTCGACGGCACCGGGACCGTCTTCGCGCGCACGACGGCCCGGCCCCCTGGGCTGCCGCTGCTCGCGCTCGACCCGGGGACGACCAACCCGCAGCAGCGGCGGGCGGCGGCAGCGGTCGTCGCGGCTCTCCCGGGCGACCTCGCCGCGAAGGTCGCGCAGGTGTCCGCGCGGTCCCCCGACGACGTGCAGCTGCGGCTGACCGACGGGGCGCTCGTGCGGTGGGGGAGCGCGCAGGACGGCGGCCTGAAGGCGCAGGTGCTGCGCGCCCTGCTGCCCCGCCAGGCGCGCGGCTACGACGTGCGGGCGCCGGACGCGCCCACGACCAGCGCCACCTGATCGGGTGAACTCGCGCCGCACCGGCCGGTGAAGTTGACCCGGCGGGCGGGCTCGCCTACCGTCTGCCGAGACCTCAGGTTGACATAACTATGACCCTTTACCTGAGGGTGAGGGTCGCCGGGCAGACGAGCGAAGGGCGCGGGTCGTGGCAGCTCCGCAGAACTACATCGCGGTCATCAAGGTGGTCGGCATCGGCGGCGGCGGCGTCAACGCCGTGAACCGGATGATCGAGGTCGGCCTCAAGGGCGTCGAGTTCATCGC
>DAIRVJ010000047.1:0-8830 GCA_036802895.1 Candidatus Nanopelagicales bacterium
CTACGGCACCAACAACGAGTTCGGCTTCGACTACCTGCGCGACAACATGGCCTGGACCAGGGACGACCTGGTCCAGCGCGGGCACCACTTCGCGATCGTCGACGAGGTCGACTCGATCCTCATCGACGAGGCCCGCACGCCGCTGATCATCAGCGGCCCGGCCGACCAGCCGCAGAAGTGGTACGTCGAGTTCGCCAAGCTGGTCCAGCGGCTGCGCAGGGACGTCGACTACGAGGTCGACGAGAAGAAGCGCACGATCGGCGTGCTGGAGCCCGGCGTCGAGCGCACCGAGGACTTCCTCGGCATCGACAACCTGTACGAGGCCGTGAACACCCCGCTCGTCGGGTTCCTCAACAACGCGATCCGCGCCAAGGAGCTGTTCAAGCTCGACAAGGACTACGTCGTCATGAACGGCGAGGTGCTCATCGTCGACGAGCACACCGGCCGCATCCTCGCCGGTCGCCGCTACAACGAGGGCATGCACCAGGCCATCGAGGCCAAGGAGCAGGTGCCGATCAAGCAGGAGAACCAGACCCTGGCCACGATCACCCTGCAGAACTTCTTCCGGCTGTACGAGAAGCTCTCCGGGATGACCGGGACAGCGCTGACCGAGGCGGCGGAGTTCTCCCAGATCTACAAGCTGGGCGTCGTCCCGATCCCGACGAACCAGCCGATGATCCGGCTCGACCAGCCCGACCTGGTCTACCGCACCGAGGAGGCCAAGTTCGAGGCCGTGGTCGAAGACCTCGTCGAGCGGCACGAGAAGGGCCAGCCGGTCCTCGTCGGCACGGTGAGCGTCGAGAAGTCCGAGCTGCTCTCGGGGCTGCTGCGCCGTCGGGGCGTCCCGCACGAGGTCCTCAACGCCAAGCAGCACGAGCGAGAGGCGGCGATCGTCGCCCAGGCCGGCCGCAAGGGCGCGGTCACGGTCGCGACGAACATGGCCGGCCGCGGCACCGACATCATGCTCGGCGGGAACGCCGAGTTCATGGCGGTGGCCGAGCTCGCCCAGCGGGGCCTCGACCCGGTGGAGAACCCCGAGGAGTACGAGGCGGCCTGGCCGGGCGCGGCGGAGAAGGCCCGCAAGTCCGTCGAGGCGGAGCACGACGAGGTCACCTCGCTCGGCGGCCTGTACGTCCTGGGCACCGAGCGGCACGAGTCCCGCCGCATCGACAACCAGCTGCGCGGCCGGTCCGGCCGACAGGGCGACCCGGGCGAGTCCAGGTTCTACCTCTCCCTCGCCGACGACCTGATGCGGCTGTTCAAGGGCAACGTGGTCGACGCGTTCCTCACCCGCTTCAACATCCCCGACGACGTCCCCATCGAGGCGAAGATGGTGACCAACGCCATCCGGTCGGCGCAGTCCCAGGTCGAGGCGCAGAACTTCGAGATCCGCAAGAACGTCCTCAAGTACGACGAGGTGATGAACCGCCAGCGGGTCGTCATCTACGAGGAGCGGCGCCGGGTGCTCGAGGGCGCCGACCTGCACGAGCAGATCCGGCACATGATCGACGACACGGTCGAGGCCTACGTCACGGCGGCCACCTCCGAGGGCTACGCCGAGCAGTGGGACCTCGACCAGCTGTGGACCGCCCTGCGGACCCTCTACCCGGTGTCCATGACCGTCGAGGAGCTGGTGGCCGAGTCAGGCGGCGACCGTGGCGGACTGACCGCCGAGTTCCTGGCCGAGCGGCTGCGCGAGGACGCGCACGCCGCCTACGACCGGCGCGAGGAGAGCCTCGGCGCGGAGACGATGCGCGAGCTGGAGCGTCGGGTCGTGCTGTCGGTCCTCGACCGCAAGTGGCGCGAGCACCTGTACGAGATGGACTACCTGCAGGAGGGCATCGGCCTGCGCGCCATGGCCCAGCGCGACCCGCTCGTGGAGTACCAGCGCGAGGGCTTCGAGCTGTTCGGCGCCATGATGGAGTCGATCAAGGAGGAGTCGGTCGGGTACCTGTTCAACCTCGACGTGCAGGTCGAGGAGGCGCCCGCGGAGGCCGGTCCGACGCTGACCGCCGAGTCGGCCGCCGCCACCGCGGCGGCCCGCCACCTGCTGGCCAAGGGGCTGGAGGAGAAGCGCCCGACCCACGTCGAGTACTCGGCGCCGACCCTGGACGGCGCCGGCGGGGTCACCCACCGCAGCGCCGACGACGAGGAGGTCGAGGTCGACCTCGACCCCAACGCCAACCGGGCCGAGCGCAGGCGGGCCGCCCGCGCTCAGCGCAAGAAGCGCCGCTGAGCACCGGGCCGGGCCGGGCAGCCGGGGGAGCGGGGCGCGCTCAGCCCAGGTGCACGGCCGTGCAGCGCCACCGCTCGGCCACCGCCTCGAGCCGGATCGCCAGCGCGCGCACCCGGTCGGTTCCCGCCACGACCAGGCTGACCTCGGCGACGCCGGCCGCGGGCACGCAGACCCGCACGCACCGCACCGTGGATCGGGTCCCGGATGCTCGCGACGCCGGCGGTCGGCGGGCCGCGAGCGCAGCGGCCGCCCGGACCGCGTCGAGCACCTGCGGCGTCGTCCACCGCAGCAGCTGAGCGGCCGGCCGCTCACCGGCGAGCACCTCGACGAGAGCCTGCCCGAGCCGGGCCGCCCATGCCCGGACGTCCGGCGGGCCGACGACTCGCAGGGCGGCTGTCGGTTCGGGAACCGCGGCGACGCCGCTCGGCAGCACGAAGGCCAGCGCGAGGGTGCCCTGGACGGCCGCCGGTCGGATGCCCGCGGAGCCGGCCGTTGCGGGCGGGCCGACACTCGGGCCGACGCTCGGGCCGACCCTCGGGCCGCCGTCCGGGCCGTCCAGCGGGTCGTCGTCGTACGGCGGCTCACGGTGGGGCAGCGGGACCAGGCGCGTGGCGGCGCTCATCGGCTCTCCTCGGGGGCGGGGGTGGCGGGCGCGGACGTGGAGGGCGGGCCGGACGGAGGGTCTGGCGGCGGGAGGAGCCGCTGCCCCGGATGGATGAGCCCCGGATCGACGCCGATCACGGCCCGGTTGGCGGCGTACCAGCGCGGCCACGCCCGGGCGACGTCGCCGGGGCCGTGCCCAGCCGGTAGCGCACGGTCGGCGATCCGCCAGAGCGAGTCACCGGCCCGCACGACCACGGGGACGCCGGGTCGCGTCGCCGGCGCGTGGCCCGGGCTCGCCGGGGCCGTGACCGCGGGGGCGGTCACGGCCCGGTCGAGCACGGGGAGACCGCTGACGGGGTCGGCGATCGCGCTCGGTCCGACCACGGCTGGAGCGCCGAGGAGCATCCCGCTGATCACCCAGCGGGCGCCGGCCCGCAGCGCCACCGGCGTCACCCGGAGGCATGCGGCGCCCGCGGCCCGGCCGAAGGCTCCCGGCACCCATCCCAGGACCGCCAGCCCGGCCGCGAGAGCGAACCGGAGCAGCACCAGCCAGGCGCCGACCGCGGCGGCGGCGGCGAGCAGGTCAGCGAAGCTGGCGTGGGCGCCACGCGCCTCGCGCACCGCGGGCTGGGTGAGCACGACCAGCAGCCCGGCCGGGGCCAGGGCGAGCCCGATGACGATCAGTCGGACGACGACCGTGCCCGGCCTCGTCCTCGTCCATGTGATGACGTTTACTTGCACTTGCCTGTGATACCGAGTGTTGACTGCTGCGGTCAAGGAGCGGGTGAACCCCTGTGGACGGCGGTGCCGGTCGCTAGCGTGCCGGTGTGCGCTGGGACGAGCTGTTCGCCGACCTCGAGGGGCAGGCGGCCGCCGACGAGGCCGCCGGGCTGGCGGCCGAGGTGGCCGACCGCACCCGCCGCGAGGTCGCCCGGCTGCGGCTGGTCGACCGGCTGCGTGCCGCCGCGGACGACGGCGCCCCCGTCGTGGTCGCGGTGGCCGGGCTGACCGAGCCGATCCACGGTCGGGTGGGCGGCGTCGGCCCCGACTGGGTGCTGCTGGACACCCGGCACGGGGAGGCGCTGGTCGCGCTGGCGTCGGTCCGCTGGGTCGAGGGTCTGACCGGGCGGGCCCGAGACCCGGGGTCGGAGGGGGTGGTGGCGGCCAGGCTCGGCCTGACCGCGGCGCTGCGCGTGCTGGCCCGTGACCGCGCCCACGTGCGGATCGTCCTCGTGGACGGCTCGGTCCTGGGCGGGACGGTCGACCGGGTGGGGCACGACGCCGTCGACGTCGCCGTGCACCCCGACGACGTTCCGCGGCGCAGCGCCGCCGTGCGGGTGACCCGAGTGGTGCCGGTGGCCGCCGTCGCCGTGGTCCGAGCGATCTAGGGACCCGTCGGTCCGTCCAATCCGTCGGGCAGCTCGCCGCGACCGAGCGGATGGGTCTCGACGAAGGCCCGGGTCTGGTCGTACATGCGGGCGATGTAGGTCTCGAGCTCACTGGCCTCGACTCGCCACTGTCCCCGCCCGCCGATCTTGATCGCCGGCAGGTCGCCGCTGCGCACCAGGGCGTAGGTCTGCGCCGCGGAGATGTTGAGCACCTCCGCGACGTCGGCCAGGGTGAGAAAGCGCGGCACGGCCGCAGTCTCCCATCCCGGGTGGGTGCCCGGCCGGACCCTCGCTCACCTGTGCAGAACGGCGTGCGAGCCCGTGCCGGCTCGGGCACGATGGGCCGCCGAGGGGGAGCCGCCCGTGTCCCAGCCGAGCACGACCACGTCGCCGCCAGCGTCGCGCCTGGCCCGCCCGCGGTGGCGCGACCTGCGCCTGCTGCTCGGCCTCGGGCTGGTGCTGACGTCGGTGCTCGCCGGAGCCCGGCTGCTGGCCTCGGCCGACGACACCGAGCCGGTCTGGGTGGCTGCCCGGGACCTCGGGGCCGGCACCACGCTGTCGACCGACGACCTGACGACGCGCGAGGTGCGGCTGGGATCGGCGGCCGCGGCCTACCTCGGGGTGGGCGGGGCGCCGCCCGCCGGTTACGTCCTGACCCGTTCGGTGGCCGCCGGCGAGCTGGTGCCCGCGGCGGCCGTGGTGGGACCGGATGCCGCCGACCAACGGCGCCTGGTCACCGTCCCGGTCGAGCGGTTCCACTACCCCGGCGACCTGGCCCGCGGCGCCCGGGTCGACGTCTACGTCACCGGCAAGGTCACCGCCGAGCGCGCCTCTCCCCAGCCGCAGCTGGTGCTCGCCGATGCCCTCGTCGACGACGTCCAACGCGAGGCGGGGCGGCTCGGCCCGTCCGGCACCGGCGTCGGCGTGGTGCTCTCGGTCGGGCCGGACGACGTCTCCGCCCTCGTCGGTGCGCTGCAGCGAGGGGCGATCGACCTGGTTCGGGTCCCGGGTGGCTAGCCCGGCCGCGGTCCCCGTCCTGCTCGCGGTCACCGGGGCGCCCTACGAGGATGCGCTGGTGAGTGCCCTCGGCCGGGCCCCCAGCGGGTTGGCCGTCGTCCGTCGCTGCGTTGACCTGGCCGACCTGCTCGCCGCCGCCCAGGCCGGGACCGCGCGCGCCGCTCTCGTCGACGGCGGGCTGCGTCGGCTGGACGCCGCGGCGCTGTCGGTCCTGGCGCAGGCCGGCGTCGTCCCCGTCGGGCTGTTCCCCGACGGGGACGACGACGCCGAGCGCCGTCTGCGGCAGCTGGGTGTCGGCAGCCTCGCTTCGATCCCCACGGGTGCGGTTGGCAGCCCGGCCGTGCTGGCTGCCGCAGTGGCGGCAGCGCTCGCGCGGGGCTCGGTCTCGGCCGAGACCGCGGATCCGGTGATCGCTGAGCGGGCGCCGGCCGAACGCCCGCCGACGAGCGAGACCGGGCGGGCGGATCCGGGCCGGCTGGTCGCCGTCTGGGGACCCACCGGCGCCCCCGGGCGCACCACGGTCGCGGTGGCCCTCGCCGACGAGCTGGCCCGCCTCGGCGAGTCGACCCTGCTCGCCGATGCCGACACCTATGGCGCGGCGGTCGCCCAGGTTCTCGGCCTGCTCGACGAGGCGCCCGGGCTGGCCACCGCGTGTCGCGCGGCGAACGCCGGGACGCTCGACGTGCCGGCCCTGGCCCGCACCGCCCGCTCGGTCGGCCCGCACCTGCGGGTGCTCACGGGGCTGCCTCGCCCGGACCGCTGGCCGGAGCTGCGGCCGGGCGCGCTGTCGACGGTCTGGCGGTTGGCCCGCCGGCTGGTCGGCTGGACGGTCGTCGACTGCGGCTTCGGCCTCGAGCAGGACGAGGAGCTGGCCTACGACACCGCGGCGCCGCGCCGCAACGGGTCTACGGTGGCCACGCTCGGTGAGGCCGACGTCGTCGTCCTGGTCGGGTCGGCCGACCCGGTCGGGATGCAGCGGCTGATCCGCCATCTGCCGGCCGTCCGTGACCTGGCGCCGGACGCCGACCTGCGGGTGCTCGTCAACCGGGTGCGGCCGGGGGTCGCCGGGCCGGACCCCTGGCGCGAGCTGCCGGCCGCCCTCCAGCGGTACGCCGGGGTGGCCGAGGCGGTGCTCGTGCCCGACGACCGAGTCGCCTGCGACGCCGCCCTGGCCGCCGGACGCACGCTGGCCGAGGTGGCTCCTGGCTCGCCCGCCCGGGCGGCGGTGGTCGCCCTGGCCAGGCAGCTGGCCGGGCGCCCGCCGGGGGAGGGCCGCCCACGCCGCCGTGGTGCGCGCTCCCCGCTCGGCCTCCGGGCCGCGCCGGGACGTCAGCGTGCGGGGAGGTAGCGACCGAGCTCGGCGCGGGCCACCGAGCGTAGGTGCACCTCGTCCGGGCCGTCCGCGATGCGCAGCGTCCGCAGGCCGGCGTACAGGGCGGCCAGCGGGGTGTCGTCGCTGACCCCTGCGCCCCCGTGGACCTGGATGGCGGCGTCGACGACGTCGCAGGCCACCCGCGGCACGACGGCCTTGATGGCGGCGACCTCGGCCCTGGCCCCGGAGGCGCCGACCGTGTCGATCAGCCAGGCGGTGCGCAGGACCAACAGCCGGGCCTGGTCGACGGCCAGCCGGGCTCGGGCGATCTGCTCCTGGACGACGCCCTGCCGGGCCAGCGGCTGGCCGAACGCCTCCCGGGCGATCGCCCGGCGGCACATCGCCTCGATGGCCCGCTCCGCGGACCCCAGCGCCCGCATGCAGTGGTGCACCCGCCCGGGGCCGAGCCGCTCCTGGGCCAGCCGGAAGCCGTCGCCCTCGCCGCCGAGCAGGCTCGTGACCGGCACCCGGACGTCGCTGAGGACGACCTCGCCGTGCCCGTGCTGGTCGTGGTAGCCGAAGACCGGAAGCGACCGGACGACCTGGACGCCCGGTGTGTCCACGGGAACGAGCACCATCGACTGCTGGTGGTAGGGGTCGGCCTCCGGGTCGGTGCGGCCCATGACGATCATCACCTGGCAGCGCGGGTCGTTGACGCCGGTGGTCCACCACTTGCGGCCGTTGATGACGTACTCGTCGCCGTCCCGGACGATCGACGTCCGGATGTTGCGGGCGTCCGAGGAGGCCACCTCTGGCTCGGTCATCGCGAACGCGGAACGGATGCGGCCGTCCAGCAGCGGCTGCAGCCAGCGCTCGCGCTGCTCGGGTGTCCCGAACATGTGCAGCAGCTCCATGTTCCCGGTGTCGGGCGCGGCGCAGTTCAGCGCCTCGGGAGCGATCTCGGGGGAGCGACCGGTGATCTCGGCCAGCGGCGCGTAGTCGAGCACGGACAAGCCCGAGACGTCGGGTAGGAACAGGTTCCACAGGCCGCGGGCCCGGGCCGCCGTCTTCAGCTCCTCGACGACCGGTGGCAGGTCGTGCGGGCGGCCGGCGGCCACGAGCTCGGCCCGTTGGGCGGCGTAGGTCGCCTCGGCCGGGTCGACCAGCTCGGCCATGAACGCCTGCAGGCGCTCGGTCAGCTCGGCCGCACGTGGGCTGGGTGCAAAGTCCATGGTGGCGCCCTCCTAGGATCGCGGCGTGGCCGACGTCAACGCCTCCCCGGTCGACCCTACGGCCCTCGCCGGGTGGATCCGGCGGGCCCTCCCCGGGGGCGGAGACGTCAGTATCAGCCCGCTGGGCGAGGGGCACAGCAACCTCACCTTCCTGGTCCGGCGGGGCGACGAGGAGTGGGTCCTGCGCCGGCCCCCGGTCGGCCCCCTGCTGCCGACCGCGCACGACGTCGTCCGCGAGTACCGCGTGCTCACCCTGCTCGGCGCCGCGGGCCACGTGCGGGTACCCCGCACGGTGGCCGTGTGCACCGACGCCTCCGTGATCGGCGCGCCGTTCTACCTCATGCAGCGGCAGGACGGCGCGGTCATCCGGGACACGCTGCCCCCGTGGCTGGCGGCCGACGTGGACGCGCAGCGCGCACTGGGCCTGGACCTCGCCGACACCCTCGCCGAGATCCACCGGGCCGACTGGCGGCCGTTCGTCGGGGCGGGGCTGGGCAAGGAGTCCGGGTACCTGGAGCGGCAGCTGCGCCGCTGGGTGGGCCAGCGCGAGGGCATCGAGGCGGCGGTCGCCGCGACCGGCGCCCGCGCGCGCCAGCTGCCGGACTACGACGCCGTCCGGGACTGGCTGCGCGCCCACCTGCCGGCCGAGGTCGAGCCGGCCGTCGTGCACGGCGACTTCAAGCTGGACAACGTGATCGTCGGCCCCGGCGACCAGCCGCGGGTGGCCGCCGTCGTCGACTGGGAGATGGCCACCGTCGGCGACCCGCGGGCCGACCTCGGCTACCTGCTGTCCTTCTGGCCGGAGCCCGGGGAGGAGTTCGCGCTGGGCGATCTGGTGGCCAGCGGTCCCGGGTTCCCGGCGCGCGCCGACCTGGTCACGCGCTGGGCCGACGCCACCGGGCGGGACCCCGGTGAGACTCGGTGGTTCGTCGCGCTGGCGGTCTGGAAGCTGGCGATCCTGCTCGAGGCGTCCTACCACCGGCACCTGGCCGGCATGGCCGACGACCCGTTCTTCGCCACCCTGGACGTCGGGGTACCGGCG
>DAIRVJ010000047.1:8930-14374 GCA_036802895.1 Candidatus Nanopelagicales bacterium
TGATCAACGCGCGGGGCGCGCTGGGAAGGGGCCCGGGGGTCGAGGTCCCCTCAGGCCGCGAAGAGAAGCAGCAGGCCGCCCACCGTGTAGGTGACCATCAGCGCGAGCAGGGGCAGCTGGCCGAGCAACGCCTGCCGCCGCGGGAACAGCCGGACGGCCCGGTCGTGGGCCAGGACGACGCCCAGCACGTGGCCGAGCACGACGGCGCTGACCTGGACCGTCGACACCGAGGTCGGCGTGATCCCGGCGTAGGAGATGCCGCGGTCGGCCAGCCCCAGCCAGTCGGATCCTCGGCCCAAGGGGTCGGAGAGCTGCATGAGGGTCTGCTGCCCGGTGATCGCGAACAGCGTCCAGTAGTGGGCTACCAGGTAGCCCAGCGCGATCGGCGCCACCGAGTGCGCGAACTGGGCGGGCAGCTCCCGTCGCGAGGCACCGCCCAACCGGCCGGCGGCGGCGACCGCGACGGCGTACAGCCCGGTCACCAGGCCGACGGCGGCCAGCAGGCCGAGCGTCTGCGTCGCCAGCGGCGACAGCGCACCCTCCTGGACCAGCCGCACCCACCCGGTGGCGTTGGACAGCCCGTCGTACGCCGTGGTCCCGAGCAGGACGCCGACCACCGCCGCGTCGCCCGGCCCCGGTCGCATCGCGGCCAGGCCGTCCAGCGGGCTGCGCAGCACCAGGACGCCGTCGCGCCGGCGGCCGAGCACGGACAGCCGGCCGAGGGTGGACGACGCCACCTCGAACCCGTCGGCGCGGTCGAACCACCCGGAGCCGAAGACCGCCGCCCCGACCAGCATGACGACCACGTACAGCCCGAACCAGGTCCGCAGCACCGGCAGGGTGGCTCGGTCGGGGGCGACGAGCTCGAGCCAGCCGAAGGCGAGCAGCGCACCGGCAGCCGGCCAGCGACCGAGCACCACCGGGTAGGGCGCCGCCGCCCGCAGCGGGTCGCGGCGCAGCGCCCGGCAGGCCAGCAGGTGGACGGTCCGCAGCGGGTTCACCAGCCGCCAGACCGGGCCGAGCAGGGCGGAGGCGAAGGCCACGGTCCCGACCCAGAACAGCACGTAGACCGCCCCTGCGGTCGGGTTCAGCGCGTCGTCCGGGCCGAACAGCGCGGCGAGCAGCACGTAGCCGGTGACCGCCAGGCCGACCAGTCGGAACAGCCAGCGAGTGGGTGCGGCGTCCAGCGCGGCCGCCAGCCGCTGTGGCAGCGCGCGGCCGGCCACGTCCCGGCCCAGCCGGGGGTCGCGCCACAGCACGGCCAGCAGGACGAAGGACAGGACGAGGACGACGGCCGCACCGGTGACGGCGAACGCGAACGGGATCGGCAGGTCCTGCCGCCCACCGATCCCGTGCTCGCGGATCGCGTCCAGCAGGGCCCCCATCGGCTACTTGACCAGCAGCTGCAGCAGCACCAGCGAGTGCTCGTGCGTCTCGACCTCGAACAGGCCGGCCTGGTCGGCGGTGAAGCGCATGATCGTGGTGCCGCCGGCCGGCACCTCTTGCTCCAGCTCGTAGCCGTGCACGTGGATCTCGTCGGCGATGTCGCTGGTCACCCTCAGCTCGACGGGACGGCCCAGCGGCACGGGCACCCGACCCGGCGCAGGCGTCACCTTCCGGCCCGCCACCGTCACCGTGATGACGACGGCCTCCGTCGACGAGCTCGGCGTCGGGGTGGGCGTCGACGTCGCGGCCGAGGTCGGAGAGCTCGCGACAGAGGTTGGCGTGCCTGACGGGGACGCGCCGTCACCCGTCCCGTTCGCCGCGCAGCCGCCCACGGGAAGCAGGCCGGCCGCCAGGGCCCCGAGCAGCAGCAGTCGAAGGCGGCGCGGGGCGGTCACGGTCGCTCCGGTCGGTCGTCGGACTGTTCGCGGGGTCGTAGCCACGATATCGACAGGTTCTCCGCGCTCCCTTCCTGGGCACGCCGCGCGTTCGGGCGCAGCGACGGATCCGGCGTGCGACCATGGACCTCCTAGGATCCGTGGGAGGTTCACGCACGTGTCGGACCGGCTCAACCCTCTCGACGTGTCGTTCCTGTACCTGGAGGAGTCGACCACGCCGATGCACGTGGGCGGGGTGTCGGTGTTCGCGATCCCGGACGACGGCTTCGACTACGACCGGCTGGTCGGCCTGATCAAGCAGCGGATCGCGTTCGTCCCGCGCTACCGCCAGCGCATCCGCTGGGTGCCGGGTCATCTCGCCAGCCCCGTGTGGGTCGACGACGAGCACTTCGACATCTCCTACCACGTGCGGCGGTCCGCGCTGCCCCGACCGGGCACCGACGAGCAGCTGCGCGACCTGGTCGCCCGGGTCATGAGCCGCCCCCTGGACCGCAACCGTCCGCTGTGGGAGATGTACCTGGTCGAAGGGCTCGAGGGGGGCCGGTTCGCCGTCCTGTCCAAGACCCACCACGCGATGGTCGACGGCGTCAGCGCGGTGGACATCGGCCAGGTGATCCTCGACACCGAGCCGATCCCCCGCGAGACGCCCCCCGACACCTGGCGCCCCACCTCGGAGCCCTCCCGGCTGGAGCTGGTGGCCGGGGCGGTCGGCGACCTGGTCCGGCGGCCGACCGCGGTGGTCGACTCGGTCCGCGGCGGCGTGAGCGACATCCGGCGCACGGCCGGACGGGCGGGCAGGGCCGCCGGCGGCGTGCTGGCCATGGTCCGCACCGTCGCCCGCTCCGCACCGAGCAGCCCGTTGAACGCCGAGATCGGCGAGCAGCGCCGTTACGCGACCGCCGACACCGACCTCGACGACTACAAGGCGATCCGCAAGTCCCACGGCGGCACGGTCAACGACGTCGTGCTGGCCGTGGTCGCCGGCGCCCTGCGCGACTGGCTGATGACCCGGGGGGAGGCCGTCTCCGGCAAGAGCGTCATCCGGGCCATGGTGCCGGTCAGTGTCCGCACCGACGAGCACTCGGGCACCCTCGGCAACCGGGTGTCGTCGTACCTGGTCGACCTGCCGGTGGGCGAGCCCAGCCCGGTCATGCGGCTGCACCAGGTCTCCTACGCGATGAAGGCGCACAAGGAGACCGGCCAGGCGGTCGGCGCCGACGCGCTGGTCGGGGCGGCTGGGTTCGCCCCGCCGACGCTGCACGCCCTCGGGGCTCGGGTGGGCAGCTCGCTGTCCCGGCGGGTGTTCAACCTGGTCGTCACGAACGTGCCCGGACCTCAGTTCCCGCTGTACGCCGGCGGGGCGCGGCTGCTCGCCACCTACCCGGTGGTGCCGCTGGCCAAGGGCCAGGCGGTGAGCATCGGCCTGACCTCGTACGACGGCGGGGTCTACTTCGGCCTGAACGCCGACCGGGACGCCATGCCCGACGTCGACGTCCTCGCCCAGTGCCTGGTCGGGTCCCTCGCCGAGCTGCGGAGCACGGTGCGGTGAGCACCCGCCGGGGCCTGGTGCTCGGAGCGGGCGGCGTGCTCGGTGCCGCCTGGGAGATCGGCGCCCTGTGTGCCCTGGAGGAGGTCGCGGACTTCGACCTGCGCACCGCGGAGGTCATCATCGGCACCTCGGCCGGCTCGGTGCTCGGCTCGCTGCTGGCCGCCGGGGTGCGGCCGAAGGACCTGCGTGACCACCAGCTCGGCAGGCCGGTCACCGAGGGTCCGCTGGCCGGCTACACCCTGGACTACGACCGGGCCACCGGCGGGTCACTCCCGGGCCTGCCCAGGGCCGGGGTCGGGTCGGCCAAGCTGCTGCTGCGTGCCGTGCGCCATCCCCGCTCGATGACGCCCCTCGCCGCCGTCTCGTCGCTGCTGCCGGAGGGTCGGGGCAACCTGTGGAGCGTGCGGCACATGATCGACGCGTTCACACCGCACGGGGAGTGGTCGCCCCACCCGGCCCTCTGGATCGTCGCGATGGACTACGACACCGGCCGCCGCGTCGTGTTCGGCCGTGACGGCGCCCCCGATGCGCCGCTCACCGAAGCGGTGCTCGCGTCCTGCTCGGTGCCGGCGTGGTACGCCCCGGTCACGATCGCGGGTCGGCGCTACATCGACGGAGGCACCTGCTCGACGACCTCGGTCGACCTGCTCGCCGGCCGTGAGCTGGACGAGGTGTACGTGCTCGCGCCGATGTGCTCCTTCGACTACGACGAGCCGTCGTCGGTGGCCGGCCGGATCGAGCGCGGGTTCCGCAGGACCGTCACCCGTCGGATGGTGCGCGAGGCGGGCAAGGTGCGGGCGGCCGGGACCACCGTGACCATGGTCGGCCCAGGCCCCGAGGACCTGCAGGCCATCGGTGTGAACCTCATGGATCCCTCGCGCCGCCTCGATGTGCTGGAAACCTCGCTGCGCACGTCCGCGGACGCCCTGCGGCGGGCCCGGACGGACGAGCTGGGCTGGAGCGCCTGATGCGGGTGTACCTCCCGGCGACCCTGCCGGGGGTCGCCCGCCTGCTCGCCGTCGGGCGGGTCGCCGGGCCGTTCGCCGCCCATGCGGTGACCCCCGCCCTTCGGGCCGACCACCCGGACGCCGACCTCGAGGAGCTGGAGTACGACGCGCTGCTCGCGGCCGCCGCGGAGGCGCTGCCCCTGCTCGACCACGACCCGACCGCAGCCGGTCGACGGGTGGTGCTGGCCGCCGACGTGCCCGACCCGTCGGTCACCCCGCGGCCGGGCGCCGGTCCGACGGCGGTCCTCGTGGGCACCGACGTCCCGCTCGACCGGATCGTGAGCGCGCACGTCGACGAGGCGGGCGCCGACCCCCACGAGGACCCCGACCTGCTCTGGTACGCCACCCAGGAGCTCAGCGACCTGCTCGCTGCGAGCTGACCGTCACCGGGCGCGCAGCAGCGATCAGTGCCACGCCGACCAGGACGAGCAGCAGCCCCGTGGCGGCCAGTAGGGTGGTGCGGCCCGAGGCTCCGGTGTCCGGCAGCACGGGGATGACGGGGGCGGGCACGACGTCGAGGGCCGCGGACTCGGCGGCAAAGGCGACGCGTGTGCCCGGGCTCGTCAGGGGGGCGCCCCCGCCCGCAGCCTCCAGGGTGCTGCCCTCGACGACGACCGGCAGGGCCACCACGAAGCGCCAGGTCTCGTCGGGCTCGAAGACGCCGTCACCGTCGCCGTCCAGCCGCTGGGGCCCGGCCGCGTCGGCATAGGGGATCGGGCCGGCCCAGCCGGGGAAGAGAACGCGTCCCTGCGCGAACACGTTCGTCATCGGGTAGTTCCCGACGTTGCGGACGTCGATGGTCCAGTCGACGGTCGTCCCCTCGAGGACACGGGTCGCCGACGGGGTGACCGTGACGGCGAACGGCTCGGCCAATGCATAGACCAGCCGGGCGTCCGCCGTGACCGTGGTGTCGGCCGGGTCGGCGGCGGTCACGGTGACCTCGATGACCGGCACCAGGACGACGTCGGCCGAGCAGGTGTAGGCCCAGGTCTCCGCCGGCTCCAGCACCTGGTCGGAGTTCCCGACGAGCACGGTCGGCCCCTCGAC
>DAIRVJ010000047.1:14474-15800 GCA_036802895.1 Candidatus Nanopelagicales bacterium
TCCCGGTGATCCGACCGCCGACGGCGAGAGCAAGGTCGACGACGGCGGTGGCGCCAGCGGTCACCGGGACCGCATCAGCCGACGTGAAGTCCGGCTTGTCGCGGTACCACTCGGGCGCGTAGTCGGAGGCGACCAGCTCGACCAGGTTGCCCGCCGTGACGCGGTACCCACCGGGCGCCAGGTCGGGGAACCCGAACCGGCCGGTCGCGTCCGTCGTGGCGCCTCGGGACGTCGAGGCGCCGAGCGCCATCACCCGGACACCGCTGAGCGGGTCACCGGTGACGTCGTCGGTGAGCGTCCCGGTCAGTGCGCCGAGCGCGGCCGTCACGGTCACGTCGGCGCTCGCCGACGCTGTCGACTCGGTGCCGTCGTGGCGCCGGATCGTCAGCCGCACCGTGTCGGCCCGATCACCCGGTGGACCGTCGAAGCCCACCGTGTAGGTGCACCCGAAGTCGTAGGCGCCGTAGGGGTCGTGCGGGTAGGGCAGCGGCAGTGGGGCGACGCAGGTGGTCGACTGCAGGGCGGGGTTCGCGGGGTCGGCGAGGTTGCCGAGCGCGTCACTGGTCAGGGCCAGCAGGGTGAGGTCCTCGGCCGGCAGCAGGGCCACCGGTGAGAAGCGCACCTCCCCGCCCGGCGCCACCCGCGCGGGATCGGGGTCGGTCAGCACGTCCAGCCAGAGATCCGCGGCGGCCGCCGGCCCGGCAGCGACCACTCCCACCGCCAGGAGAACCGACCCGAACAGTGACCCCAGTCGACGCCGCACCATGACGCACCCCTATGCCGGACCCAGTTCAAGGGTCCTCGAGGGGGCGCACGACGACTAGGGCCGCAGGCCCTTCACCGGCCCAGTCGGCGTGCCACGATGGGCGCCATGGATGCCGTCACCCGAGTACCCGTTCCCGTCAACGAGCCGAACCTGACCTACGCGCCGGGCTCCCCCGAGCGTGCGCAGCTGGAGGCCCGGATCGTCGAGCTCTCGGCCGGTGCCGTCGAGCTGACCGCGGCGATCGGCGGCAAGCGGGCGATGGCCTCGGGCGCGTCGGTCGACGTCGTCCAGCCGCATGCCCGGCACAGCGTCCTCGGCGTCACCGCCGACGCGACGAACGACGACGCCCGCGGCGCCATCGCCGCCGCCCGTGAGGCCGCGCCGGGCTGGCGCGACCTCTCCTTCGACGACCGGGCGGCGATCTTCCTCAAGGCCGCCGAGCTCCTCGCCGGCCCGTGGCGGCAGACGCTCAACGCCGCGACCATGCTCGGCCAGTCGAAGACGGTCTACCAGGCCGAGATCGACGCCGCCTGCGAGCTGATCGACTTCTGGCGGTTCAA
>DAIRVJ010000048.1:0-3632 GCA_036802895.1 Candidatus Nanopelagicales bacterium
GCTGGCTGACGGCCGTCGCGTACCGGCGGTCAACGTCGTCCCCGCCCATGGGCTCACGCTGGAGGCCGTCGGCTACCCCGCCGACGACGAACTCGCCCTTCGCGCCGAGGCGACCAGGGCGACCCGCGAGCGGAGTCGCTGACCCATGGGGCACGTGGACGTCAGTCGGGTCGGCCACCAGCTGGCGGACGGGCGGATGCTGTTCACCGAGGTGTCCTTCCGGGTCGGGGACGGCGCCAAGGTCGCCTTGGTCGGTGCCAACGGGGCGGGCAAGACGACCTTGCTCCGCATCGTCGCGGGTGATCTGACGCCCCAGTCCGGGACCGTCGTCCGCAGCGGGGGGCTCGGCGTCATGCGCCAGTTCGTCGGGTCGGTGCGCGACGACTCGACCGTCAGGGATCTGCTGCTCTCGGTGGCCCCACCGGCGCTCGCGGCTGTCGGCCGGGCCGTCGACGCAGCCGAGCTGGCGATCATGGAACGCGACGACGAGCCGACCCAGCTGGCGTACGCGCAGGCGCTCGTCGACTGGGGGGACGCCGGCGGGTACCCGGCCGAGGTCACCTGGGACGTCTGCTGCACGGAGGCCCTCGGCCTGCCGTACGAGCGCGCCCAGTACCGGCCGGTCCGCTCCTTGTCGGGCGGCGAGCAGAAGCGGCTCGTGCTGGAGGCGTTGCTGCGGGGGCCCGACGAGGTGCTGCTGCTCGACGAGCCGGACAACTACCTGGATGTCCAGGGCAAGCGCTGGCTCGAGCGGCGCCTGCTGGACTCGCCGAAGACCGTCCTGTTCGTGAGCCACGACCGCGAGCTGCTCGCCCGGACCGCCACCCGCATCGTCACGGTGGAGGGCGGGACGGCGTGGACGCACGGCGGAGGCTTCGCGAGCTACCACGACGCGCGACGCGAGCGGAACGCTCGACTCGAGGAGCTCGTGCGCCGTTGGGACGAGGAGCACGAGCGGCTGCGGGCGCTGGTGCGCACGCTGCAGCAGCAGGCGGCCATCTCCCCTGACATGGCCAGCCGCTACCGGGCCATGCAGACCAGGCTGCGCAAGTACGAGGAGGCTGGGCCTCCGCAGGCGCCGCCGGTCGAGCAGAACGTGCGGATGCGACTGACCGGCGGGCGGACCGGCGTGCGCGCCGTGACCTGTCAGGCCCTGGAGCTCACCGGCCTGATGCAGCCGTTCGACCTGGAGGTGTTCTACGGGGAGCGGGTCGCCGTGCTCGGCAGCAACGGGTCCGGCAAGTCGCACTTCCTCCGGCTGCTCGCCGGCCGCCCGGTCGAGCACCAGGGCCGCTGGGCGCTGGGCGCGCGCGTCGTCCCCGGGCACTTCGCCCAGACCCACGAGCATCCCGAGCTGGTGGGGGTGCCACTGGTGGAGATCCTGTGGCAGCACGCGTCGCTGCAGCGCGGCCCGGCGATCTCCGCGCTGCGCCGCTACGAGCTCGACCTGCAGGCCGACCAGCCGTTCGACACCCTCTCCGGGGGCCAGCAGGCGCGCCTGCAGATCCTGCTCCTGGAGCTGGACGGCGCCACACTGCTGCTGCTCGACGAGCCGACGGACAACCTCGACCTGGCGAGCGCCGAGGCCCTCGAGGACGGGCTGGCGGCCTTCGACGGCACCGTGCTCGCGGTCACCCACGACCGGTGGTTCGCCCGCGGGTTCGACCGGTACCTGGTGTTCGGGGCATCCGGGGAGGTGTACGAGTCGGGGACGGCCATTTGGGACGAAGGGCGGGTCGACCGCCCGCGCTAGGCGTACGCGACCTGTCAGGGTGAGGACGGGCGATAGACCGTCCTCACCCTGACAGGTCTGAGGCGCCTACACGCGGGCGACGAACTGCCGACGCATGAGGGCCGACAGCAGACCGATGAGCACCGCGAGCGCGGCCAGCCAGGCTCCCGGACGGCTGCTGTCGGTCAGGAAGTCGAGCGTGGTGGCCCGGCCCCGGCTCTGGTCGACCCAGCCGGCGACCAGTCCGGCGCCGAGCAGCGAGCCGATCGCGGCGATCAGTCTCGACCCGCTGACGGCGGAGATCGCGAAGACGAAGGCGACGAAGAGCAGGCCCAGCATGAGGGACGCCGCCGGGTTGACCGCCTGGGCGACCGTGAAGCCCTCCCAGAGACCGTCCAGCGGCAGGTCGTACGCCGCCCGCTCGTCGGTCCAGGGCAGAAAGGCGCTCGCGCTGAGCACCAGCGCGGCGACTGCAGCCACCACGTTCCCTGGTCCGCCCATGGCGCCATCCTGCCGCCTGGCGAGGGCATGGGGCATCCGGGGGTTGGTCCCGCTTTGACCGGCTCGTGACCGCACGGGTATCCTCGGACCCCGCTGAGCGTGTCGGCCCCGGCCGCGTACGCCAGCGTGCCCGCCGCCCCCGCGGCGGCCCAGCGAACCCGATCGACGAGAGAAGCCTGCGACCGTGCGCACGTTCAGCCCCAAGGCCAGCGACGTCCAGCGTCAGTGGCACGTCATCGACGCTTCCGACGTCGTCCTGGGTCGGCTGGCCGTCCAGACCGCCACCCTGTTGCGCGGCAAGCACAAGCCGACGTTCGCCCCGCACGTGGACACCGGTGATTTCGTCATCATCGTCAACGCCGACAAGGTGGCACTGACCGGTGCCAAGCGGGAGCAGAAGATCGACTACCGGCACTCCGGCTACCCGGGCGGCCTGCGCGCGACGACCTACGCCGAGCTGCTCGTGAAGAACCCACGTCGCGCCGTCGAGAAGGCCGTCCGAGGCATGCTGCCGCACAACCGCCTTGGGCGTCAGATGATCACCAAGCTCAAGGTGTACACCGGCCCCGAGCACCCGCACCAGGCCCAGCAGCCGGTGCCCTTCGAGATCAGCCAGGTCGCGCAGTAGGCCACGGCGACCGAACCGACCGACCGACCGAGAGGACCGTGGCCGTGAGTGACAGCCTGACCGAAACCCCCCAGGACGCCGCCGAGGCGACCGACCTGACCGACGCGACCGAGCTGTCCGAGTACACCTCGGAGACGGTGGCCGCCCGCCCCCAGCGGGAGGTGCACACCGCACCGGCGGCGGCCACCGGCCGACGCAAGGAGGCGATCGCTCGCGTCCGCCTGGTGCCGGGCACCGGGCGCTTCGTCATCAACGGCCGCGATCTGGCCACCTACTTCCCCAACAAGGTCCACCAGCAGATGGTGAGCGAGCCGTTCACCATCCTGGACCTCGACGGTCGCTACGACGTGTTCGCCCGGATCTCGGGCGGCGGGACGACCGGCCAGGCCGGCGCGCTGCGCCTGGGGATCGCCCGCGCGCTGAACGAGATCGACGTCGAGGCCAACCGGCCCACCCTGAAGAAGGCGGGCTTCCTGTCGCGTGACGCTCGGGTCAAGGAGCGCAAGAAGTACGGGCTGAAGAAGGCCCGGAAGGCGCCGCAGTACAGCAAGCGCTGACGGGATCGACGATGGGTCGCCTGTTCGGGACCGACGGCGTCCGGGGCCTGGCCAATCGCGACGTCACGGCAGAGCTCGCACTGGACCTCGCCGTGGCCGCCGCACACGTCCTGGGCGAAGCCGGGGAGTTCGCCGGTCACCGGCCCCTCGCCGTGGTCGGCCGCGACGGCCGCGCCTCCGGGGAGTTCCTGTCCGCTGCCGTCCAGGCGGGCCT
>DAIRVJ010000048.1:3732-15549 GCA_036802895.1 Candidatus Nanopelagicales bacterium
GGCGCTGCGGTCGGTCGGATCCAGCCGCTGGCGGACGGCGCCACCCGCTACGTCGAGCACCTGCTGTCCACCCTGCCGACCCGCCTGGACGGCCTGCGGGTCGTGGTCGACTGCGCCCAGGGCGCGGCCTCGGAGGTCGCCCCGCTGGCCCTACGGGCAGCCGGCGCTGACGTCGTGGCGATCAACGCGGAGCCGGACGGCACGAACATCAACGAGGGCTGCGGGTCCACACACCTCGGGCCGCTGCGAGCCGCCGTGGTCGAGCGCGCGGCCGACCTCGGCGTGGCGTTCGACGGGGATGCCGACCGGTGCCTGGCGGTGGACTCGGCCGGCCGGGTCGTCGACGGCGACCAGATCCTGGCCATCCTCGCCCTGGCCATGCGCGACGTCGGGACGCTGCGCCACGACACGGTGGTCGCCACGGTCATGTCGAACCTCGGGTTCCGCCAGGCGGTCGCCAAGGCGGGCATCACCGTCGTGGAGACCCCGGTGGGGGACCGCTACGTGCTGGAGGCCATGCGCTCAGGGGGATTCGCTCTCGGGGGGGAACAGAGCGGCCACGTGGTGATGCTCGACCACGCCACCACCGGTGACGGACTGCTGACCGCACTGCACCTGCTCGCCGAGGTGGTGCGCAGCGGGTTGTCGCTCGGCGAGCTGGCCGCTGTCATGGACCGGCTCCCCCAGGTGCTCGTCAACGTCTCCGACGTCGACAAGTCGGCCGTCGCCGCGTCCGAAGCGGTGGCCCGGGCCGTCGCCCAGGCCCAGGCGGAGCTGGGCGGGGGCGGCCGGGTCCTGCTGCGCCCGAGCGGGACCGAGGCCCTGGTTCGGGTCATGGTGGAGGCCCCGACCGAGGCCCAGGCTCGCGGGGTGGCCGACCGGCTGGCCGCCGTGGTGCGGCAGACCGGCTGACCGGCTCACCGGCTCACCGGCTGACCGACTCTCGGCCCTGGCCGGCCCGGCCCGGCCGGGCGAGGCTGGGGGCGTGCGCACGGTGGGCTGCTGGCGGACGACGCTGCGTTCGGCCGCCGTCGCGTCGGTGGCTGCTGGGGTCGCGCTCGCCGCGGGATGCGCGCCGGACGGGGCGACCGGCGTCGCCCGGCCCGAGCGACCGTCCCGGGCCGGAGTCGTCGAGTCCTACCTGCCCGGTCGGTCCGCGGAGGTGTTCCTGCCGGCTGCCCTCGGCCGTGCTCCGGTCGTGGTCCTGGTGCCCGGCGGCTCCTGGCAGAGCGCCGACTACACCGGGCTTCGACCCTTGGCGGCCCGGCTGGCGGACGCGGGCTCGGTCGTGGTCGCCGCCGGGCACCGGGCGGTGGCCGCCGGAGCTCGGTTCCCCGAGCCGGTGGCCGACGTCGTGTGCTCCGTCGACTTCGCCGTGGACCGCGCCCGCCGCGCGGGCGTCTCGGCGACGTCCGTCGTGGTCGTCGGGCACTCCTCCGGGGGTCACCTCGCCGCGCTCGCGGCACTGGTCGGCGATCAGTTCCGGGCCGGCTGCCCGTACCCGCCGAGCCGCCCGGACGCGCTGATCGGCCTGGCCGGGACCTACGACCTCGCCCGGTTCGCCGACCTCGCCGAGCCCCTCTTCGGAGGGCCCGCGTCGGCGGACCCGGGACGGTGGCGACGCGGGGACCCGACCGCCTGGGCGCGTGACCCTGAGGTCGCGCCAGGGCTGCGCATCCTCCTGCTGCACGGCTCAGCCGACCCACTGGTACCGGTGGCCGTGAGCGAGGCGTTCGAACAGGCGCTGCGCGCGGGTGGGCATCGGGTCGAGCTGCTCGTGCTCGACGGCGTGGACCACAGCCGGGTCTACGCGGCGGGAGTCGCCGGGCCACCGATCGAGCGGTGGCTGCGCGGCAGGCCCTAACCGGCGCGGCGCCGCCCCGTAGGGTGAGGCCCATGTGCGGCATCGTGGGATACGTCGGGCGTCAGCCGGCGCTGGACGTCGTCATCGAGGGACTTCGGCGCCTGGAGTACCGCGGCTACGACTCGGCCGGGGTTGCGGTGATCGCCGAGGGCGGCGTGCAGACGCGCAAGCGGGCCGGCAAGCTCGCCAACCTCGAGAAGCTGCTGGGCGACCAGCCCCTCCCTCTGGGCACGACCGGGATGGGCCACACCCGGTGGGCCACCCACGGCGCGCCGAACGACCGCAACGCTCACCCGCACCTGGACGACGCTCACGAGGTCGCGGTGATCCACAACGGGATCATCGAGAACTTCGCGGCGCTGCGCACCCAGCTCGAGGAGCGCGGCCACCACCTGCGCTCGGAGACCGACACCGAGGTGGTGGCGCACCTGCTGGCCGAGGAGTACGAGCCGGCCGGAGCCGACCTGGCCGAGGCCATGCGTCGGGTCTGCCGTCGCCTCGAGGGTGCGTTCACCCTGGTCGCCGTCCACGCCGACCAGCCGAACCTGGTCGTGGGGGCCCGCCGCAGCAGCCCGCTCGTCGTCGGGCTGGGCTCCGGCGAGAACTTCCTCGGCAGCGACGTCTCGGCGTTCATCGCGCACACCCGAGACGCGATCGAGCTCGGCCAGGACCAGGTCGTCGAGCTGCGACCGGACCGGGTCGTCGTGACCACGTTCGACGGCGCGCCGGCCGACGTCCGCCCGTACCACGTCGACTGGGACGCCTCAGCCGCGGAGAAGGGCGGCTACGACTACTTCATGCTCAAGGAGATCGCCGAGCAGCCGAAGGCGGTCGCCGACACCCTGCTCGACCGGATCGACGCCGGCGGTCGGCTGCACCTGGACGAGATGCGGCTGTCCGACGAGCATCTGCGCGAGGTCGACAAGATCGTCATCATCGCGTGCGGGACGGCGTACCACGCGGGCCTGCTCGCCAAGTACTCGATCGAGCACTGGACGCGGATCCCGTGCGAGGTGGAGATCGCCTCGGAGTTCCGCTACCGCGACCCGATCCTGACGCCTCGGACGCTGGTCCTCGCGATCTCGCAGTCGGGCGAGACGATGGACACGCTGATGGCGGTGCGCCACGCGCGCGACCAGGGCAGCCGGGTGCTCGCCATCGGGAACGTCAACGGCTCCACCATCCCGCGGGAGTCCGATGCGGTGGTCTACACCCATGCCGGCCCGGAGGTCGCCGTCGCGTCGACCAAGGCGTTCCTGACCCAGGTCGTCGCCGTCCAGCTGGTGGCTCTCTACCTCGGGCAGGTGCGCGGGACGAAGTGGGGGGACGAGATCCGGGTCCACCTGCAGGAGCTGTCCGCGATGCCCGAGAAGGTCGACCTCGTGCTGGACACCGTCGAGCCGGTCCGGGCGCTGGCCCGCTCGCTCGTGGACGCCAAGGCGGTGCTGTTCCTCGGGCGTCACGTGGGGTACCCGGTGGCGCTGGAGGGGGCCCTGAAGCTCAAGGAGCTGGCCTACATGCACGCCGAGGGGTTCCCGGCGGGGGAGCTCAAGCACGGCCCGATCGCGCTGATCGAGGAGGGGCTGCCGGTCGTGGTCATCGTGCCCTCGCCGCGGGGTCGCAGCGTGCTGCACGACAAGATCGTCTCGAACATCCAGGAAGTGCGGGCGCGCGGCGGGCGGACGATCGTCATCGCGGAGGAGGGCGACGGAGCCGTCGAGCCCTACGCCGACCACCTCATCCGGATCCCGCAGGTGCCCACGCTGCTGCAGCCGCTGGTGAGCACGGTGCCGCTGCAGGTGCTGGCCTGCGAGATGGCCGCGGCGAAGGGCTACGACGTCGACCAGCCGCGCAACCTGGCCAAGTCGGTCACGGTCGAGTGAGCGCCGGGCTCACCGGACCCGGGTGGCTGCCTCACCAGCCGAGCGCGAGCCGTCACTGGTGAGGGCACCCGTTACGGTTCGCGGCGGCCTGCCTCGCCTGGTCATTACGCTGGCCGGGTGATCGTGGCGGTAGGGATCGACGTGGTGGACGTCGGGCGGTTCGGGCGGATCCTCGACCGGCGCCCCGGGCTGCGCGTGCGGCTGTTCGCCGAGGACGAGCGAGACCTCCCGCTGGCGTCGCTGGCGGCCGGCTTCGCGGCGAAGGAGGCGGTGGCCAAGGCGTTGGGGGCGCCCATCGGGCTGGCCTGGCACGACTGTGTGGTCGCCCGGGACCCGAGCGGGCGCCCGCGGCTGGCCCTGCGCGGCACGGTCGCCGCGGCGGCCACCGTCGCCGGGATCACCCGGTGGCACCTGTCCCTCTCCCACGACGCCGGCATCGCCTCCGCCATGGTCGTCGCCGAGGGCCCCGAGCCCTCCGGGCCGGACGCCTCCGGGGCGGCCGAGTGAGAGCGGTCCACGACGTCGCGACGGTCCGCGCCGCCGAGTCCGCGCTGATGGCCCAGCTGCCCCCCGGGGCGCTGATGCAGCGGGCGGCCACCGGACTCGCCCGAACCTGCGCCGCCCTGCTCCCGGCGGTGTACGGGTCGCGGGTCGTCCTGCTGGTCGGCAGCGGCGACAACGGCGGCGACGCCCTGTTCGCCGGTGCTGCGCTGGCTCGCCGGGGAGCTCGGGTGGACGCCGTCCTGCTCGGTTCGACGACGCATCCCGGCGGGCTCGCCGCGCTGGCGGCCGCGGGGGGCCGACGGGTCGGGCCGGAGGACGCCGCCCGGGTCGTGGGCACGGCCCAGCTGGTCGTCGACGGCATCGTCGGCATCGGGGGGTCGGGGGCGCTGCGTGAACCGGCTGCGGCCCTGGTCGCCCCCATCGACGCGAGCGGAGCCTGGCGGGTCGCGGTCGACCTGCCGAGCGGCGTCGACGCCGACACCGGGCAGGTCGCCGGGGCGGCCTTCACCGCTGACGTCACGGTCACCTTCGGCTGCCCGAAACCGGGGCTCGTCGTGCATCCGGGGCAGGCCCGGGTCGGGATCCTCGAGGTCGTCGACATCGGGCTCGGGCCGTACCTGCCGGCCGCGCCCGCCCTGACGGTGCCGCAGGCGATGGACGTCGCCGCCGCCTGGCCGTGGCCGCAGCCGGACGACGACAAGTACAGCCGTGGCGTGGTCGGGGTCGTCGCCGGTTCGGCCGCGTTCACCGGGGCGGCCGTCCTGGCCGTCGGGGGCGCCCTGCGGGCCGGCGCCGGCCTGGTGCGCTACATCGGCCCGGCGGCGGACCAGGTGCGGGCGCGCTGGCCGGAGGCCGTCGTCGGTGCGGGCCGGGTCGAGGCGTACGTGGTCGGGCCGGGGCTCGGCACGGACGACGCCGCGGCGCACCGGCTCGCCGAGGCGCTGGCCGGGGACGTCCCCGTCGTGGTCGACGCGGACGCGCTGACCCTGCTCGCCCAGCAGCCGGGCCTGGCCGCCCGGCGGTCCGCCCTCACCGTGCTCACCCCGCACGACCGCGAGTTCGCCCGGCTCGCCGGCCGCCCGGTGGGTGGGGACCGGGTGGGCGCCGCCCGGACGCTGGCGGCCGACCTCGACGCCGTCGTCCTGCTCAAGGGGTCGACGACGGTGGTGGCCGGCCCGGACGGCCGGGTGGTCGTCAACCCGACCGGCACCCCGGCGCTGGCGGCCGGCGGGACCGGCGACGTCCTCTCCGGTGTCGTCGGGATGCTGCTCGCCGCCGGGCTCGGCGCCCAGGCACCCGTGCTGGGCGCGTTCGTGCACGGGCTGGCGGCCCGGGAGGCGGCCGGGCACCGTGGGCCGGTCACGGCGTCCGACGTGCTGGAGGCGCTGCCCCTCGCCATCGGGGGCCTGCGCGACCTCCGTGGCGGGAGCGCGGGGTGAGCGAGCCCCGCGTCCACCGGGCGGTGGCCACGATCGACGTGGCGGCGGTGGCCGGGAACGTCGTGGCGCTGCGCCAACGGGCGCCGGACGCCCAGCTCCTGGCGGTGGTCAAGGCGGACGGCTACGGCCACGGGCTGCTGCCCTGTGCCCAAGCCGCCGTCGCCGGCGGCGCCGGCTGGCTGGGCACGGCGCTGCTGGAGGAGGCGCTGGCGCTGCGGGGCGCCGGCCTCACCGCCCCCAGGATCCTCGCCTGGCTGCTCGACCCCGCCGACCCGTGGGCGGACGCCGTCCGGGCCGACGTCGACGTGTCGGCCAGCGCGCCATGGGCGGTGGCCAGCGCTGCAGCGGCCGGTCGGGCGGTCGGCCGGCCGGCCCGGCTGCACCTCAAGGTGGACACCGGTCTGGGTCGGGCCGGCTCCCCGCTCGCGGACTGGCCGGCGCTGGTCGGCGCCGCTCTCCAGGCGCAGGCGGACGGCGCCGTGCGGCTGGTCGGCCTCTGGTCGCACCTGGCACACGCGGACGCCCCGCGACACCCCACGATCGACCGCCAGCTCGACGCGTTCCACGAGGCGCTGGCGGTGGCCGAGGCGGCGGGGGCCCGTCCGGAGGTCCGCCACCTGGCGAACTCGGCGGCGACGCTGACCCGGCCGGACACGCACTTCGACCTGGTGCGCCCCGGCCTGGCGGTCTACGGTCTCTCGCCGGTGCCGGACCAGGCCGGCCCCGCCGACTTCGGACTCCGCCCCGCGATGACCCTCACGGCCCGGCTGGCCCTGGCCAAGCGGGTGCCGGCCGGGCACGGGGTGTCCTACCTGCACCGCTACGTCACCGAGCGGGACACCACGCTCGGGCTGGTGCCCCTGGGGTACGCCGACGGCATCCCGAGGGTGGCGACGAACTGCGGCCCGGTGCTCGCGGCTGGTCGGCGGCGGACGATCGCCGGCACGGTGTGCATGGACCAGTTCGTGCTCGACCTCGGCGACGACCCGGCGCAGGCGGGCGACGAGGTGGTCCTGTTCGGGCCGGGGGACCGCGGCGAGCCGACGGCCGAGGACTGGGCGCGCGCCACCGGGACGATCTCCTACGAGATCGTCACCCGGATCGGACCACGGGTCCCGCGCGTCGTGGTCGGCTCGGCGGGCTCGTAGCAGGGGCGGGCTCGTAGGCATGGAGGGTCGATAGGGATGGCCGGTCGGCGGGGTCTGGTGGGGGCGGGGCTCGGGGTGCTCGCCGCCGGGGCGGCGGTCGGCGCCCTGGTCGAGCGTCGGCTGGTCGGGCGTCCGCTGCGGCGGGCCGCCGAGGGGCCGCCGGGCTACGGGCAGGTGCGCGCCGCGCCGGTGGTGGTGCGCACCGACGACGGCGTGGAGCTCTACGCCGAGGTCGACCCGGGGCGACCGGGGGCTGCCGCGGCGGGGCTCACCGTCGTCCTCTGCCACGGCTACGCCCTGAACCTGGACTGCTGGCACTACCAGCGGCTGGCGCTCGGCGGTGCCGTCCGCCTCGTGCTGTGGGACCAGCGGGGCCACGGCCGGTCCGGCCGTGGCCCGGACGGCGCCAACACCATCGACCGCCTGGGTGAGGACCTGCGTGCGGTTCTGGACGTGCTGGTGCCGGAGGGGCCGATCGTCCTGGTCGGCCACTCGATGGGGGGCATGACGGTCCTGTCGCTGGCCGACCGGCACCCGCAGCTGTTCGGCTCGCGAATCGTCGGCGTCGCGCTCCTGGCGACGTCGGCCGGAGGGATCGCGGAGGTCACCCTCGGGATCCCCGCGGCGGCGGCGCGGGCCCTGCACCGCCACGCGCCGACCCTGCTCAGGGCGCTGAGCGGTCGCCCTCAGCTGGTGGAGCTCGGCCGGCGTACGGGCAGCGACCTGGAGTTCCTGCTCACCCGGGCGTACTCCTTCGCCTCCGACGTGTCGCCGGCCACCGTCGAGTTCGTCACCCGGATGCACGCGTCGACCCCGATCGAGGTACTCGCCGACTTCTTCCCCGCCTTCGAGTCCTACGACAAGCTGGCAGCGGTCGGCGTTCTCGACCGGGTCGACACCCTCGTCATGGTCGGCGAGGACGACCGGCTGACCCCGGCCGAGCACAGTCGGCAGATCGCTCGGGTGCTGCCGGCGGCCGAGCTGCGGCTGGTGCCCGACTGCGGACACATGCTGATGCTCGAGCATCCCGACGTCGTCTCCCTCGCGCTGCGCGAGCAGCTGGCCCGGCTCGGCGCCGCCCGGGGTCGACGGCGGTGACGGCCGTGGTCGACGACCCCTCGACGGCCGCTGCGGCGTCGCCGACCTGGACCGCGCTGGTCGACCGGGTGGCCGGGTGTGTGGCCTGCCCCGAGCTGGCCGCTGCCCGCCGGCACGTCGTCCCCGGGGAGTGCCCG
Organism: Candidatus Nanopelagicales bacterium; assembly: GCA_036802895.1. Taxonomy (GTDB): domain Bacteria; phylum Actinomycetota; class Actinomycetes; order Prado026; family Prado026; genus DAIRVJ01. Next base: position 11,806 of record DAIRVJ010000048.1, read on the forward strand.
CCCGGCGCGGAGCTGCTGCTCGTCGGCGAGGCCCCGGGCGCCCAGGAGGACGCCGCCGGCCGGCCGTTCGTGGGCCGAGCCGGCCAGCTGCTCGACCAGGTGCTCGACGAGGCCGGGCTGTCCCGGGACCGCGTGGCCGTGGCCAACGTGCTGAAGTGCCGTCCGCCCGGCAACCGCAGGCCGACCCGGGCCGAGGCCGGACGTTGCCGGCCCTGGCTGGACCGCCAGGTCCAGCTGGTCGACCCGCTGCTGGTCGTGGCGATGGGTGCCACCGCCGTCGCCTGGGCCCTGGGCCCCGCGGTGCGGCTGGGGGCCAGCCGCGGGGAGCTGCGGGAGGTCGCCGGCCGGCCGCTGCTGGTCACCTACCACCCGTCGGCGGCCCTGCGCTTCGGGCCGGGCGGCGTGCCCATGGCCGCGCTCCGGCAGGACCTCGCCTGGGCGGCCGGCCTGCTGCCCGGCCTGCGCCGGCCAGCGGAGCCGTGGTGATGCTCGTCCCGGACGCCGACGCGATGCGGGCGCTCGGCCGCCGCCTCGCCGCCGTGCTGCGCGCCGGCGACCTCGTGCTGCTCACCGGCGACCTGGGCGCCGGCAAGACCACCCTCACCCAGGGGCTCGCAGAGGGCCTCGGCGTGCGCGGGCCGATCACCTCGCCCACGTTCGTCATCGCCCGGGTGCACCCCTCGGCCGCGGACGGACCCGCACTCGTGCACGTCGACGCCTACCGGCTGGGCGACACCCTGGAGCTGGACGACCTCGACCTGGACACCGACCTGGCGACCTCGGTCGTCGTGGTCGAGTGGGGCGTGGGCCGGGCCGAGTCCCTGGCCGGGGACCGGCTGGAGGTGGCGATCAGCCGGGGCCGGGGGACCTCGACCGAGGACGGCGAGACTCGCTGGGTGGAGATCGAGGCGGTGGGTCCGCGCTGGGCCGGCGTCCGGCTGGGGGCCGACGACTGAGCCCGAACGCCCGGCCGCCGGCCGTCAGCGCACGACGACCACGCGGGTGCCCACCGGTGCGAACGCCCAGAGCGCTGCGGCGTCGGAGGTGCGCTGGCGCACGCAGCCGTGCGACACGGGTCGTCCCAGGTCGGCCTCGCTCTGCACCCGGGTGCCGTCGCGCGCCCGCGGGATGTCGTGGAAGCCCACCGCGGTGCCCGTGTAGCGACCGACGGCGAAGCGGACCATGTACCGCATGGTGACCGAGCCGGACGACGACGCCGTGCTGAGCGACTTCGAGTACACGCGGTAGCTGCCGGCGGCCGGCTGCCTGGTCTGCCCGGACACCAGGTAGGTGCGGACCACGGCCCCGTCGGAGCCGACGAGCCAGACCCGCTGGCGGGGGACCGAGTAGACGATCCGGCGGCCGGCGCCCGAGCCAGACGGCAGCGCGGCGGACCCCGAGCCGCGCGGCGAGACGACAGTCGGACGGGGGCTGCTCGTTGGCCGGGCGGACCGGCTGGCCGACGGTCGGCTCGAGGCGGTGGCCGGCGCGCGAGCGACCACCGCGGTCGGCGAGCGGGTGGTGCCGGGTGTCGCGGCGGGGGCCAAGGTCGCCGGGGAGGTCGCCGGGGCGGTCGCGGAGTACGTTCGCGGGCCCGGCCGGCTGGACCCGGACAGCGTGGCCGCCTCGCTCGTCGCGCAGGCAGCCAGCAGCAGCGCTGCCAGCGAGGCGGTCAGCGGTCGGCGCAGCGGCACGGTCCGTCCTCCGGGTCGTCGTCCGCGGTCGGCGCGGATCGGGGGCAAGGTTAGCCTGGCCCGATGCTGCTGCTGGCCATGGATTCCGCCACACCGGCGGTGACCTGCGCGGTGGTCGACGGCGACCGGGTGCTTGCGCAAGCGAGCGTCGTCGACGCCCGCCGGCACGCCGAGCTGCTGGCCCCGCTGGTCGAGCAGGTGCTGGTCGAGGCGGGGGCCGGCGTGGACGACCTGACCGACGTCGCCGTGGGGGTCGGGCCGGGCCCGTTCACCGGGCTGCGCGTCGCCCTGGTGACCGCGCGCACGCTCGCGGCGGTGCGTGGCCTGCCGCTGCACGGGGTGTGCACCCTCGACGTGATCGCGGCGGCGGTCGATGTCGCCGGGCCGTTCGCGGTGGCCACCGACGCCCGACGGCGCGAGGTCTACTGGGCCCGGTACGACGGCGAGGGCCAACGGCTCGGGCGCCCGGAGGTCGGCCGCCCGGGGGAGGTCTCGGCCGCGCTCGCCGGACTGCCGGTCGCCGGCGAGGGTCCCGTGCGCTACCCCGAGGCGTTCCCCCACGCGATCGACCCGCAGGTCCCGTCCGCGGCCGTGCTGGGCACGCTCGTGGTCCGTCGGCTGGCGACCGGCGCCCCCGGCCTGCTGCCCGCCGACCCGCTGTACCTGCGCCGCCCCGACGCCACCGAGCCCGGTCCGCGCAAGCGGGTGCTGGTGTGAGCGCGCCGGCCGGGGTCAGCCTGCGCCCGATGCGCTGGTGGGACATCGACCCGGCGCTCGGCCTGGAGCGCGAGCTGTTCGCCGACGACCCGTGGACGGCCCGCGGGTTCTGGTCGGAGCTGGCCGGCATCCCAGTGACGCGGCACTACGTGATCGCCGAGGATCCCGACGGGACCCTGCTGGGCTACGCCGGCCTGGCCGCCGCGGCCGGTCAGGCGGACGTCCAGACCGTGGCCGTCCGCACCGACCGCCAGGGGGCCGGCCTCGGCCGGACGCTGGTGGGGAGCCTGCTGGCGGCCGCCGTGGAGCGCGGCTGCACCGAGGTCTTCCTCGAGGTGGCCGAGGACAACACGAGCGCCCGCCGGCTGTACGACCGGTTCGGCTTCGAGCGAGTCGGGGTGCGCCGCGGGTACTACGGGCCGGGGCGCGACGCCCTGGTCCTGCGCCTGCGGCTGGCCGGCCGATGACCGACGAGCCGCTCGTGCTGGGCATCGAGACGTCCTGCGACGAGACCGGGGTCGGGCTGGTCCGTGGGCACACCCTGCTCGCCGACGCGGTGGCCTCGAGCGTCACCCTGCACGAGCGCTTCGGGGGCGTCGTCCCCGAGGTCGCCAGCCGGGCCCACCTCGACGCGCTGGTGCCGATGCTGGAGCGTGCCCGCCGCATCGCCGGGGTCACCTGGGGCGACGTGGACGCCGTGGCCGTCACCGCGGGTCCGGGGCTGGCCGGCGCGCTGATGGTCGGGGACGCGGCCGGCAAGGCGCTGGCCCTCGCCCTCGGCCGGCCGCTGTTCGCCGTGAACCACCTCGCGGCGCACGTCGCCGTGGACCAGCTCGAGCACGGCGCGCTCCCGGAGCCGGTGGTCGCCCTCCTGGTGTCCGGCGGGCACACCTCGCTGCTGCTGGTCGGCGACCTGACGGCGGACGTCCGGCCGCTCGGCCAGACCATCGACGACGCCGCCGGTGAGGCCTTCGACAAGGTCGCCCGCGTGCTCGGCCTGCCCTTCCCGGGGGGACCACCCATCGACCGGGCCGCCCGGGCCGGGGACCCTCGGTCGATCGCCTTCCCGCGGGGGCTCACCGCGCCGCACGACCGTCAGCGACACGCCTACGACTTCTCGTTCAGCGGGCTGAAGACCGCGGTCGCCCGGTGGGTCGAGCAGCGGGAGCGGGACGGCGAGCCGGTCCCGGTCGCTGACGTGGCTGCCGCGTTCCAGGAGGCGGTCGCCGACGTGCTGACCCGCAAGGCCGTGGCCGCCTGCCTCGACCACGGCGTCGCGGACCTGGTGCTCGGCGGCGGGGTGGCGGCCAACTCGCGGCTGCGCGGGCTGGCC
>DAIRVJ010000049.1:0-11175 GCA_036802895.1 Candidatus Nanopelagicales bacterium
TGCCCGGGTCAGAGCGCCAAGACGTTCTCAGACCCACGGCTCGAGCTGGGCAACGGCACGGAGATCCCCCTCGGCAGCCTGACGACCTACTGCCCCGTGCGGGTCAGCGCCTGGCACAACCTCCCGGAGTAGTCCAGCGCGGGACGACGGCATGGTGCCGCACTAGGCTGCGGCGATGACCTGGTTGGACGCGCTCGGCTGGGTCGGCTCGGCGTTGCTCATCTACTCGCTGATGCAGGCCCGGGTGCTGCGCTTCCGGCTGCTCAACCTGCTGGCCAGCGCCATCCTGGTGGCGTTCAACGCCGCGCTGGGCATCTGGCCGATGGTCGCCATGAACGCCGCGCTGTGCGCCATCAACCTGTGGTTCATCAGGCGGCTGCTGGCCGACCGCCACGACCTGGCCGCCTACCAGGTGCTGGAGGTCCGGCTGGACGACGCCTACCTGCAGCACGTGCTCGCCGGGCACGCCGAGGACATCCGCCGGTTCTTCCCGCACTTCACGTTCCCGGAGTCGGCCGCCGCCGACGGTCGCGCGGCTTTCCTCGTCGAACACGGCAACGAGACCGTCGGAGTCGTGATCGTGCGCGACGCCGGCGACGGGATCGCCCAGGTGGAGCTCGACTACGTGACGCCGCGCTTCCGCGACTTCTCCCCGGGGGAGTTCGTCTACCGGCGCAGTGGACTGTTCCGGGACCGGGGGTTCCGGCGGATCGTCACACCGCCCGGGATGGTCGCGCCCTACTACGAGCGGCTGGGCTTCCAGCGGGCTGGTGTCTCGTTTGCGCTCGATGTCTGAATTTGATCACCATGCGCGCCGCCGAAGTAACTCACCGTGCACATTAGGCCCGCGCTAAGGCGCGGATAACGCTGAATGATCGGAAACACTTCCCAAAGCCTCTGGACAGTGTGAAACTCCCATGCTCAAAGGGGCCCTGGGGGTAGGTATGGCGAACATCCTGGTGATCGACGACGAGCCGGGCATCGTCCGGTTCGTGCGGCGGGCGCTGGAGAACGACGGCCACACGGTGACCGCGTCGCCCGACGGCGCCGAGGGCCTGCGCGTGGCGGCCACCGGGCACCACGACCTGATCATCCTCGACCTGCTCATGCCAGGGGTCGACGGCCTGTCCGTCCTGGCCGCGCTGACCTGCCGCGACGACGGATCGCCGATCATCGTGCTCTCGGCCCTGGGAGACGTGTCGACCCGAGTGCGCTGCCTGGACGGTGGCGCCGCCGACTTCCTGCCGAAGCCGTTTGCGATCCGCGAGCTGCTGGCCCGGGTGCACCTTCAGCTGCGTCACCTGCCTCAGGGACACGAGAGCAACGTGCTCACCGCCGGACGACTGCGGCTCGACCTGCGCACGCAGACGCTCCATGTCGACGGCCGGCCCGTCCGGCTGTCGCGTCGCGAGTACAGCCTGCTCGCCTACCTGATGAGTCGGGCCGGCGCCGTCTGTACTCGGGAGGAGCTGCTCTCGGAGGTTTGGGGGTACTCCTTCGACCCAGGCACCAACGTGGTCGACGTGTACATCCGCCGGCTCCGTACCAAGCTGTGCGCCGACCTGATCGGAACGGTCCGGAATGCGGGCTACACGCTTCGCAGTGCCTGAGGACGGCACCACCAGAGGCGGCCGCGCGACCGACCTCGTCCTGGCGGGGTTCTCGACGGCGATGCTCGCCCTCATGTGGAAGTTCCCCGGGCAGGAGACCATCCCGTATCACTTCCTGTTCGTGGCCCTGACGATCGTCTACGGATTCCGGGTCTGGCCGCCTCGCCCGACGGCCCTGGTCATCAGTGCCGTCACCGTGACGACCGGACTCATCTTCTTCTCCCACTGGCGCAGCGGCGACATCCACGCAGAGGAGATGGCGGAGGTCCCGCTGATGCCGCTGCTTTTCCTGGCCATGGTCTGGCACGCCCGCCGCCGTCAGGCCGCCCTCGTGGAGGTACGTCGGATGGCCGATGAGCGGGCCGCCTCGTTGCAGCGCGAGCGCGAGCTGCTGCGGGACACGTCGCACGCGATTCGGACGCCGGTGACGATCGCCCGCGGCCACACCGAACTCGTCGCCGCCGGACTGACCGACCCGCTGCAGGTCTCGGACACCGAGGTGGTTCTCCACCAGCTGGACCGGATGGCCGTGCTCGGGTCGCGATTGCTGGCGCTCGCCGAGCTGGACACCGGCCAGATCCCCGCCGGGCAGGACGTCGACGTGTCGCGCCTGGTCGAGAGCGTGGCCCGCAACTGGGCCGCCAGCGTCAACCGGCACTGGGTGCTCGACGTCGACTCGTCCGGCGTCATCGTCGCCGACCCTGACTGGCTCGAGACCGCACTGGACGCCCTGTTGGAGAACGCGGTCAAGTTCACCTCACCCGACGACACGATCAGGGTGTCCGGCCGACGTACGCCCGGGGGCTGGCTGATCGAGGTGGCCGACTCCGGCCCTGGCATCTCCCCTGCGGACGCGCCGCACGTCTTCGACCGCTATTGGCACCGGACCACCCCGGGTGGGTCGGCGGGCAGCGGTCTCGGCCTGGCCATGGTCCGCGCTGTCGCGACCGCCCACGGTGGCGACGTCGGGGTGGGCCACGCCCCCGAAGGAGGGGCCCGGCTGTTCCTGCGGCTCCCGGGCCAGGCGACCGCCCCGGTCCCGGCCGACCCCGTCACCAGTCAGGTCACCCCCTTCCGCGGATGACGAGCGGATGACGACCGCGTCATCTTCCTTCCCCTGCCCCATCTGCGCTCCCTAACGTCCGGCCGAACCCGACAGCCGCCTCGTGGCGGTGCCGGATCGAGGGCGAGGGGAAGTGCGGGCGATGACACAGCACCCGAGGACGAGCCGCAAGGCAGGATCGATGGTCTCCGTGCTCGCGCTCCTGGCAGCGCTGCTCCCCACGCTGACCGTGGTGGGCGCGTCGCCGGCCCAGGCAGCCACGACCAGCGACCTCCTGCTGCGGGTCACCAACGCGCGATCGGTGGGGACGCTGGTCGCCGACCAGCCGATTCCCGCCACGACGACCTACCAGTGGCTGATCACCGCCGAGGACGTCGGCAACCCGGACGACACGTTCGCACGCTGCCTGCCGAGCGGCGGCGATGCTGCCTTCCCCGAGAACTGTCAGTGGCCGTCGATCCGCGGCACGGCCGGCAACGTCCCGATCGTGACCCAAGGGGACAGCACCGAGCTCAACGCCACGACCGGCCTGACTGGCGCTGACGCCCTGCCCGCGGGCCGATACCTGATCTCGGTGCTGGCCGACGGCTACAAGCTGGGCGGCGGGCACTTCACGATCCCCCACGCGAGCCCCCTCGAAACCGTGGCTCTGCAGCCGTACCCACTGCCCTTGGGCACCGTCCGGGTGCGCGTGTTCCACGACAACGCGCCCGTCGACGGCACCTACGAGGCGGGATCCGAGACGGGCAGCCAGGGTGGCCAGGTCAACCTGAACGGGTTCGTCGCGCACCTGTCCGACGTCCTCGGCGAGGTCACGACCGACTGGTTCGGCAACCCGTTGTGCACCAACTACGAGCACCAGACGGCGGGGAACCCGGACAGCCCCGTGCTGTTCGACCTCGACGGGTCACCGATCGTCGACGCCGCCAACCCGGGCGGTGCCTGCGTGAGTGACGCCGCCGGTGACATCGTGATCCCCAACCTCGGGAGCAACCGGTACGGGATCACCCTCAGCAAGCCCGCAGGCAAGACCGACTGGGCACAGACGACCACCCTCGAGGGTGCCCACGACCACGACGTGTGGGTGATGGAGGGTGACACCGGCTTCGACACCGAGCTGGTGATCGGCAACGAGCCGGTGCCCGCCGTCCAGTTCGGCTACGTCGAGCCGAAGGCACTGCCGGCTGGCCCGACCGCGCACGTCCGTGGCCTGGTGAAGCAGGGCCTCACCTACGTCGGCGGCACCGGTGGGATCACCCTGCCAGGTGAGCCCGGCACCTCGGGGGTCAAGGCTGGCAAGCCGATCTCTCGGCCGTGGATCTCACTCTCCGATCTCGGCAACGGCGACCAGATGGTCTACACCGGACGCGGCGCCACAGACGGGACCTTCGACATCCCGAACGTCCCCGACGGCACCTACCAGCTGACGTACTGGGACGAGCCGCAGGACTACATCATCTTCAGTTTCAACGTGACCGTGGTCAACGGACAGACCGTCGACGTCGGGACCAAGTACCTCGCCGGCTGGTTCACCCGCATCGACGGCTACGTCTTCGTCGACGACAACGGCAACGGCATCAAGGACACCGGCGAGCAAGGCGTGCCGGGGACGGCGGTCACGCTGCGCGAGCGGGACAACGCGCTGATGGATCAGTACACCAACACGGTCACCACGAACGCCTCTGGGTACTACAAGATCGACGAGGCGTACCCGCTGACCAAGCAGCTCGTGCTCGAGCACTTCAACACCCGCTACGCGGGCACCGGCGTCACCGTCCTGGCGGAGAACGACCCGGCGCCCACGACGTTCGTCGGAGCGGCCGTCGACATCAACATCAGCCCGGTGCTCGGACTGGGCGGCCGCGTCGACTGGGGGGTCAAGCCGTACGACCCCGGTACCAACGGCGGCATCGTCGGCACCGTCACCTACGACACCACCCGTAACGAGCTGGACCCGAAGGACGCGGCCGCCGAGACCTATCAGCCCGGCGTCCCGGGTATCCCGGTCCACCTCTACGGTCTGCTGCGCGACCCGGTCACTGGTGACCCGATCCTCGACAGCCGCGGCCTCGAGCAGCGCGGACCCGAGCTGGCCACCGTGTACACCTCCGAGACCTGGGAGCCCGGCCGTGGCTGCACCGCCCGCCAGTGGGACGGCACCCCGCTCGTCGGTCAGCAGGCGCTGGCGCCGTACGGACTGGCCGCGAACAAGCGGTGCGTCGAGTCCCCGATGATGGGCTGGCAGGCCCGGCCCTCGGACACCACCCCCGGCGCCTGGGGACAGACGGTCAACGGCAACTACGGGTTCGCCGACTCCGCCCTGAACCTCTACCTGGTGGGGGACCCGGACAACCCCGGCTATCCCGCCGGCTACGCCGCCGCGCACCCGGTGGAGTGCCCGCTGCCGACCGACTGCCAGCCGGGCAACAACGACCTACCGCTCTACGCGGTGCTCGCGGACTACGGGTACGACCCGCAGCCGTTGCTCGCCGACGACTACATCGTCGCAGTCGACCTCAACGACGCAACGGTCACCGACTACCGCGGCAAGCCGCTGTACCAGGTGACCAAGGAGCAGGACGTCAACGTCTTCGACGGCGACCTGTATCTGCCGCAGCAGAACTTCCCGGTGTCGACGAACCCCGCCACCAACCCACCCGGTGGGACCCAGCCGGGTGCGGGCGAGCCACCGGCTCCGCCCACCCAGTCCGGCGGGTTCGTGGCCCCGTGTGTCGGCGCCGACCAGACCGTCGCCGTCACCAACCCGAACTTCATCGACGGCGGGGGCAGCCCGTTCGCCGGCCAGCACCGCCCGCTGTGCACCGACAAGCTGGTGACGCTGCGCGGCCAGCAGGCCGTGGCCCCGACCTTCTACCTGTTTACCCCCGTGCCGCTGCCCACCCACTTCTGGGGCATCGTCATCAACGACCTCGGCCTGACCTGGGACAAGCGCAGCGTCAACTACGGCGAGGCGCAGGGCCTGCCTGGTGTTCCGGTCGGGCTGTACGACTTCGGTGGTCGCCTGGTCGACACCGTCAAGACCGACTTCAACGGGTTCTACGAGGCCCTCGAGCCGTCGACCAGCTCGTTCAACTGCCCGACCCCGGCCGGACCGTGCGCGGGCATGTATCGGTTCGTCGGCAACGACCCCGGTCAGCCGGGCCATGCCAACCCGAACCACAACCCCCGGTACCGCACGATCGCGACGAACTTCCAGGCCTACCCGGGCGTGTACACGGTCACCGACACCGCACCCACTCAGGTCGGCGTGCTCGCGTTGACGCCCGGGTCCACGACCCCTCAGCCGGTGAACTGCGACGTGAGTTCCGCGACTCCGGAGGTGTTCGCCATCAGCGACCCGGTCGTCCTCGCGTCCGCCTCCGGCACCGCCCGCCGTCGGACGGTCACCGGTCGGAACTTCGGCACGCTCACGGCCAACAGCCGTATCGAGCTGGTGTCTGCCCTGACCGGCGCGCCCACGAACGTCACCAGCGGCAGTACGTGGAGCGCCGACGGCCGGTCGGTCTCCTTCACCGTGCCCTCGACGGGACTGGGGTTCGCGCCCGGGCCTTGGCAGCTGCGCATCCGCAACGGGGCCACGGGGCAGTGGACGACGAGCGCCGTCACCATCCACGTTCTCGGGGCGCTCGTCTACTCGCCGACCATCCGGCACGTGGGGCCTGGCCAGCCGTTCGCCACCATCCAGGCGGCGCTCGAGGCGTCCACGACGACCTCCGGGCTGAGCAACAACCTGGTCGTGGTCCACCCCGGGGCTCAGACGGCCTTCAACCCCCGCGGCGCCTATCTGGAGAACGTCGTCCTGCACTCCAGGATCAAGCTGCAGGGGTACGGCCCAGGCGGCATCTACCCCGACGGCACCGAGGTCCGCGGGTCGGTGATCGACGGGCAGGCCTTCGACGTCGACGCCGCCTCGGGAGCGGCCTGGCACACGCTGGTCAACGGCCTGACCGGCATCTCCGGGCCGGCGACGGTTCCCGACGGAGCCAGTGTGACGGTCCTGGCCGGGAGCACGGCCGCGACCAGCTTCAGCACGTTGGTGCCCGGACTCCAGCGGGCGATGATCGACGGATTCCGGATCACCGGAGCTTTCCAGCAGAACGTGGCCGGCAACATCAACGCGGTCACCGGTGGCGTCCGGACCGGAGTCGGCGCGCCTGGCGCGCTGGTCACCCAAGGCGGCGGCATCTACGTGCACGCTGCCGCCGACTCGCTGAGGGTCAGCAACAACGTCATCGTCGCCAACGGTGGCTCGTACGGCGGCGGGATCCGGATCGGCACGCCTTACGCAGGCGACAACAACAACGACAACGTCTCGATCGCCTACAACACCATCCGCGACAACGGCGGAACGAACCTCGCCGGCGGCATCGGGATCTTTGCCGGCGCGACTGGCTACACCGTCGAGCGCAACGACCTCTGCGGCAACTTCTCGGCCGAGTACGGCGGCGGGATCAGCCACTACGGGCTCAGCGCCAACGGCGTCATCGACCACAACCGCATCTGGTTCAACGAGTCCTACGACGAGGGTGGCGGCGTGATGATCGCCGGCGAGCTGCCGGCGAACCCGAACTCGCTGTCGGCCGGCTCCGGTCCGCTGCGGGTGAGCGCCAACGAGATCGTCGTCAACACCGCGAACGACGACGGCGGAGGCATCCGCCTGCTTCAGGTCAACAACGCGCTCGTCCGGATCGAGAACAACGTCATCGCGGACAACCTGTCGACCCATGAGGGCGGCGGGATCGCCCTCGACGACGCGACGAACGTCCAGGTGGTCAACAACACGGTGGCCCGCAACATCACCACGGCCACCGCCATCACCAGCGACGGTTCCGCGGCTCCCGCGGGCCTCTCCACGGCGGGCAACAGCGTGCAGCTGCAGGCCAGCCTGCCGGTTGGGTCGCCGACCTACAGCAACCCGGTCCTGCTCAACAACATCTTCTGGGAGAACAAGGCCGGCTCGTGGAACGGCGTCACCGTCGCAGGAATCGGGGTCAGCGGTGACCCGACACCCCAGAACTTCTGGGACGTCGGGTCAACCGACAGCGCTGCCTTCGTCCTCCAGCCACGCAACGGCGTGATGACCCAGCCCAACGCCGGGCAGACCACGCCGTTCGGGCCGACGCTCCCGGGCACCGACGTCCCGAGCAACGCGACGACGGCTGCAGCGGCTCCGTACGTGGTGAAGATCGCCGATGGAACGGCGAGCCGGACGCTGACGTTCGTCAGCCCCTACTCGGTGTCCGTCGACATCGCCACCCTGCGGGCCTTCCCCGGGTTCCGGCAGTCGGTGATCGTGGTGCGCAACCTGCCGCCGGACCTGCTCGGCAACTACCACCTGGCGCCGTCCGCTCTACCGCACGCCAACAACACCGCGGCGTTCAACACCGGAGTCGCCCTGCGCGCCTACGGAGGCACCGTGGGCAACGTGACGGCACCGACCGTCGACTTCGAGGGCAACACGCGGTACTCGCTGCCCGCCACCTCGACCAAGCGCCTCGACGCAGGCGCCGACGAGCTCCCGTGACCGCCGACCCAAGAGGAGCCGACGTGACCAGCGACGAGATCCGGCCCGAGCCCGCGCGGGCCTTGGACCGACGGACCCTCATCAAGGGCGGCCTCGGGCTGCTCGCCGGCGGGCTGGCCCTGGAGGAGCTGGCCCGCGGCGCCCGGGCCGTGGCGGCGCCGCCCCGGGCGGTCGCACTGCCGATGGCCGCGCCGACGGGAAGCGCCACACAGCAGCTGCACCTGGCCGCGACCGACGGCTGGGCGAGCCTGCCCGCCGCCACCCCACGGGCGCCGTTCTGGCCCGACCCGCTGGCCCCGCCCGGGTACGACGTCTACGTCTTCGGTTTCCGCGACGTGACGAGCGTGCCCGCGAACCTGGTGGTCAACGAGCGGGGCAAGGCCCAGATCTGCGCACCGGTGCTGGGGTTCGACCAGTACGACCCGGCAGCGACCACGGGCGCGAGCCTCGAGGAGCGCAGCAACGCCGTCCGGATCACCCTGAGCAACCTCGGCCTGTCGGTGCGGCCGGACCTCACCGACGGCCACACGATCCACTGGCACGGCTTCACCAACGCGATCCCGCTCTTCGACGGGGTGCCGGAGCTGTCGATCTCCGTCCCGATCGGCCGGGAGTTCACGTACTACTACCGGCCGCACGAGCCCGGCACCTACATGTACCACTGCCACTTCGAGGACGTGGAGCACGTCCAGATGGGCATGACCGGCGTCGTGTACGTCCGACCACTGCGCAACACCCCGACCCAGAAGTTCGCGTACGACGCCGCAAGCACCGCCTACGACCGGGAGTTCGCCTTCATGCTCACCGAGCTGTGGGTGGAGAGCCACTATCGCGACGCGCACATCCAGACGACGGACTGGACGGACTTCAAGCCCAGCTTCTGGCTGCTCAACGGCCGGGCCTTCCCCGACACGCTCAAGCCGTCGACGGATCCGCTCACCACCGACCAGACGTCGGACAGCGGAGCGAACCTGCGCTACAACCCGGTGTCCTCCCTCGTCGCCGCGAACGTGTCGGAGCGGGTGCTGCTCCGGCTGGCCAACCTGGGTTACCAGCACCACGCGATGACACTCGACGGGATCCCGATGCGGGTCATCGCCAAGGACGCCAGCCCGCTGGTCGACACCAGCCGGGACCTCAGCTTCGAGACGAACACCGTCGAGATCGGGCCTGGCGAGAGCCGGGACGTGATCATCACGATGCCGAGCACGGTGACACCCGACTCGGGGAAGCCGTACCAGGCGTTCCGGCTCTACGACCGCAACTACGCCTATCTCAACAACGGTGGCGACGCCGGCTACGGCGGCCAGATGACCGAGGTGCGGCTGTTCCCGGCCGGTACCCCCACGTCCGCCCACGGTCTGACGGCCTGAGGCGAGGGAGGACCGTGATGACGACCACGTCCAGGCACGGACGGCGACGCGCCGCCTTGGTGTCCGCCCTGCTCGTGCTGTTGGCCCTGCTCAGCCTCCCCGGTGGCTCCGCGCAGGCGGTTCCGAGTGAAGGGCTGCAGTGCGAGACCTCGCCCAGCAACTCCTTCACGTTGACCGCGACGAGCGGCTACATCCTGACTCCGGACGGCAACAGCATCTTCATGTGGGGCTACGCGGGGGCGAGCGGGGCCTTCCAGCTCCCCGGCCCCACACTGTGCGTCAACCAAGGCGCCACGGTCACCGTCACGCTGCGCAACCTGCTGCGGGAGCCGGTGTCCATCGCCTTCCCGGGGCAGACCGGAGTGCAGGCGGACGGGCAGCCCGCCCAGCCGGTCCTCTCCGGCGGCCGGATCACCTCACTCGTCAAGCCGGCGGCAGCCAGCGGTGGCACGGTCACCTACTCGTTCACCGCGTCCCGTCCGGGCACGTTCCTCTACGAGTCCGGCACTGACGTCGCCAAGCAGGTCCAGATGGGCCTCTACGGCGCGCTGGTCGTCCGTCCCGTCGTGGCCGGCACTCCGCAGCCCGCCCGCGCCTACGCCTCGGCCGACACGGCCTTCGACCCGCAGCACGAGTACCTCCACCTGCTGTCGGAGATCGACCCGGTCCTGCACCTCGCGGTGGAGCGTCGGCGCAGCTTCAACCTGGGGGCCTACGCCGCCCGCTACTTCCTGATCAACGGGCGGTCGATGCCAGACACCATCGCGCCCAACAACGCCGCCTGGCTGCCGGCTCAGCCGTACGGCTCGACGATCCACATCAAGCCCAAAGACGCCAGCCACCCGCTGCCCGCCCTGATCCGCTACCTGAACGTCAGCAGCGCGACCTACCCCTTCCACCCGCACGGCAACGACCAACGAGTCGTCGGGCGCGACGGCAACCCCCTCGTCACCGGATCGACCGACATCAGCTTCGAGAAGTTCCTGGTGGACATCGGCCCGGGCCAGACCGCGGACACCACGCTGTTCTGGACCGATGAGGAGCAGTGGGCACCGGGCACCAACGAGATCCCGGTGGACCTGCCGCCACTGCAGGACCAGATCGTCACTGGCGACACCTGGTTCAGCGAGAGCCCGTACCTCGGGCACACCGGAGAGCTTCCGGCGGGCGTGACCTCGAGCAACGAGTGCGGCGAGTACTACCACGTCGCGCACAGCCACGCGCTGCAGCAGGCGACCAACTACGGCGCCGCGTTCGGCGGGATGATGACGCTCATCCGCATCGACCCGCCCGCGGGCTGCCCTGGAGCCACCCCGTGACCGGCCAGCAGACGAAGGGCGGCAGGACGATGCCTCTCGCGACCATTCCTCGGCGGGGGTGCGCGCTGGTCCTCGGCGTGGCACTGGCGTCCTCGACCCTGTGGGCCGCCCAGCCCGCGACCGCGGCTCTCCGCGGCGCCGTGCTGACGCCGTCCACCGCGGGATGCACGACGACCGGGCTCCCCAGCGGCATCGACCGGCAGTGCGACCTGTGGGCCCACGCCAGCGAGCCGCTGCCGCTGCCCGGGCTCGCGAGCCCGGTGAC
>DAIRVJ010000049.1:11275-12747 GCA_036802895.1 Candidatus Nanopelagicales bacterium
TCGTACACCGACGAGAGCGTCGTCCTGCTCACCGACGTCGACCCGGCCCTCAACGCGGCACCGACCACCTACGACATGCGCGGATTCGTCCCGCGGTTCCACCTGCTGAACGGGGCCGCCTACCCGCAGACCACCGCCATCGACGCGACCCCAGGTGCTCAGACGCTGCTGCGTGTCGTCAACGGCGGCATCGTGCAGCACTCGCTCGGCGTGCTGGGGACCACCCAGACCGTGGTGGCGGCGTCCGGCCGCGCGCTGGCCCACCCCTACGGCGTGACCGCCGAGAACCTGCCCGCCGGCGACACGATGGACCTGCTCGTCGACGTCCCGGCCACAGCCGGCCTCACCTACCCCGTGTACGACGCGTCGCACCGGCTGGACAACAACGGCGCGAACACCAGCTCGATCGTCGACTTCGGCGGCGCGCTGACGCTCCTGCAGACGGGTCCAGCCGGCCCTGGGGGCAACCAGCCGCCAGTCGTGACCGGGCTGACGGCGACACCGGCGCTCCAGCAGGCCGGTGGCTCCGCGGCCCTGTCCGTCACGGCGACCCTTACGGACCCCGACGGCACGGTCAACGCCTACGAGACGGTCATCGACGACGCCTCGCAGCTGCCTGGGCCGGGAACACCGATCGGCCCCGCGGCGAGCGTCTCGCTCTCAACCTCGGTCGACGTGTCGGCTGCTGCCACCGGCCTGCACACGCTCTTGGTGCGGGCCAAGGACGACCTGGGCGACTGGGGGCCGTTCGCGGCGGCGAGCTTCACCGTCGACGGCACCGGACCCACGGTGACCAGCCTGAGCACGACGCCGGGGGCAACCAACGGCAGCACGGCGCTGGCGCTCGTGGCCTCCGCCAAGGACAACGGTGGTGGCAAGGTCGCCTCGGCGACCTGGGCCATCGACGGCGCAGGCAGCACCGCGATGACGATGTCGCCGTCCGGCGGCGCAGTCACGGTCTCCCTGACCGGTTCCGTGCCCACCTCGGCGCTGACGCCACTGGCCGAAGGCAGCCACGCGGTCTCGGTGACCGCCACCGACAGCCTCGGCAACGTCGGCCCGGCCGGCCCGGCTGGCACTCCTGTCGGCGTGTCGTTCCTGGTCGACCGGACGGTTCCCACGACCAGCGGGGTCACGGTGACTCCCTCGCCCAACGACGGCACCCAGGGCGTCTCCTATGACCCCAACTCGGTCGAGGTGCGGGCGTCGTTCACCGACCCGGCGCCGGCAGTCGGCGTGCCCGTCTCGGGCGTCACGGGCGGAGAGGCCTTCATCGGCGCCCCAGGGACCACAGGGACCGGCTTCCCGATGGTCGTGTACGCCGGGCCGGTGCAGTCCCTGGTCGGCACGTTCCCGCTGAGCCAGCTCACCTCTCTGCCGAACGGCACGACCCAGGTCTACGTGCACGCGCAGGACGTGGCGGGCAACTGGGGACCCACGTCGGCCGGGTCTCTGGTGATCAACCGGGGCGG
>DAIRVJ010000049.1:12847-15196 GCA_036802895.1 Candidatus Nanopelagicales bacterium
TACACCGTGAACGTGCGCGCGCGGTCGACGGCGGGCACCTGGGGATCGGTGCAGACCGTCGTGTTCACCCTGAGCCCGATGTTCAACGACGGGTTCGAGGGCGCCACGCTCGTGCCCCCGTGGGCGCAGGTCGTCCAGTCGGGGGCCACGGCCACCCGGTCGACAGCCGCGGCCATGACCGGCTCCTACGGGCTCACCGTCGGCGCGGTCGGCACGCTGCTCAACACCAGCCGGGCGTACGTGGCGACACCGGCCGCGACGGCGGTCCCGATGTACCGGGCGCAGTTCCAGCTCAACCCGGGCACCCTGATCACGGGCACCCGCTGGGTGACCGTGTTCCAGGGTCGCAGCGGGGCGGCTCAGCAGGTGCGGGTCGAGTACCAGCGCAACGGCACGGGCACGCCGCTGCTGCGCATGGTGGTGACCCGGACGGGCGGCACGACGACCTCGGCCACCGCCACGCTGAACGTCGGCACGGCCAACACCGTGCGGCTCGACTGGGCGTCAGCCGGGTCGGCCACCGTCACGCTGACCGTCAACGGGACCCCGGTCGTGCTGTCCGGCCTCAACACCAGCGGCCGCACGATCACCACCGGCTGGCTCGGCCTCTCGGCGGCGCCCACCACGGGTACGGGGACGTACTCCGGGACCGCCAACGTCGACGCCTTCGCCTCCGCCCGCTACCCGTTCTGACCAGGAGGGCACCATGAGCACCACGGACACCACCCCGGTCGTGACCACGGGCGGACGGCGCCGGCTGAGGGTGCTGGCCTCCGTGGCCATCGCGGGGGTTCTCGTCGCCGCGATGGTCACCCAGGCCGCCGGAGCCGGCAAGGGGCGACCCCCCGTGCCGCGCGACCCTGCGGTCGAGACGGCCACCGGAGCACGGATCGAGCGCGCGACGCTGGCCGCGGATACCGGCCTGCTCGACATCCGCTACGTGGTCTTGAACCCGACCAAGGCCCGGCGGACCATCGGCGACACCAGCAAGCCACCGCGCCTGGAGAGCCAGCGTACCCACCGGGTGTTCGACCGGGTCGCCGAGATGCGCAACGCCCACGAGCTGCGCGGCGGTCAGACCTACTACGTGCTCTACCTCAACACCGCCGGCAACCTCAAGCGCGGGGACGCCATCGACATCACCTTCGGTGGGGTCACCCTTCACGGTGTCCCGATCGAGTGACGTGACGGTGCCCGACGACCGGGGCCGGCGCACTCGGCGGCCGCTGCGCCCCCTGCTGGTCGTGCTGCTGGCGCTCGGGTGGGCCCTAGCCCTGGCCGCGCCCGCTCAGGCCCACGCCGTCCTCCAGTCGAGCAACCCGGCTGACGGTTCGTCCGTCGCCGCCGCGCCCGAGTCGGTCGTGCTCCGGTTCAGCGAGCCGGTCGACGTCCCGGGCACGAGAGTGCAGCTCTTCGACGGCGCCGGCCACGAGATCGACCTGCCCCATGCCGTGGCTGTCGAGGACGGGTCGTCGGACGCCGCCGGCCACGACGGCCGCTCCCGCAGCGCCGCTCAGGTGCTGGTGCGGCTGCCCTCTCTGCCCACGGACCAGTACCTCGTCCGGTGGAGCACGATCACCAGCAGTGACTTCCATCTCGCTGCTGGCACGCTGGTGTTCGGTGTCGGGCGCCCGGTACTCACCGACGCCGAACACGCAGCAGAACCCGGCTCCCCCTTCGGGTCTGCTGCTGAGGCGGCGCTGCGCTGGCTGGCCCTCCTGGGATTCGCCTGCGCGGTCGCTCCCCCCTTGGTGGCCGCCCGGCTCGGAGGGTCCCTGGACCGACAGCCGGCCGCGCGGCGCCGCCTCGCCTCCCTCGCGGTGCGCTCCGGCGCCGTGGCCACCTCAGCCGTCGCCGCCCTCGGCGTCGTCGTCGTCCTGCGGGCCGGTGCGGTCCCGCCGCCGGGATTCCTGCTGCGGTGGTGCGTGACGGTGGGCGGGCTCGGCCTGGCGACGGTGCTGGCCGTGGTGCGGTCGGACCTCCTCGAGCAGCCGGACGGCGGTATGGACGCGCAGCCGCCGCCGTCCGGTGCCGTCCGGCGCAGCGTCACCGTCGTCGCGACGGGATCGCTGGTCGCCGCGGCCTGGGGACTGGCCGAGCTCGGGCACGGCGCCACGACGCGTCCGCTCGGCATCTCGGGCGGGCTCGTCGCCAGCATCCACCTGGCGTCCGTCGCGGTCTGGGTGGGCGGGGCGCTGACGTTGGCCGCGGTTGTGCTCCCGGCCTGGCGGGAGCGGGACACGGCGCTGGTCCGGACGGCGCTGAGACGCTTCGCCGGGATCGCCGCACCCGCGGTCGTGGTGAGCGCAGCCAGCGGCCTGCTCCTGGCGGCCGAGCTGGTCCCCTCGT
>DAIRVJ010000050.1:0-2597 GCA_036802895.1 Candidatus Nanopelagicales bacterium
ACGATGGCCTTCGTCCGGCTGCTCAAGGACCTGGTGAAGGACGAGGGCATCGGGCACCGGATCGTGCCGATCATCCCCGACGAGGCGCGCACCTTCGGGATGGACTCCCTGTTCCCGACGTTGAAGATCTTCAACCCGGACGGCCAGCGCTACCTGTCGGTCGACCGGGAGCTGGTGCTCTCCTACCGCGAGTCCGAGCAGGGCCAGATCCTGCACGAGGGCATCAACGAGGCGGGCTCCGTCGCGTCGTTCACCGCGGCCGGCACGTCCTACGCGACGCACGGCGAGCCGATGATCCCGATCTACATCTTCTACTCGATGTTCGGCTTCCAGCGCACGGGCGACGCCTTCTGGGCGGCCGCCGACCAGATGGCCCGCGGCTTCGTGCTCGGTGCGACCGCCGGGCGGACCACGCTCAACGGCGAGGGGCTGCAGCACGAGGACGGCCACTCGCCGCTGCTCGCCTCGACGAACCCGGCCGTCGTGCACTACGACCCCGCCTTCGCCTTCGAGGTGGGCCACATCGTGCGCGACGGGCTGCGCCGGATGTACGGGGAGCAGCCGGAGGACGTCTACTACTACCTCACCGTGTACAACGAGCCCTACAGCCAGCCGGCCGAGCCGGAGGGGCTCGACGTCGACGGCCTGCTGCGCGGCATGTACCTGTACGCGCCGGCCGGCGACGTGCCGGACGGCGCGGCGCGAGCCCAGCTGCTCGCCTCCGGGGTAGCCGTCCCGTGGGCGCTGCGCGCCCAGGCCCTGCTGCGTGAGGACTGGGGGGTGCATGCCGACGTGTGGTCGGTGACCTCCTGGAACGAGCTGCGCCGCGACGGTTTGGCCGCAGACCGGGCCGCCCTGCTGCACGCGGACGACGAGCCCCGCCAGCCGTTCGTCACCCAGCGGCTGGCCGGACGTCCCGGCCCGGTCGTCGCGGTGAGCGACTTCATGCGCGCCGTCCAGGACCAGCTGATGCCGTGGGTGCCCGCGGACTACGCCTCGCTGGGCACCGACGGCTTCGGCCTGTCCGACACCCGGGGCGCCCTGCGCCGGCACTTCAAGGTCGACGCGGAGTCGATCACGGTGCAGACTCTGGCCCTGCTCGCCCGTCGCGGCGAGGTCGACCGATCGGCGGTGGCGCAGGCCATCGACCGCTACCAGCTGCTCGACGTCGCCGCGGCCGATCCCGGCCAAGGCATGGGCGACGCCTGAAGGGGGAGACCGTGGTCGACGCCAAGCCCAAGCACCACAAGGGCCGCGAGGGCAAGCGCGAGGACCGTCCGCCGCGCATGGACCGCACGCTGTACGAGACCGAGCTCTACCGGCTGCAGGCCGAGCTGGTGAAGGTCCAGGAGTGGGTGAAGACCGAGGGCCATCGCCTGGTGGTGCTCTTCGAGGGCCGGGACGCCGCCGGCAAGGGCAGCACGATCAAGCGGGTGACCGAGTACCTCAACCCCCGGGTCGCCCGGATCGCGGCGCTCCCGTCGCCCACCGAGCGCCAGCGCACCCAGTGGTACTACCAGCGCTACCTCGACCAGCTCCCGGCCGGCGGCGAGATCGTGCTGTTCGACCGCTCCTGGTACAACCGGGCCGGCGTCGAGCGGGTCATGGGCTTCTGCACGAACGAGGAGTACCAGCGCTTCCTGCACCAGACGCCGATCCTCGAGCGGCTGCTCGTCGAGGACGGCATCCTGTTGCGCAAGTACTGGTTCAGCGTCAGCGACGACGAGCAGGAGCGCCGGTTCCGCTCCCGTCTCGACGACCCGATGCGCCGGTGGAAGCTCTCGCCCATGGACCTCGAGTCGATCACCCGCTGGGAGGAGTACTCCCGGGCCAAGGACCAGATGATCGTGCACACCGACATCCCCGAGGCTCCCTGGTTCGTCGTCGAGGCCGACGACAAGCGCCGCGCCCGGTTGAACATGATCGCCCACCTGCTCTCGACCCTCCCCTACGTCGAGGTCCCCCGGCCGAAGCTGGCGCTGCCGAAGCGTCCGCCGTCCACCGGGTACGTCCGGCCGCCGCGCGAGGGCCACTACGTGCCCGACCACGCGGCCGACCTGGAGCGGGCCGCCAAGCAGGGCTGAGCCCGGTCAGCCTGCCCGGCCGGTCCAGGCGAGCAGCCGCTCGACGTCCCAGGTGTTGACCACCCGCTCGGGGTCGACGCCGCAGGCGGCGGCCCGGGCGCACCCGTAGGGCTGCCAGTCCAGCTGGCCGGGTGCGTGCGCGTCGGTGTCGATGGCCACGACGCAGCCGGCCTCGACCGCCAGGCGCAGCAGGCGCTTCGGCGGGTCCAGCCGCTCGGGCCGGCTGTTGACCTCGACGGCCACCCCGAACCGTCGGCACGCCTCGAAGACCAGCTCGGCGTCGAACGTCGACTCCGGACGATGCCGGCCGGTCACCAGCCGCCCGGTGCAGTGCCCCAGGACGTCGACGTGCGGATTGGCGACCGCGGTCACCAGGCGACGGGTCATCGGCTCGGCGGGCATCCGAAGGACCGAGTGCACCGAGGCGACGACGACGTCGAGCCGGGCCAGCAGGTCCGGCTCCTGGTCCAGCGAGCCGTCGTCGAGGATGTCCACCTCGATCCCGGTCAGCAG
>DAIRVJ010000050.1:2697-15170 GCA_036802895.1 Candidatus Nanopelagicales bacterium
GGCGGCTGCGCCCCTAGGCTCGCCGGTATGAGCCGCCGCCCGGCGACCGTCCGCCGGCTGGAACGCTCGGTCGGCCAGCTGGCCACCGCGGCGATCCAGCGGATGGACGAGACGCTGCCCTGGTACCGGGCCATGCCGCCGGAGGACCGCTCGTGGGTCGGGCTGGTCGCCCAGGCCGGCATCGCCGCCTTCCTGGAGTGGTTCCGCGACCCGCACGACGGGCTGGCGGTGACCGCCGACGTGTTCGGCACCGCGCCGCGCGAGCTCACCCGGGCGGTCTCCCTGCAGCAGACGGTCGAGCTGATCCGGGTGACGATCGGGGTCGTCGAGGAGCGGGTCGACGAGCTGGCCGCCGCCGGCGAGGAGGGCCTGCTGCGCGAGGGCGTGCTGCGGTACTCGCGGGAGATCGCCTTCGCGGCGGCCCAGGTGTACGCGCAGGCGGCGGAGGCCCGGGGTGCCTGGGACGCCCGGCTGGAGGCCCTCGTGGTCGACGCGCTGCTGCGCGGTGAGGTCGACGAGGCCGTGCGGTCGAGGGCCGCCGCGCTCGGCTGGGGACAGCGCGGTCAGGTCTGCGTGATCGTCGGCCTGGCCACGGATGTGGCCCCGGATGTCGCCGCCGAGGCGGTGCAGCGGATGGCCCGCGCGGCGACCCTCGGGGCGATCAGCGCGGTGCAGGGCGACCGGCTGGTGGTCGCGGTCGAGGGGGTCACCGACCCGCTGGCGGTGGCCACCCTGCTGGCCGGGCCGTTCGCCCCTGGACCGGTGGTCGTCGGCCCGGTGGTTCCCGACCTGACCGGCGCCGCCCGGTCGGCGGCCGAGGCGGTCGCCGGGCTGCGCGCCTCGCCAGCCTGGCCGGGTGCTCCCCGCCCGGTCACCGCCGACGCGCTGCTGCCGGAACGAGCGCTGGACGGCGACGCACTGGCCCGGCACCGGCTGGTCGAGCAGGGCTACCGGCAGCTGCGTGCGGCCGGCGGCGACCTGCTCGACACGCTCACCGCCTACCTCGACCTGTCGGCGTCGGTCGAGGGCTCCGCCCGGGCGCTGTTCGTGCACCCGAACACGGTGCGCTACCGGCTGCGCCGGATCGCCGAGCACACCGGTCTGGTGCCCACGGAGCCACGGGGCGCGCTGGCGCTGCGTCTGGCCCTGGCGTTCGGCCGGCTGGACGACTTGGAGGAATCCTCCAAACATCGCGCCTGATCGTGGTCCGGGTCGACACCGGGCGCACGGGCGTGGATCGGGCACGGTGGAGAGGTGCTCGCCATCATCGCGCCCGGCCAAGGGGCGCAGACCCCCGGCTTCCTGACGCCCTGGCTGGAGCTGCCGGCCATGCGGGCCCGGCTGGACTGGCTGGCCGCCTGTGCCGGGCTGGACCTGGCTCACCTCGGCAGCGAGGCCGACGCCGACACGATCCGGGACACCGCCAACGCCCAGCCGCTCATCGTGGCGTCCGGGCTGGTCGCCCTGCTCGAGCTGTTCCCCCGCCCAGCCGACGCGTTCGGACGGGTGGGTGTGGGCGGCGGGCACTCGGTCGGCGAGCTCACGGCCGCGGCCGCCGCTCACGTCATCACCGCCGAGCAGGCGATGGTGCTGGTGCGCGAGCGCGGTCGGGCCATGGCGGAGGCAGCCGCCGCCACACCCACCGGGATGACCGCCGTCCTCGGCGGCGAGCGCGAGGCCGTGCTCGCCACGCTGGACCGGCACGGGCTGACCGCCGCCAACGACAACGGGTCCGGCCAGCTGGTCGCGGCAGGCACGCTCGCCCAGCTCGACGCGCTGCAGGCCGACCCGCCCGAGGGCGCCCGGCTGCGCCGGCTGGACGTCGCGGGGGCGTTCCACACCGAGCACATGCGGCCCGCCGTCGCCCGGCTGGGCGCCCTGGCCCGCGCGGTGACCACCCACGACCCGAGGACCCGGCTGCTGTCCAACCGCGACGGTGCCGTCGTCCACGACGGCCGGGAGGTGCTCGACCGGATCGTCGACCAGGTCGCCGCCCCGGTCCGCTTCGACCGCTGTCTGGCGACGCTGGCCGACCTCGGCGTCACCGCCGTCATCGAGCTGCCTCCCGCCGGGACGCTGACCGGCCTGGTCAAGCGAGCCCTGCCCGGTGTCGAGACGGTAGCCCTGAAGACGCCAGACGACCTGCCGGCCGCCCGCGACCTGGTCGAGCGGCACGGCACGGCGAACCCGCTGTCCGACTCCCCCACCTGGCGACTGGTCGTCGCCCCGGCGAAGGGCACGTTCCGCAGCAACGGCGCCGGCGAGCGGCTGGACCCGGGCGAGGCGGTCGGCTCGGTGATCACGCTGAGGGACACCCACACCGTCACCGCCCCGCACGGCGGCCTGGTGGTCGAGTGGCTGGTCGAGGACGGCGACCCGGTGGCGCCCGGTCAGCCGTTGGTCCGCCTGCACCCCGAGGTGGTCCCGGCGTGACGTTCACCATGCCCGCCGGTGCCCCGTTCGCCCGGATGCTCGGGGTCGGCGGCTACCGGCCGGCGCGGGTCGTCATGAACGAGGAGATCGTCGGGCGGATCGACTCCTCCGACGAGTGGATCCGCGAGCGCTCCGGCATCGTGTCCCGGCGGGTCGCCGCCCCCGAGGAGACCGTCGTGGACATGTCGGTGGCCGCCGCGGAGAAGGCGCTGGCCACCTCGGGCGTGACCGCCGACCAGATCGGCTGCGTCATCGTCGCGACCGTGACCCACCTCTGGCAGACGCCGTCCGCGGCCGCGATCGTCGCGCACCGGCTCGGCGCGACGTCGGCCGCCGCGTTCGACATCTCCGCGGCCTGCGCGGGGTTCTGCTACGGGCTGTCCCTGGCCAGCGACATGGTGCGCGCGGGCTCCGCCGGGTACGTCCTGGTCGTCGGCTGCGAGAAGCTCACCGACATGGTCGACCCGAACGACCGCGGCACCGCCTTCCTGTTCGGTGACGGCGCCGGAGCCGCCGTGGTCGGCCCGTCGGACACCCCCGGCATCGGGCCGGTCGTCTGGGGTGCTGACGGCGGCCAGGCCGAGGCGATCACCCAGGACGCGCCGTGGAACGCGCTGCGCGACGGCACCACCGACCACTTCCCGACCCTGTCGATGAACGGTCAGCAGGTGTTCCGCTGGGCGGTCTTCTCCATGGCGCCGGTGGCGCAGGAGGCGCTCGACCGGGCGGGCGTGGCCGTCGGGGACCTCGCCGCCTTCATCCCGCACCAGGCCAACCTGCGCATCGTCGAGGCGATGGCCAAGAAGCTGGACGTCCCCGAGTCGGTGGTGATCGCCCGCGACATCGTCGACACGGGCAACACCTCCGCAGCCTCGATTCCCCTGGCCATGGAGCGCCTGCTGGAGAGCGGCGAGGTCCCCCACGGCGGGACCGCGCTGCTCATCGGCTTCGGCGCCGGGCTCGTCTTCGCGGCCCAGGCCGTCACCCTGCCCTGATCGCACCGCCGAACGAACCGGCCGCGCTCGCGTCCGGCCACACCCCCCAGGAGGAGCACACATGGCCACCCAGCAGGAGATCCTCGACGGCCTCGCCGAGATCGTGAACGAGGTCGCCGGCATCCCCACGGCCGACGTCCAGCTGCAGAAGTCGTTCATCGACGACCTCGACGTCGACTCGCTGTCGATGGTCGAGGTGGTCGTCGCCGCCGAGGAGCGTTTCGGCGTGAAGATCCCGGACGACGCCGTCAAGGAGCTGTCGACGGTCGGCGACGCCGTGTCGTACATCGAGCGGGCGGCCCAGGCGTGACCGCAGCCTCCCGCCGCCGCGCCGTCGTCACCGGGCTCGGCGCGAGCACGCCGCTCGGCGGCGACGTCGCGTCGACCTGGGAGGCCATGCTCGCCGGCCGGTCCGGCGTCCGCCCGCTTACCGCGGAGTGGGCGGCCGACCTGCCGGTCCGGTTCGCGGCCACCGCCGCCGTCGACCCCACCGAGGTGATGGACCGGGTCGAGGCCCGCAAGCTCGACCGCACCCAGCAGCTCGCCCTGATCGCCGCCCGGGAAGCCTGGGCGGACGCCGGAGCTCCCGAGGTCGACCCCGAGCGGCTCGGGGTGGTCATCGCCTCGGGGATCGGCGGGGCGGTCACCCTGCTCAACTCGTGGGACACGCTGCGCGAGAGCGGGGCCCGACGCGTGTCGCCGCACACGATCCCCATGCTGATGCCCAACGGTCCCGCGGCCGTTGTTGGCCTGGAGCTGCGGGCACGGGCCGGGGTGCACACCCCCGTGTCGGCGTGCGCGTCCGGCGCCGAGGCGGTGGCCTACGGCCTGGACATGATCCGCTCCGGCCGGGCGGACGTCGTGGTCGTCGGCGGCACGGAGGCCTGCATCCACCCGCTGCCCCTGGCCGCGTTCGCCGCGATGATGGCGCTGTCCAAGCGCAACGACGAGCCGGAGCGGGCCAGCCGTCCCTACGACAAGGGCCGCGACGGTTTCGTCTTCGGTGAGGGTGCCGCCGTGCTGGTCCTCGAGTCGGCTGAGCACGCCGCCGGGCGTGGCGCGCGGGTGTACGCGGAGGTGGCCGGCGCCGGGCTGACCTCCGACGGTCACCACATCGCCCAGCCCGACCCGCAGGGTCGGGGCGCCGGCCGGGCCATGACCATGGCCCTGGCCGACGCCGACGAGACGCCGGAGCGGGTCGTGCACCTCAACGCGCACGCCACCTCGACGCCGCAGGGCGACCTGGCCGAGGCGTTGGCCATCCGGGCGGCCCTGGGCGACGCCGCCGACCGGGTGGCCGTGTCCGCGACCAAGTCGATGACCGGCCACCTGCTGGGTGCGGCCGGCGCGGTCGAGTCGGTCGCCACCGTGCTGGCCCTGCACCACCGCAGCGCGCCGCCCACCATCAACCTGGACGACCCCGACGACGAGGTGGGGCTGGACGTCGTCACCGGGGTCCCGCGCCCGCTTCCCGACGGTCCGCTCGTCGCGCTGAACAACTCGTTCGGCTTCGGCGGTCACAACGTCGCCCTCGTCTTCCGGAGCCCCGAGTGACCATCGCCGACAGTCCGCCCACCCTCGTCCCGGCGCCGGACCCGCGCAGTCCTCGGGTCCGGATGGGGAAGCTGTTCGACCCGGGATCGTTCACCACGATCACCGCCGAGGACGACAGCGGGATGCTGGCCGGCGTCGGGCACATCGACGGCCGGCCGGCCGTGGCGTTCGCCTGCGACCCCACCGTCCAGGGCGGCGCCATGGGGTCCGCCGGCTGCAAGGTCATCCTCGCCGCCTACGCCCGCGCGCTCGCCGACGACGTCCCCGTCATCGGGCTGTGGCACACCGGCGGCGCCCGGCTGCGTGAGGGCGTGCTCTCGCTGCACGCCGTCGGGGAGATCTTCGCGATCATGACCCGAGCGTCCGGCCGGATCCCGCAGATCTCGGTCGTCCTGGGTGCGGCCGCCGGTGGCGGCGCGTACGGGCCGGCGCTCACCGACATCGTCATCCTCGGCCCGGCCGGACGCGTGTTCGTCACCGGGCCGGACGTCGTCCGGTCGGTCACCGGTGAGGACGTCGACATGGAGCGGCTCGGCGGCCCCGAGCCGCACGGCCGACGCAGCGGGGTCGTGCACGTGACGACCGACACCGAGGAAGAGGCGCTCGAGCAGGCCCGGCGGATCGCCCTGCTGCTCGGCTCGCAGGGCGAGCTGGGCCGGGTCGACGACGCCGACCTGGCCGGGCTGCTGCCGGACTCCGCCAAGCGGGCCTACGACGTGCACCCGCTGATCGAGGGCCTGCTGGACGCCGGCACGGCGCTGGAGCTGCACGAGCGCTGGGCGCCGAACGTCACCACGACGCTCGGCCGCCTCGGCGGCCGGACCGTCGGCGTCGTGGCGAACAACCCGCTGCGGCTCGGCGGCTGCCTGGACTCCGCCTCGGCGGAGAAGGCGGCCCGGTTCGTGCGGATGTGCGACGCGTTCGGCGTGCCGCTGGTGGTCCTGGTCGACGTCCCGGGCTACCTGCCCGGGGTGGCCCAGGAGTGGGAGGGCGTCGTCCGCCGTGGCGCGAAGCTGCTGCACGCCTTCGCGGAGTGCGTGGTGCCTCGGGTGACCGTGGTGACCCGCAAGGCCTACGGCGGCGCCTACATCGCGATGAACGCCCGGGCGCTCGGCGCCACCCGGGTGTTCGCCTGGGAGGGTGCCACCGTCGCGGTCATGGGGTCGGTCGCGGCCGTCCGCGTGCTGCATCGCCGCCGGCTGGCGGAGGCGCCGGAGGACCTGCGGCTCCAGCTGGAGCAGGAGCTGGCCGACGAGCACGACCTGCTCGCCGGCGGGCTGGACAAGGCGGTCGGCCTCGGGGTCGTCGACGAGGTCATCGACCCGGCCACCACCCGCTCGGCGGTGGCCTCAGCCATCGCCGCCGCGCCCGCCGTGCGCGGGACGCACGGGAACATCCCGCTGTAGCGCTCGCTCGAGCGCAGGCTCAGACCACCTGGTGCAGCCAGCGGACGGGGGCGCCCTCTCCGGCCCAGCGGAACGTCTCCAGCTCGTCGTCCCACGGCTTGCCCAGCAGCCGGGCGATCTCGTCGGCCAGCGGCTCGCCGCTCGCCGCCGACGTGGTCACGGCCGCGCGCAGCCGGTCCTCGGGCACCAACAGGTCGCCGTGCAGACCGGTGATCGCGTGGAACAGGCCGAGGTCGGGCGTGTAGGAGTAGCGCGCCCCCTCGACCCCGTGGACGGGCTCCTCGGTGACCTCGTAGCGCAGCGCCGGCCAGCCCCGCAGTGCGGAGGCCAGGGCCGCGGACGTGCCCGGCTCGCCCTGCCACGACAGCTCGGCCCGCCAGGTGCCGGACGCGGCCGGCTGCGGGGTCCACTCCAGGCTGGTCGGCGTGGCGAGCACACCGGCCAGCGCCCACTCGACGTGCGGGCACACCGCAGCGCTCGCGGAGTGCACGTACACCACACCACGGCTCACCTGGGACCTCCTCCGGTCGGGTCGAGGATCGCCTTCCCCAGCGGCCTCGCACCGTGCCCGGACGTCACTCCCAGAACGTGGGACGCATTGTGCCCCATCGGACCGGCCGCGTCGAGCACCGCCGCGTCGACACGCAGCGCGTGCGCGTGGTCACGCCGTGTCGTGGAACGCCGAGACGTCCACGGCCGAGAGCCGGACCAGTCCGCGTCGCCGGGCCAGCCAGGCCACCGCCAGCGCGTACACCGAGAACGTGGCGAGGTCGACCGCCAGGTAGCGCAGCGGCAGCCGGGTGGTCACCGACGGGTCCGGCAGCGACCCCGAGCCGGCCGACAGCAGCAACGCGACGACGTTGTGCATGGTGTGCAGGGCGATCGAGGCCTCCAGACCTCCGGTCCGCCAGGCCAGCCAGGAGAACACCACGCCGAACACGAACCGGTCGGCGAACGCCCCCGGGTCCTGGGCGCCGTGGGCCAGCGCGAACAGCGCCGAGCCGATCAGCGCGGGCGGCAGCCACGACCGCGACAGGTAGCCGATGGCCTGGGCGAGGTAGCCGCGGAACACGAACTCCTCGGCCGCCGCCTGCAGCGGCGTCGTCAGCAGCACCACCGCGGCGAAGGCCGCGAAGGCCGCGGCGCCGGGGAACCCGGTCGCCGCGGGCAGGCCGGCGTCGCCTGGCGGTGCCGGCACCAGCAGGTAGCCGAGCGTGCCCACGGCCTCGGCCAGCAGGGCGAGCAGACCGAACGGCAGCAGCAGCCGCCAGCGCAACCGGCCCTGCACGCTGGACAGCCAGCCCACCCGCTCGCGGTGCACGACCAGCACGACGAGCATCGTCGCCGGCAGGCCGGCCGCGATGGTCAGGTTCGTCAGCAGGTAGTACGCCGGGGAGTCGAACGGCAGCAGTGTGTCGCGGTCGATCTCCGCCCCCGCGAGCACCGCGACCGCGACCAGCGCGACGCCGATGGCCAGGCCCGCCACGAGCACCGCGAGCGCGACCAGCGGCAGCCCGACGAGTGGCATCCACGGCCGGGCCCGACGGGTGCGCAGCAGCCGGTGGTACGGCTGCGGCTCGGCGTGCGGGTGGCGCTGGTAGGGCTGAGGGACGTCGGTCGGCCAGGTCACCGGCTGCGCGGGCCACGACCGCGGCTGGGGCGGCTCCCAGGGGCCTGGCTGGGGCGGCTGCCTGGGACCCGCGCGATCGCTCACCCGGTCAGCCTGCCCGAGGGGCCCGGGCTAGTCGACGACGACCCGCCGCTCACCGTCGCGCAGCCAGCCCGCGACCGCCGCGCGGGAGAACGTCCGCGCGCCGCAGTCGCACCAGGCCGGGAGCACGTCGCCGGCCTCGGTGGCGGTGACGTCGAGCAGGTCGACATAGGGGTGCGGGTCGCGGTCGGCGTGGTGGCCGACGTCGACGAAGTCGCGGTCGCCGTGCGAGCGCGCCCGGGTCACCGAGGCGTAGACCGGGCCGATCGAGGTGGCGTACACCCGGGCCAGGTGGTGGCTGCTCGCGCAGTCGACGTGCAGGACCAGGTGGGTGCGCAGACCGCTGCCCAGCTCGCTCAGCGCGGCCCGCGCCCGGCTCTCCCGCGTGCTGCGGGCCGACGGACGGGTGGCCATACCCTCAGGCTAGGCCGTGGGGACCCCCACGGCCTGGGCCTGAGGTCCCCGTCAGCCCTTGACGCTGCCGGCCAGCAGCCCGCGGACGAAGAACCGCTGGAAGGCGATGAACACGATGAGCGGCACGATGATCGAGATGAACGCCCCGGCCGAGAGCAGGTGCCAGGCACTGCCCCGGGTCCCGGACAGCTCCGCGACGCGCACGGTCAGCGGTGACAGGCCGGGCGTACCGCCGATCATGGTCAGACCGACCAGCAGGTCGTTCCAGACCCAGAGGAACTGGAAGATGCTGAACGCGGCCAGCGCTGGGACGAGCAGCGGCATCAGCACCCCGAAGAAGATCCGGACGTGGCCGGCCCCGTCGACGCGGGCGGCCTCGATCAGCTCGGCCGGGATCTCGCGCATGAAGTTGTGCAGCAGGTAGATCGCCAGCGGCAGCGCGAAGATCGAGTGGGCGATCCAGATCGGCCAGAACGAGCCGTTGAGGCCGAACTGGATGGAGCGCTTGAGCAGCGGGAGCAGCGCGACCTGCAGCGGCACGATCTGCAGGGCGAAGATCACCAGGAAGACCGTGCCCCGGCCCTTGAACTTCATCCAGGCGAAGCCGTAGGCGGCGAGCGCCGCGATGCTGATCGGGATGAGCACCGACGGGATCGTGATGACCAGCGAGTTGATGAAGTAGCTGGACAGCGAGGTGGTTCCGCCGAACAGCGCCTCGTCGTAGTTCTTCAAGGTGAACGTGGGATCGCGCCACACGGTCCACCAGCCGGAGCCGGTGGCGTCGATCTGCCGGCGGAACGAGGTGATCAGCAGCCCGACCGTGGGGATCGTCCAGAGCAGGGCGATGACCGTCGCGGCGAGCGTCGCCCAGGGTGAGCGTCGCTTGAGCGGGGGCCCAGCGTGGGTGGCCGCACCCGCCCGCGCCAGCTCGGGCGCGACCAGGCGGGTCTCGAGGCTGGCGTCGGCTGCACTCATCGCACGTCCGCCTTCCGGTACTGGTTGATGTTGTACAGCACGATGGGCGTGACGAGCAGGAACAGCAGGACCGCGAGTGCCGAGCCGTACCCCTTGTTGTCCTGGACGAACGACTGCTTGTAGAACTCGAGGGCGACGATGTTGGTCTTGAAGTTGCCACCGGTCATCGTCCGGACCACGTCGAACGCCTTGAGCGTGCCCATGGCGATCGTGGTGAGCACCACGATCAGCGCGGGCCGGATGCTGGGCACGGTGACGAAGCGGAACATGCCGAGGCTGCCCACGCCGTCGAGGCGAGCGGCCTCGATGATGTCGTCAGGGATCGCCTTGATGGCGGCGGACAGCACGGTCATGGAGAAGCCCGCCTGGATCCAGACCATGACCACGATCAGGAACAGGCTGTTCCAGGGGGAGGTCAGCAGGAACTGCTGCGGCGGGATGCCGATCCACACCAGCAGCTGATTGGCCAGCCCGATCTGCTTGGCGCCCTCGGGCCGGAAGTCGTAGACGAACTTCCAGATGATCGAGGCACCCACCATGGAGATGGCCATCGGCAGGAAGACCAGGGCCTTGGCGAAGGCCTCCGTCCGGGTGCGGTCCACGAGGATCGCGTAGACCAGCCCGACGATGGTGGCGACGAACGGGACCAGGATGACCCAGATCGCGGTGTTCCTCAGCACGATCAGCTGGTCAGGGTCGGTGAGCATCGTCTGGTAGTTGTCGAAGCCGACGAAGCCCCGGCCACGGCCGTCCCGGAACGAGCCGACGATGGTCTGTACGCCCGGGATGATCAGGCCCACGGCCAGCATGACCACCGCGGGGAGGATGAACGCGATGGCCGCGACCCGGTCAGCGGAACGCCCACGCACCCGGTCGACGACGACCAGCGCGAGACCGAAGACACCCGCGAACAACCCCAACGCGATGAACATCTGGAGGAACTTCTCGCCGGTGCTCAATGCTCACCACCTCACGGGTCGAGACCTAGGCCGGGTGGACCGCAGTCTGGCGGTCCACCCGGCCTAGGCGCTAGTGCTTCAGGACTTCGGCCAGGACGCCTCGATCGCGTCCAGCGCCTCCTGCGTGCTCTTGCCGGTGATCCAGTCGGTCATCTGCCTCCAGAACGAGCCCGATCCGACGGCACCCGGCATCAGGTCGGAACCGTCGAACCGCTGCACCGAGCTCTTGTCCTGCAGGATCTGAACCGACAGCTTGTCGATCGGGTTGGTGAAGTTGGCGATGTCAGCGTTCTTGTTCGCGCTGACCCAACCCGTGCTGACCTTCGCCTTGGCGTTGGCCCACTCGGCCGAGGCCAGGTAGGTCATGAAGGCCTTCACCTCGGCCCGGTCGGCGAACGCGGTGACGAACTCGCCGGCCACCAGGACGGGCTTGCCCTTCGCCGGGTCGATCGGCGGCAGGTAGAACGCGAAGACGTCGCCGTCCTCGCCGATCTTGGCACCCGCGTCGCCGAAGTTGGACCCGTAGAACGACGCCTGGCGGTGCATGAAGCACTCACCGCGCAGGATCGGGATCCCGCCGTCCTGGAAGGTGGTCGTGGCGATGCTCTTGACGTCGCCCAGGCCGCCGTTGACGTACTTGTCGTTCTTCAGGATGCCGCCGGCCTTGTCGAGGGCAGCAACGACCTCGGGGCTGTTGAACGGCACCGTGTGCGCGACCCACTTGTCGTAGAACTCCGGTCCGGCCGTGCGCAGCAGCAGGTCCTCGGTCCAGTCTGTGGCCGGCCAACCGGTGGCGTCGCCGGAGCCGATGCCCGCACACCACGGCTTCTTGCCCGTCGCGGCGATCTTGTCGCTGAGCGCCAGCATCTCGTCCCAGGTCTGGGGGATCGCGTACCCGGCGTCCTTGAACGCCTTGGGCGAGTACCAGACGAACGACTTGACGTTGGAGCCGAGCGGGGGGGCGTAGAACGTGCCGTCGACCGACCCGTAGGCCTTCCACGCCGGGTCGAAGTTCTTGTCGACCTCGGCCGTGGTCTCTGCCGAGACCGGCTTGACCTTGCCGGGGAAGTTCTTCACCAGGGTCTGCAGCAGACCGGGCTGCGGGACGTAGGCGATGTCCGGCGGGTTGCCGGCCTCGACCCGCACCTTGAGCTGGGCCTCGAACTCCTTCGAGCCCTCGTAGGTGACCTTGGCGCCGGTGCAGTCCTCGAAGGGCTTGTACGAGTCGATGTGCGGCTTGTCCTCGGGGGCGACGATCGAGGTGTACACCGAGATCGTCTTACCCTTCAGGTCGCCGTACTGCTTGAAGTTCTCACAGCCGGCCTTGGTGCCGCCGCCGCCGGCAGACGTGCCGCCGCCGTCGTCGTTGCCGCCGCAGGCGGCCAGGGCCATGGCCAGCCCGACCAGCGCAGCCGCGGCTTTTCCGCGGGAGCTCAGAACCGACATCGGTGTCCTCTCTGATGGTGAACCCGCGGGTTGCCGCGCGCGGGTGGGATCACCTGCACCCAATCGCACTGCGCGACCGATTGCAAGCGTTTGCGGCGCGTGGGATCGTCACAACTCGGTCACGGCGCAGGCCCATCTGATAGGCTGAATGACCGTTCATTCACCCAAGGAGTCGCTCATGACCTGGTCCCTCGCTGACGTCCCCGACCTGCACGGCCGGGTGACCGTGGTGACCGGCGCGAACGGTGGCCTCGGCCTGGAGACGGCCAGGGCCCTGGCCCGAGCCGGCGCCCACGTGCTGATGGCCGCGCGGGACGCCGAGAAGGCGGCCGGCGCCGAGGCCGACCTCCGCGGCACGGTCCCGGATGCCTCGGTCGAGGTCGTGGCGCTCGACCTGGCCTCGCTGGCTTCCGTGCGCAAGGCGGCCGACGACATCCTCGCCGCGCACCCGACCGTGGACATCCTGGTCAACAACGCCGGGCTGATGGGGATCCCGCAGCGGACGACCGAGGACGGGTTCGAGAGGCAGTTCGGGGTCAACCATCTCGGTCACTTCGCGCTGACCGCCCACCTGCTGCCC
>DAIRVJ010000051.1:0-15022 GCA_036802895.1 Candidatus Nanopelagicales bacterium
GACGATCGTCCAGGCGAGGCCGATGACCGACGGGTCGGGCTGCCAGCTCGGCTTGGCGAGTGCCGTGTACCAGGCGGTCGTGGGCCGGGTGCCCGCACCCGCGGCGGCCAGCGTCGCGAGGACCGCGACGGCCCCGACCAGGTAGGGGCCGATCACCGCGACCCCGCCGCGGTCACGTCCTCGAGCAGCGCGGCCAGGGCCGCGGCCTGGCTGGGCCGACGGAATCGGGCGACGACGTCGAGGTCCCGCTGGGGTGGGGCGACCGCGTGCCGCTTGTCCTCGGCCAGCCGGACCAGGATCCCCGCGATCGCCTCCGGGTCGCCGTGGGGAGCCACCCACCCCGCGTTCGCCTCGCGCACCAGGGCTGCGGCGACGCCGTCCGGCGGCCCGGCGAGCAGGATCGGGAGGCCCATCCCGAGGTACTCGAAGATCTTCCCGGTGTAGCTGCCCGCCGACTGGGGGACGTCGCGGATCAGGACCACGCCGGCGTCCGCGCGGGACAGCATGGCCAGCGCCTCGGCGTGCGGCCGGTAGCCGTGGAACGCCACCCGTCCGCCCAAGCCCAGCCGCTCGACCGCCTCGATGGCGAAGGTCTGGGCCGGACCGATCATGTCGAGGGTCAGGTCGCTGGCAGCCTCCGAGCGCTCGGCCGCCAACGCCATCGCCTGGAACAGGGGCCTCGGGTCGGAGTGCGCCGGGTACACCCAGCCCATGAAGGCGATCCGGGGCGGCCCGGCGGGGTCCGGGGTCCACGGCATCAGGTCCGCCGGGTCGAAGCCGTTCGGGAGCAGGGTGACCCGACGCCCACCCAACTCGGTGACCTCCGCGCAGATGGGCTCGGACACGCAGGTCACCGCGGCGGCCGCCGACACGGTGGCGCGTTCCAGCGCCAGCGACCGCTGGCGGTGCCAAGCCGTCGGGTGCGACGCACCCGGATTGTCCCGCCAGGCGTCCCGGAAGTCGGCGACGAAGGGGACGCCCAGGCGCGCGGCGACCCGAGCACCGGCGACGAGGGACGAGAACGGCGGCCCCGAGGCGATGACGGCCTCGGCCTCGATCTCCGTGCCGAGGCGCACGCCGGCCTCGACGGCAGGCCCCACCCAGTACGCGGCGAAGTCGGGGACGGCCACCCACGCGGCGATCCGGTGGGCTCGGGACTGGGTGCCGGCCCGAGCTGCGGTCGTGGCCGTGGCCCGCCCTGACGGGGTCGGGCCGGCATCGGCAGCGGCCGGGTCACGCCCGTGGGTCAGCCGGAGCCGTTCCGCGATTGAGGAGATGCCGGCCGCGAGGTGGCGGGCCGGTGTGCGCACGACTCGCACCGTGGCGACCTCGGCGGCGAGCGAGGGGTCCACCGGCCGGCCCCGCGCGGGCTCCGCGCACACCACGGCCGGGCGCCAGCCGGAGTCGGGCAGGTAGCGGCAGAACTTCGCCACCCGCTGCACGCCGCCGCCGCCCGTGGGGGGGAACTCGTAGGCGACGACGAGGACGTTGCGCATGGACCCCCATCCGAAGCGGCCGCGAGCGCGACCGAGCGTAGAGCAGTCTGGCTCAACGGTGGAGCGCGCCGGAGGCCAACCGGCTCAGGGCCTCGGCCAGCGCCGCCGGTCGCTTGCAGAACGCCCAGCGGACCAGCGGCCGGCCCGCGTCCACGTCGTCGTAGAAGACCTGGTGCGGGACCGCCACCACGCCGCACCGGCTCGGCAGCTCACGGCAGAACTGGAGCCCGTCGGTCCACCCGAGCGGCCGGACGTCGGTCGTCGTGAAGTAGGTGCCGCGGGGCACGAACACCTCGAACCCGAGATCCGCCAGTCCCGCGCACAGCAGATCGCGCTGAC
This sequence comes from Candidatus Nanopelagicales bacterium, assembly GCA_036802895.1. Lineage (GTDB taxonomy): Bacteria > Actinomycetota > Actinomycetes > Prado026 > Prado026 > DAIRVJ01. Next base: position 1,836 of record DAIRVJ010000051.1, read on the forward strand.
CGGTGAGGGCGGCGCGCAGCCCGTCGTAGTAGGACGTCGGCAGGGCCAGCGCCTCGGCGATGGCGTACTGGAAGGGCCCACCGGAGACGTAGGTGAGGAACTGCTTGGTGGTCCGCACCGCGGCGACGACCTCCGGGGTCCCGGTAACCCAGCCGATCTTCCAGCCGGTGAACGAGAAGGTCTTGCCGGCCGACGAGATCGTCACCGTCCGCTCGGCCATCCCGGGCAGGGTGGCGATCGGCCGGTGCCGGACGCCGTCGAACGTCAGGTGCTCGTACACCTCGTCGCTGATGACCAGCAGGTCGTGCTCGACGGCCACCTCGGCGACCGCAGCCAGCTCGGCGTCGGACAGCACGGCGCCGGTCGGGTTGTGCGGGGTGTTGAGCAGGACTGCGCGGGTGCGCGGGGTGACCGCGCGGCGCAGGGCGTCGACATCGAGGGCGAAGTCCGGCGGCCGCAGGGTGACGGGGACCCGGACCCCTCGGGCCATCGCGATGGTGGCGGCGTAGGAGTCGTAGTAGGGCTCGAGCGCGATCACCTCGTCGCCCGCGTCGACGAGCGCGAGCACCGCCGCGGCGATCGCCTCGGTGGCACCGGCGGTGACCAGCACCTGGCTGTCCGGGTCGAGGGCGATCCCGTAGCGGTCGAGCTGGTGGGCGGCGATCGCCGTCCGCAGTTCGGGGATCCCCGGGCCGGGCGGGTACTGGTTCCCCCGCCCCTCCAGGACGGCGTCCGCGGCCGCCCGCGCCACGCTGGCCGGGCCGTCGACGTCCGGGAAGCCCTGGCCGAGGTTGATCGATCCGGTGGTGGCGGCCAGCGCGGACATCTCCGCGAAGATGGTGGTGCCTAAGCCGGCCAGGTGGGGGGCCAGGAGCCGCCGGGGTGCGCTCACCCACTCACCGTAGGCGGTGCCCGCGTGCGAGGCTGGGCCCATGGGCACCGCACTCGTCACGGGCGCGACGGCTGGCATCGGTGCGGCGTTCGCCGACCGGCTGGCCGCCGACGGGTTCGATCTCGTGCTGGTGGCCCGGGACGAGCAGCGACTGGAGCAGCGGGCTGACGACCTGCGGAACCGGTTCGGCGCCACGGTCGAGGTCCTGCCGGCCGACCTCGCCGACCGCGAGCAGTGCGCGCGGGTCGAGCAGCGGCTCGCCGACCCGGCCGCGCCGGTCGACATGCTCGTGAACAACGCCGGATTCTCGCTCAACCGCCGGTTCACCCGGAGCACCGCCGCCGACGAGGAGCGCCAGCTCGACGTGCTGGTGCGCGCGGTGCTGCGCCTCACCCACGCGGCCGTCGCGGGCATGGTGGAGCGAGGCAGTGGCGCAGTCGTCAACGTCTCGTCGGTCGCTGCCTGGGTCCCTGGTGGGACGTACGCCGCGGCCAAGGCGTGGGTCAGCTCGTTCAGCGAGGGACTGGCCGGGGAGCTCGGCGGGACCGGCGTCCGGGTGCTCGCGGTGGCCCCGGGTTTCACTCGCACCGAGTTCCACCAGCGCGGCGACATGGACGTCAGCCGGATCCCCTCGTGGCTGTGGCTCACCCCGGAGCAGGTGGTCGACGCAGCGCTGGCCGACCTGCGCAGGGGGCGCGTCGTCAGCGTCCCCGACGCCCGGTACAAGGCGTTGACGCTGGCCGCCCGGTACCTGCCGCGGTCCGTGGTGGGCGCCGCCTACCGCAGGGGCCGGCCCAGGCGCTGAGCGCCCCGAATCTCGCTCTGGCGGGCGCCGCCCTCCGGCTCTAGTGTGACGCGCGTCACCTCACCAATCGGCGGCAGCGCCGCGATGACGTCTCGAGGAGCGCCCATGGCCCGGATCAGCCTCTCGGTAGACGGGGTCCGCCACGAGGACGACGTCGAACCTCGGCTGCTGCTCGTGCACTACCTGCGCGAGCGGCTCGGTCGGGTCGGCACCCCCATCGGCTGCGACACGTCCAACTGCGGCTCCTGCACGGTGCTCATGGACGGCGTCAGCGTGAAGAGCTGCAGCGTCCTGGCCGTGCAGGCCGACGGCAGCTCGGTCACCACGATTGAGGGCTTGGCCACCGACGGGGCGCTGCACCCGGTGCAGCAGGCCTTCCATGAGCAGCACGCCCTGCAGTGCGGGTTCTGCACGCCGGGGATGATCCTCGCGGCGGTCGACCTGCTGAACGCCAACCCGAACCCGACCGAGCAGGAGATCCGGGAGGGGCTCGAGGGCAACCTTTGCCGCTGCACCGGCTACGTCAACATCGTCCGCGCCGTCCGGGCCGCGGCCACCGAGATGCAGGGGGCGACCAGGTGACCGAGACCGTCGCGCGCACCGCAACTGTCGGTCAGCCCCTGCGCCGCAAGGAGGACGCCCACCTCCTCACCGGCCGGACGACCTGGACCGACAACCTGACCCTGCCCGGCCTCCTGCACATGACGCTGTTGCGCAGTCCGATGGCGCACGCCCGGATCACCCGGATCGACACCAGCGCCGTCATGCAGCTGCCCGGCGTCGTCACCGTGCTCACCGGCAAAGACTTCGGGGACGAGGGGGTGCCCTGCGTCTGGCCGGTGACCGACGACATGGTGACTCCCGCGTTCCCCGCCGTGGCGAAGACCGAGGTGCATCACGTCGGCGACGTCGTGGCCGTCGTGGTCGCCACGAACCCGTACCTGGCCGCCGACGCCCTCGAGGGCATCGACATCGACTACGAGCCACTGCCTGCCGTCGTCGACATGGAGGCCGCGTTGGCCGACGGCGCGCCGCTCGTGCACGCCGACAAGGGCACCAACAAGTGCTTCTACTGGGAGTTCAACGGCGGCGACGACTACGCGGCCGTCAAGGCCAGGGCCGACGTCGTCGTCAAGCGCCGGTTCGTCCAGCAGCGGCTGATCCCCAACGCGATGGAGCCGCGCTCGGTGGTGTGCTCGCCCATTGCGGCGACCGGGGAGCTCACCTTGTGGTCGGCCACGCAGGTGCCGCACGTCGTCCGGGTGCTGCTCGCGCTATCCACCGGCATCCCCGAGCAGCAGATCCGGGTGATCGCGCCGGACGTCGGCGGTGGGTTCGGCTCCAAGCTGGAGATCTACCGCGAGGAGATCATCGCCGCTCTGGTCGCCCAGCGGCTCGGCCGACCGGTCAAGTGGACCGAGACGCGCAGCGAGAACTACCACGCGACGATCCACGGCCGCGACCAGATCCAGGACCTGGAGATCGCCGCTACCAGCGACGGCCGGGTGCTCGGCCTGCACGTCGAGCTGCTCGCCGACATGGGCGCCTACCTGCAGATCATCACGCCGGGCATCCCGCTGCTCGGCGCCTTCATGTTCAACGGGATCTACAAGATGGAGGCGTACCACTTCGGTACGACCGGCGTGCTCACCACCAAGACGCCCACGGACGCCTACCGCGGCGCCGGACGGCCGGAGGCCACGTTCGCGATCGAGCGGATGATGGACGAGCTGGCCGACGAGCTGGGGATGGACCCGCTCGTGCTGCGCGAGAAGAACTGGATCACGCACGAGGAGTTCCCGTTCACCTCGATCGCCGGCCTGGAGTACGACAGCGGCAACTACGAGGCCGCGACCGCGCGGGCCAAGGAGCTGTTCGACTACGACGGCCTCAGGGCCGAGCAGGCGCAGCGCCGGACGTCCGGCGACCCGGTCCAGCTTGGTCTGGGCGTCTCGACCTTCACCGAGATGTGCGGCCTGGCGCCGTCCCGGATCCTGTCGGCGCTGAAGTACGTCGCGGGCGGCTGGGAGTCCTCCACCGTCCGGGTATTGCCGACCGGGAAGGTCGAGGTGGTCACCGGCACCAGCCCACACGGCCAGGGACACGTCACCGCGTGGAGCCAGATCGCCGCTGACGCGCTTGGGGTGCCGTTCGACGACGTCCAGGTCATCCACGGCGACACCCGGATGGCGCCGAACGGCATGGATACCTACGGCTCTCGCTCGCTCGTCGTCGGCGGCATCGCCGTGCTGCACGCGGCCGAGCGGGTCGTCGAGAAGGCCCGGCTGATCGCCGCTCACCAGCTGGAGGCGGACCCGAGCGACCTCGAGTTCGTCGACGGGACGTTCCGGGTGCGCGGCACCCCGGGCGCTGAGGTGACGATCCAGGGTGTCGCTTTCGAGGCGTTCACGGCGCACAACCTGCCGGACGGCGTGGAGCCCACCCTGGTCGGCGAGTCGACCATGGACCCGAACACGTTCTCCTACCCGCACGGAACCCACTTGTGCGCCGTCGAGGTGGACACCGAGACCGGCTTCGTCCGGATCCGCTCCTACGTGGCCGTCGACGACGTCGGCAAGGTCGTCAACCCGATGATTGTCGAGGGCCAGGTGCACGGCGGCATCGTCCAAGGCATCGCCCAGGCGCTGTACGAGGAGGCCGTCTACGACGCTGCCGGCAACCTGGTCACGGGCAGCATGGTCGACTACCTGCTGCCGTCGGCTGCCGACGTGCCCACTCTGACGACCGATCGCACCGAGACGCCGTCGACCACGAACGCCCTGGGCGTCAAGGGCGTCGGCGAGGCCGGAACCATCGCGTCGACCCCAGCCGTGGTGAACGCGGTGATCGACGCCCTGCGCCCGCTGGGAGTCGCCGACGTGCGCATGCCGTGCTCGCCCCAGACCGTGTGGCGAGCCATCCGGCAGGCGAAGGGAGGCTCGGCGTGATCCCCGCGAGCTTCGAGTATGTGGCGCCGACCACCGTCGATGAGGCCGTGGCGGCACTGGCTGCCTCGGGTGAGGACGCCAAGGTGCTGGCCGGCGGCCAGTCCTTCATCCCCTTGCTGAGGCTGCGGATGAGCTACCCGTCGACCCTTGTCGACCTCGGCCGCGTCGCCGCGCTGCGCGGGATCCGCGACGAGGGCGACGTGCTGGCCATCGGGGCGATGACGACTCACCACGCGGTCATGACCGATCCGCTGGTGCGCGAGCACGCCGGTCTGCTGGCCCAGGCCACCTCGACGGTCGCCGATCCGGCAGTCCGCCACCGGGGGACGTTCGGTGGTTCACTCGCCCACGCCGACCCGGCCGGCGACCTGCCCGCTGTGGCGCTCGCCTACGGCGCGCAGCTGGTCGCCGCGGGTCCAGGGGGCCGGCGGACGATCGAGGCGGCCGACTTCTTCGTCGACTACCTGCAGACCGCGCTGGCGCACGACGAGGTGCTCGTCGAAGTCCGCATCCCCAAACTGGGGCCGGGGTGGGGCTACCGCTACGAGAAGTTCCAGCGGGTGGCCCAGGCGTGGGCCCTGGTCGGGGTGGCCGCACTGGTCAAGCGCTCGAACGGGTCGATCGAGTCGGCCCGGGTGGCGCTGACCAACATGGGTTCCACGCCGTTGCGCGCCGGTGCGGCCGAGGGCGCCCTCGCGGGCGCCGTAGCGACGGTGGAGGCCGTGGCCGCGGCTGCCGCCCTCGCTGCCGACGGCACCAGCCCGAGCAGCGATCTGCACGCCGCAGCCGACTACCGGGCCGAGCTGGCCCGGGTGATCACTCGGCGGGCCGTCACGGCGGCTGCCGGCCTCTAGCCGCGCGACCCGACCAGCGGAGGCGTCCGACATGCAGCTCGAGCATGAGTTCACGGTCCCGGTGCCCAAGGACCAGGCGTGGGGCGTCCTGATGGATGTCGAGCGGATCGCTCCCTGCATGCCGGGCGCCACCCTGGACTCGGTCGATGCCGACTCCTTCGCCGGCAGGGTCAAGGTCAAGTTGGGGCCGATCATGGTCACCTACGCGGGCCGGGCCCGTTTCGTCGAGGCGGACCGGACAACCGGCCGGGCGGTCATCGAGGCCAGCGGGAAGGAGTCGCGAGGAACGGGAACGGTCCAGGCCACGATCCACACCCACCTGCACGAGGCCGGCGAGAACACCCGCGTGCACGTCACCACCGACCTGGACATCACCGGCCGTCCGGCCCAGTTCGGCCGGGGTGTCATGGTCGACGTGGGGAACAAGCTCATCGGCCAGTTCGCCGACTGCTTGGCCGCGCAGTTGGCGGCCGGTGCCGCCGAGCCCGAGCCCGGATCTCCAGCCAGGACGGGGGATGCCGCCGTCGCTCCTGCGCCACAACCGCGACCGACCGCCGAGCACATCGACCTGCTCGACACAGCCGGCGCACCGGTCCTCAAGCGCCTGCTGCCCGTGCTCGGGGGGCTCCTGGTGGTCGTCCTTCTCTGGCGTCTGCTCCGTCGACGCCGGGCCTAGAGTCGTCGGCATGAAGCTGCTCGTCCTCGGTGGGACGGCCTTTCTCGGACGTGCGGTGGTCGACGCCGCCGTCGCTCAGGGGCACGAGGTCACGACGTTCAACCGGGGCCGCAGCGGCCCGGACCATGCGGGGGCGGCGGCCGTCCGAGGCGACCGGCGCGACCCGGCCGACCTGGCCGCCCTGGCCTCGCACGGCAGCTTCGACGCGGTGATCGACACCTCCCCCCAGGTGCCGCGCGACGTGCTCGCCTCGGCCAGGGCGCTCGGACCGGTGGTCGCGAGGTACGTGCTCGTCACCAGCGTCTCGGTGAACCCCGGGTGGCCCGCCGAGCCGATCGGCGCGACGTCTCCGGTCTTCGACTGCCCGCCGGACGCGGGGCCGGACGACGGGCACTACGGCGAGCTCAAGGCCGGCTGCGAGCGGGCCGCCGCGGCGATCCTCGGCTCGCGCTGCGTCCCGGTGCGACCTGGGGTGATCCTGGGGCCGCACGAGAACGTCGGCCGGCTGCCCTGGTGGCTGCGCCGGTTCGCCGCGGGCGGCCGGGTGCTCGTCCCGGACCGCCCGGACGCGCCGTTCCAGGCGGTCGACGTCCGCGATCTGGCCGACCTGTTGGTGGCGGTCGCCACGGCCGCGCAGCCGCCGCAGGGTCCGGTGGTGGCCGTCGGCCCGGCCGGTCGCGACACCTACGACGGATGGCTGGCGCTGGCCCGATCGGCCGCCGGGCCGTCCGCCGAGCCGGTGCCGGTCGCCGAGGCCTTCCTGGTCGAGCAGGGTCTGGGCGAGTGGGACGAGCTGCCCTTGTGGGTACCTGACGGGCCGGACATGGCGCACGCCTACGACGTCGACGGCTCGACCGGGCAGGCGGCCGGCTTGGCGTGCCGGCCGCTCGCCGACACGGTGGCCGACACGTGGGCGTGGCTGCGCGACTCGGTCGACTACCCGGTGCCCGAACGGATCGGACTCGACCCGGTGAAGGAACGCCTCGTCCTGTCCGCGTGGGCCGACCGGGCCTGACGCCCGGACCTCCCCGAGTATCACCACGAGCAGGCCGGCCCTCCTCACTGGCGACCGCACCAGCCACTGGGAAGAAGGCCATCGCCATGAACGTCCGTCGTGCCACCTCACTTGCCGCAATGGCGGCGGCCCTCCTGGGGGCGTCGTGGGCCTCCGCGCCGACCGCGGGCGCGCCTGCCGCTGCGCGAGCCGCGTCACCGACCGGTCTGGTCGAGGCGGCGCCCGGGTCCTACTTCCCCATGCCGCCGAACATCCAGGTCGCGGAGACCCAGGCGGGCACCTGGACGCTGCTCGTCTCGGTCCCGTTGAACCGGCCGAACGCGACGGGCCAGCCGCTGACGATCCGGGCGTGGGAGTGCGTCGGGTTCGCGTTCTGCAACACCACGGCCACGCCCGGCTCCGACTTCGTCTCGGTGGCCCCGCTGTCGGCCCCGCAGATCCTGACCTGGGCCCCGGGCGCGCAGGTCGCGGTGTTCCGGGTCCGCATCAAGGGTGACCGGGTCGCCGAGCCGTCCGAGTGGCTCGACATCCGCTTCGACGGCGCGGCCGGGCCGTGGAACTCACCGGTCAGCTGGGACAACAACGCCGACATCCTGATCGGCAACGACGACTGAAGCTCAGCTGATCGTCAGGACGCCGAGGAAGAAGGTCTCGCTCGCGCTGCGTGCGCTGATCGTCGGCGGGGTGTCGGGCAGGCTGACGAGGAACTCGTCCACGTCGGTGCCGAACGTCAGCGGTGGACCGACCGATCCGGAGGCGGAGGAGTCGGCCACGTTGGCCGGGTCCCGAGATCCGCCGGACGGGGTCAGGTCGGTGCCGTCGAGGGACACCGAGTCGCCGACCGAACCCGCGTCACCCTCCCAGGAGACCAGGCCGAGCCGAGCCGGGCCGGCGTGGGACGCCCCGGTCATGGACACCGGGGCGGCGCCGCCGCGGACGGCCACCAGACCGTCGAGCACGGTCAGCCGGCCGGTCGTGGCACCGGCGTCGGCGCGCACCACGACCAGCGACCAGCCGGCGTAGCTGCCCCGGGCGGCTACCGCGATCGGGTCGGCGACCCACCAGCGCCCGCCGCCGCCGTTGGTCACCAGGTCCGTGACGTCGGCGAACGCCTGGTAGATCGGACCCACCCTGGCGCGCGCGGTGTCGACGCGGTCGGCGTCAACGGTCCGGTAGGCCGTCTCGCCGGGGCCCCGCACCCGGATGGCGCTCGGATCGCTCGTGCCGTCGGATGAGGCCGACCAGTACAGCCCGGCCCACAGCACGTCGCCGCCGTCGGGCAGGTCCGCAGCCGAGGACGCGGTCGTCGTCGGGTCGTCGTCGGCGTCGAAGGCCGTCATGTCCCACGCGTCGTTGTTCAGCGCGGCGCCGTTGGCCTGCCGGTCACGCGCCTCGCTGCAGCCGGGTGCCGCCTCGGGGCACGACTGCAGGGCGTTGCCCACCTCGACGACGGACGCAGGGGCGTCGGTGGTGAACCGGGCGGTCAGCCCGGCGGGCTGCACGCCCCGAGCACCGCTGACGAGCACCGGGTCGCCGTCCTTCGGTCTCACCGTGACGAGCACGGGCACGTCGCCGGCGGAACCCGGTGCCGCCGAGACGAGCAGCAGCACGGTGGTGCTCCGTCCAGGCGGCAGCGAGGGCCGCTCGCAGTGGGCGCCGGTCGTCGTGGGGTCGCAGCGCCAGCCGTCCGCGTCGTTGCCGCGGCCGCGAAGCGTCTGCTCGGCGGTGGCCAGGCCCTGGTACGTCACCCCCGGGGGCAGGGCGATGTCGGCCTCGAACGGCTGAGACCCACCGTCGCCGGTGTTGGTCACGGTGAGGCCGAGGACGGCGGTGCGCCCCTCGACCAGGTCGCCGAGGGCGGCCAGCTCGACGACGAGGGTGGCCGCGGGCGGCGTGGTCTCGGTGGGTGTCGGGGAAGGGCTGGGCGTCCCGGTCGGGCTGGGCGTGGCGGTCGGGCTGGGCGTGGCGGTCGGCGTCGGGGTCACCGAGGTGGCGGGGCTGGGGGTCGCGGACCCGGTGGCGACGGGGACGACGACGGGTGCGGCGCTGCCCGCCACGGTCGGGGTCCCGGTCGGGCTGGGCGCCGAGCTGCTGGGCACGGACGTGGGACGGGCAGACGGCGCGGTGGAGGTCGAGGGCACGACCGGCCGGCTGGCGCCCGGCTCGGCCACGCTGGGGGCCGGTGACCCCGAGGTCACCAGGGCCAGGGTGACCCCGACCGCAGCGAGCCCGATCACGGTCGCGGCGACTCCGGCCAGCCATCCCCCGGCGGTGGCGAGCGACCCTCCCGCAGCGGTCGAGCCACCCGCCCCCGCCCCGGCCGTGCCGCCCACCCCGGCCGAGCCACCGGCGCCGACGGTCGAGCCGACGGCGGTCGTGGAGGCGCCGACGACGACGGCCGTGCCTGCTCCGGCCGCGGCCAGTCCCTTGAGGTAGCCGGTGACCAGCAGGCCGAGGACCAGCGGGGCGACGACCGCGCGCATGCCGTGGTTGACGTCGGTGAGCTCCAGCACCAGCGCGCGGCAGCGCTCGCATCCCTGCAGGTGCGACTCGACCTGTGCGGTCTCGCGCTTGGCGAGCCCGCCGCGCGCGTACGAGCCCAGCTTGTCCGCGTAGGGCCGGCAGGCGTCGTCCGGCTCACCCATCAGATGCTGCTGGAGGTAGGCCTGCCGCAGCCCTTCCCGCGCCCGGTAGGCCAGTGCCGACACGCCGTTCGCGGTGAGCCCCAGCAGGGGGGCCACGTCGGCGGGCGCCAGGCCCTCGACCTCGGTGTGCCACAGCACCGTCTGCCAGCGCTCGGGCAGGGACGCGTAGGCGCGCGAGACGATCGTGCGCTCCAGGCCCTCCAAGGCCGGGTCGACGAACGGAACTCCGGGGTCGTAGGGCGTCAGGTCGTCGGTCACCTGCACTCGGGCCGACGACTTGGTCCGGTCGTAGGCGAGCCGGCGCATGGCGGTGAGCAGGTAGGCCCTGAAGGCGACGTCCGGGCCGCCGCCGCCCTGCAGGATGCTCAGCACCTTGGTGAAGGCCTCGGCGACCAGGTCCTCGGCCTCGTTCGGGTCCCGGCTGAGCTGGCGGGCCATCGATCGGGCGGCCCCGACGTGACGGTCGAACAGCGTCCCGTACGCCTCGGTGTCGCCCGAACGGACGGCGGTGACCAGCTCCGCGTCGCTGCGTACGAGCTCGTCGGCGGCGCCCAGGTCGAGGTCGAGCGGCGGCAGGTCGGACACGGTCCGTCGGCTCCTCTCCCTGTGGACGTCGGCGGGGCGGGCTCGAGCGCGCTCCGGCTACGGTAACGGGACGCCGCCGTGCCGGAGGCATGACGCCGCGGGGCCACCCGGATGACTGTCCGGACGTGCCGATTCCCTATCGGCCGTTCCGGCGTCACGATTGAGCCCGGGCGTCGTCTCTCCACCGTGGACGAGCTGACGATGAAGCCCGCCCCCCTGGGGGGAGCGGCGCAGGTCGTCCGCGACCGCTGGCAGCGGCGGTCGGCGGAGACCACGTGGGCGCACCCGGCCGACTGGTGGGACCCGGCGGTCGACGCGGTCGTCGAAGCCGTCGTCGACGGCCGTGACGCCACCATGGCCGCCGACCTGCTGGGTCGCGGTCGGGCGGAGGCCGGCGTCGGCCTGGTGGAGTCCCTCGACGACCTGGTCGAGCTGTACCGCGCGGTGGGCGCGCTCACGCCGCCCTTTCCGGTGATCCGCGCCTTCAGCGCCGGCTGGGCGGACGCCGGGGTGGCTCCCGTGCGCAGCGCGGCCTGCGACGACCCGCTCACCGGGCTGGCCACGACGTCGTACCTGCGGACCCGGCTGGGTGAGCTCTACCGCTCCTCGGCCGGAGCCGGCACAGCGCTGAACGAGACGACCGGACTGCTGGTCCTCGACGCCTCCGTGGCGACGCCCGACCCCTGGCAGCGGCTGGCCCGAGGCTGTGTCCTCGCCGAGTGCCTGCGCGAGGTGTTCACCCAGGGCGAGACGTTGGCCGTCCTCGGCTCGGGGCGAGTCGGCGCCCTGGTGACCAGAGGCCCGGACCTGGGAAGCGTCGTCGCCCGGCTACGCGACCTCGTCGACGTCCGGCTGGTGACGGCCGGCCTGTCCCGCGCGGCCCGCCGGCCACCGCGGGTGTGGGTCGAGCCCCTGCCGGGCGACCACGACCAAGCCTTGGCGCTCCTGGGCGAGTTGGAGCGCTGACCAGACGTGCCGGGCCTGCCGAGGGGGCGGGCCCGGCACCTGACGGAATCGGCGGTGGACCGCCCCTTGGAGGGGAGGGGCGGTCCACCGCCGAGCCATTTCAGCATGGACCCGCTGGACGGCGCCCGGCGTCGCCCGTTCGGGCGATACGCCCATCAGCCGGTCGGCCGAGGTATGCCGCCGTTCAGCCCCATGGCCGCCAGCAGCTCGACCAGGGCGTCGGCCGTTCCCCCGGGGTCGGCCAGAGCCGCGAAGTGCCCCGCCTCGTGCTCTCGGACGGTCCATCCCCGGCGCTCGGCCCCCCGAGCCGCTGACTGGTACGCCGCCGACGTCCGCAGGTAGCCCACCGGGGCGTCCGGCCAGTCCCCGGGGAACGGCAGCGGCTCGGTGAAGAAGGGGAGCCCCCGGGGGCGCAGTGCGGCCGTGACCACGAGCCGGGCCGGCGGGTCCGGCAGGTCGTCGGCCAGGTCGTCCGGCGTCCAGTCGGGGAACCGCCCGCCGCCACCCAGCAGCCGCCGAAGCCCGACGGCGGCGTCCGGTGCTTCGGCCTCGAGCAGGTCCAGCCGGGACGCCGGAGGGCCGGGCCGCGGCAGTGCGGCGTCCAGGAACACGTACCCGACGGGTGGTCGATGGGCCGCCCGTCGGGCGAAGCCGACCTGAGGCAGCAGCGGGCCGGCCCCGCTGTGGCCGAGGAGGAGCATCGGCGCCTCAGGGGCGGCCGCGGCGATCTGGCGGGCCACTGCGGCGACGTATCGGGCGGCAAAGGGCGGCTCGTCGTCGTCGGCCACGTCGGCGACGAACGCCGTGATGCCGCGGTCGGCCAGCGCTCCCGCGAGCCCGCCCCAGACCAGTGGACGGGTCAGGGGGGAGTGCAGCAGGGCCATGGTGGGCACCAGGCCAGCCTGCCCTACCCTCGTCGCTCGTGACCGCCGCCCCCGAAGGCCCCGCCCGCGACCGGCTCCGGCAGCAGATCGTCGACAAGGCGGTGGTGCACGGCCGCGTGGTGCTGTCGTCCGGCCGGGAGGCCGACTACTACGTCGACCTGCGGCGGGTCACGCTCGACGGCGCGGCCGCGCCCCTCGTAGGCGAGGTGATGCTCGACCTGACGGCCGACCTCGACTACCAGGCGGTGGGCGGCTTGACCCTCGGGGCCGACCCCGTCGCTGCGGCGATGGTGCATGCCGCCGCGGCCCGCGGCCGCCACCTCGACGCGTTCGTGGTGCGCAAGGAGGGCAAGGCGCACGGCCTGCAGCGGCGGATCGAGGGGCCGGACGTCGCGGGTCGGCGGGTGCTGGCCGTCGAGGACACCTCGACGACGGGCGGGTCGGTGCTGACCGCGGTGCAGGCCCTGCGCGAGGCAGGGGCGCAGGTGGTGGGCGTGGCCGTCATCGTCGAGCGGGGCGCAGCGGATGCGGTCGCCGCCGCGGGGCTGCCCTATCGGGCGGCGTTCTCGCTCGCGGACCTCGGCCTCGGCTAGGTCGTGGGGGTGCCCTCGCGGTCGCTTTGGGGGCTAGCATCGCGGGCGTGATCTACGTGTGGGTCGTCCTGGGGCTGCTGGTCGTGCTGGCGTTCGCCGTGGCCGTGCTGTACAACCGGCTCGTCCGGCTGCGCAACCTGGTGCAGGAGTCGTGGCGACAGATCGACGTCGAGCTGCATCGGCGCCACGACCTGATCCCGAACCTGGTCGAGACGGTCAAGGGCTATGCCTCGCACGAGCGCGGGACGTTCGAGGCGGTGACCGCGGCGCGCGCGGCGGCGGCGTCGCCCGGCTCCGGCCCCGCCGAGCAGGCCGCCCAGGAGA
>DAIRVJ010000052.1:0-14858 GCA_036802895.1 Candidatus Nanopelagicales bacterium
GTCAGCCGGTGCCCTTGCGGGTGCGCGGCCGGGTCGCCTGGTCGGTGATGTCGGTCACCTCCGCCACGCTCTCCTTCGCCTGCTCGACGACCGACTCCACGCGCTCGGGCTCCACCCGGGCGGGCGGCTCGTACGCCGGCCACTCCATCTCCTCGGCCCGCTGGCGGCGTTGCCGCACGACCCGCGCGGTCATCGCGGCGGCCGCCCCGAGACCCAGACCGATCAGCGCCAACGGCCAGCGGCGCCGCGTCGATGCCGGCGCGTCGCCGGCCTCCGCCGAGAGCATCGCGGCCGCGGTGTCGCGAGTGGTGTCCGGCGTGAGCCGCTCGGCGGCCTGCTGCAGGGCGTCAGCCATCTTCGGCCCGATCAGGTCGCGGGCCTCCTTCGCTGCGTCGACCGCTGCGTCGACGGCCTTCTCCACGAGTGTCGGTGCGCTCGGTGTGGTCACATCAGCCTCCGGCGGGTTCGTGTCGTTGTCGGTGGGTCGAGGTCTGCCCCCACACTTTCCCCCCGACGCGCCTCGCGCAATCCCCGTGCGAGGATTCCCGCAGCGGGGAGCACCTGCCCCCGCAGACCCGAAGGGAACCGGAAGCCGTGGCCGAGCAGCTGCACGCCGTCCTGCACACCAACCGGGGGGACATCCGTCTGGTGCTGTTCCCGGACCACGCGCCCAAGACGGTCCGCAACTTCGTCGAGCTGGCGGAGGGCTCCCGGGAGTGGACGGACCCGCGCACCCGTGAGAAGACCAGCGCGAAGCTGTACGACGGCACCGTGTTCCACCGGGTCATCACCGGCTTCATGATCCAGGGCGGTGACCCGCTCGGCACCGGGACGGGTGGGCCCGGCTACAAGTTCGCCGACGAGTTCCACCCGGAGCTGCAGTTCGACCGGCCGTACCTGCTGGCGATGGCCAACGCCGGCCCGGGCACCAACGGGTCGCAGTTCTTCATCACGGTCGCGCCGACCGCGTGGCTGACCCGCAAGCACACGATCTTCGGGGAGGTGGCCGACGCGTCCAGTCGGGCCGTCGTCGACGCGATCGTCGCGACGCCGACCGGGGCTCAGGACCGTCCGCTGGACGACGTCGTCATCGAGTCGGTCGAGGTCGAGCGGAGCCAGGCCTGAGCGCCGACGAGCGCGGCGGGCCGGTGCCCGTCGTCCCGGTCTGCTACCGCCATCCGGGACGGGAGACCTACATCTCCTGCACCCGGTGCGAGCGGCCGATCTGCCCGGACTGCATGGTCTCCGCCGCGGTGGGGTTCCAGTGCCCGGAGTGCGTCCGCGCCGGGGCCACCGCGGTCCGCGAGGGCCGCACCCGGTTCGGCGGTCGGGTGCACCGCGACCAGGCGGTGGTGACCAAGACCCTCATCGGCCTGTGCCTGGCCGCCTTCGTCGCCCAGGTGACGCTGCCGTGGTTCACCGCGCGGATGGCCCTGCTCGGGGTGGGCGTCGCCGGCGACCAGTGGTGGCGGCTGGTCACGGCCGGCTTCCTGCACGGCAGCCTCATGCACCTGGCGTTCAACATGCTCGCGCTGTGGGTCGTCGGCCCGAACCTGGAGGCGGTGCTGGGCCGGACCCGCTTCCTCGCCCTCTACCTGACGTCGCTGGTCGCCGGCTCGGCGGTGTCCTACGCGTTCAGCTCGCCGCTGGGCTACTCCCTCGGGGCGTCCGGGGCGGTGTTCGGGCTGTTCGGGGCGACCATCGTGGTCCTGCGCCGGATGCGCCGGGACGCCGGACCATTCGTCGGCATCGTCGCCATCAACCTGCTGCTGCCGCTGCTCGTCCCCAACATCGACTGGCGGGCCCACGTGGGCGGCCTGGTCGCCGGCGCCGTCGTGGCCGCCGTCCTGGTCTACGCCCCCCGGCAGGTCTGGCGGCCGTCGGCCGTGGGGGTGGTGGCCGTGCTGCTGGCCGTCTCCGGACTGGTGGTCGTCCAACGCTCGGCGGACATCCGAGACGACCCTCGGTTCGGCCTGTTCGTGCCGGCCGTGTCCGTCCTCGAGCAACAGATCAACGGGAACCCGCTCTAACATGACCGGTATGCGTGATGCGGTCATCGTCAGCGCCGTCCGGACGCCGGTCGGCAAGAGGGGCGGGGCGCTGTCCGGGGTGCACCCGGTGGACCTGTCCGCCGTCGTGCTGCGTGCCCTGGTCGAACGGACCGGGGTCGACCCGGCGCGGGTCGACGACGTGATCTGGGGCTGTGTGTCCCAGGTGGGCGAGCAGACCTTCAACGTGGGACGCAGCGCGGTGCTGGCTGCGGGCTGGCCGGAGTCGGTGCCGGCGACGACCGTCGACCGGCAGTGCGGCTCCTCGCAGCAGGCCGTCCACTTCGCGGCGGCCGGGCTGGTCGCCGGCCACTACGACCTGGTCGTCGCCGGCGGGGTCGAGTCCATGTCCCGGGTCGGGCTGGGGGCCTCGATCGGCTCCGACGCCGGGATGCCGTTCGGCCCGGCGGTGCTCGCCCGGTACGCCGAGCCACTGGCGGCGTCGGGTCAGCCGGTGTTCAACCAGGGCGTGGGCGCGGAGATGATCGCCCAGCGGTGGGGCCTCAGCCGCTCCCAGCTCGACGAGTTCTCACTCGGCTCGCACGAGAAGGCGGCGGCCGCCATCGGCGGCGGTCGGTTCGCCGGACAGATCGTGCCGGTGACCCTCGCCGACGGCAGCGTCGTGGACACCGACGAGGGGGTACGGCGAGGTGGCACGCCCGAGGCGATGGCGGGGCTGAAGACGCCGTTCCGCGCCGACGGCGTCGTCACGGCGGGATCGTCGTCGCAGATCTCCGACGGGTCGGCAGCCCTGCTCATGACCACCACCGACCTGGCCCGCGAGCTGGGGCTGACCCCGATCGCCCGGGTGCACACGGCCGTGGTGACCGGCGACGACCCGGTGATCATGCTGACCGGGCCGATCCCGGCCACCCGGAAGGCCCTGCAGCGCTCAGGGCTGTCGATCGCCGACCTCGGCGTGTTCGAGGTCAACGAGGCGTTCGCCCCGGTGCCGCTGGCCTGGCTGGCCGAGACCGGGGCCGACGAGAAGGCGCTCAACCCGCTGGGCGGGGCGATCGCCCTCGGGCACCCGCTCGGTGGCTCCGGTGCCCGGCTGATGACCACGTTGGTGCACCAGATGCGCGACGAGGGCCTGCGCTACGGGCTGCAGACCATGTGCGAGGGCGGCGGCATGGCGAACGCGACGATCCTCGAGCTGCTCTGACCCGTCGTCCGTCGTCCACACTGGGGACGACGGGTGTGGACGAACGACAGTGGTGTGATTCCCCGGCTACTTCCAGCGGGTGGCGAGCACGAAGCCGACCAGGATGAGCGCGAAACCGACCAGCAGGTTGTAGTTCTGCAGGCTGGACATGCCGGGGACGTCCTGGCCGGCGATGTAGAACACGACCAGCCAGACCAGGCCGAGCAGGAAACAGGCCAGCATGACCGGGACCAACCAGACGGGGCTGGTCTGCGACGCCGGGTTCACCGGGGCGGGCGGCGGCGTGAACGGCTCCTTGCGGCGCCCCCGAGACTTCGGCACGGCGATGCTCCTCCGGTGGTGCGGATCAGGGACAGGTCTCGGTTAGCGTAGACGACGGCCGGTGGGCGCGCCGGGAGGCGGGAGGCGGACGGTCTGATGGCGAAGGGCTCGGCTCGGCCGTGGCGGATCGCCGTGCCGTTGGCGCTCGCCGTGGCCGGGCTGCTGGCGGCGACCAGCGCCACCACCGCCAGGGGAACCGACCTGCGGGCGGAGCGGCACACCGACCTCACCGACCTGATCCGGGACCGCCAACGCCAGCTGCAGGCGCAGGAGGGCGTCGTCACCCGGCTGCGGGAGGACGTCGACCGGCTCACCGCCGAGCGAGGGGCCGACGACGCGCGGGTCGCCGCAGCCCAGCGGCGGGCGGCCACCCTGAGCGGACCCGCAGGGCTGACCGCGCTGACCGGCCCGGGCGTGATCGTCACCCTCGACGACGCCAAGCGCGAACCCGGCACCGAGCTGCCGCCCGACGTCACCGCCGACGACCTGGTCGTCCATCAGCAGGACGTCCAGGCGGTGATCAACGCCATGTGGGCGGCCGACGCGGACGCCGTCCAGGTGATGGACCAGCGGCTCGTGGCGACCAGTGCCGTGCGCTGCGTCGGCAACACGCTCATCCTGCACGGTCGCGTCTACTCCCCGCCCTACCGGGTCATCGGGCTGGGGGACGAGGCGGCGATCCGGCGGGCGCTCACGGCGTCGCCGCGACTCGGCACGTACCGGCAGTGGGTCGACACCGTGGGGCTGGGGTACCGGGTGCGAGCCAGGGCCAGCCTGACGGTCCCCGCCTACGGCGGCCCGCTGGGGATCCGGCTGGCCCGGACCGCCCCGTGAGCCGGGTCCGGCTGGCCGTCCGCTCGCTGGGCGAGCTGATGGTCACCCTTGGCGTCGTCCTGCTGCTGTTCGCTGGCTACCAGCTCTTCTGGACCAACGTCGAGGCGCACGCCGCTGCGGACCAGGTGACCGCGGACATCCGCGCCGACTGGGACCGCCCGAAGCCGTCGGCCGGACCTCGGGCGTTCGAAGAGGGTCGGGGGTTCGCGTTCCTGCACATCCCCCGGCTCGGTCAGGGGTTCGAGGTCCCGATCGTCGAGGGCACCGCCCTCGACCTGCTGAAGTCGGGCGTCGGGCACTACACGGACACGGCGCCACCTGGTGCGGTGGGCAACTTCGCGGTGGCCGGGCACCGGGCCACCAACGGTGAGCCGTTCCGGGCGCTGGATCAGCTCCGGCCCGGGGACCCCGTCGTCGTGGAGACCCGCGAGGCCTGGTTCGTCTACCGGGTGGACTCCTCCGAGATCGTGGAGCCCACCCGCGTCTCGGTGCTGCTGCCCGTCCCCGAGCAGCCAGGGGTCGCCCCGACCGAGGCCAGGATCACCCTCACCACGTGCAACCCGCGCTGGGCCAGCTACGAGCGGCTCATCGTCTACGGCACGTTGGCGCAGACCGTGCCGCGCGCGGGCGGCCCGCCCGCCGTCCTCGAGGAGGGCTGAGCGATGACGGACGACAGGGGCTCCACCGGCGGCCTGCACGTCCTGCACGGCGAGCGGTGGCGGGTCGGCGTCCTCCCGGGCACCGGGGCGTCGCTGGCCTTCGGTCAGGTGCACCACGCCGGCGGCTGGCACGACCTGCTGCGCCCGACGCCACCAGACGGCTACGGCCGGCGTTCCGACACGGCCAGCTTCGTCCTCGTCCCGTGGTCCAACCGGGTCCGTGCGGGCCGGCTGCGATTCGCCGGGGCCACGTACCGGCTGCGCGTCAACTTCGGGGACGGCACGGCGATCCACGGCACAGCGAACGAGTTCCCGTGGACCGTCGAGTCGGCCGACGACTCGTCCATCGACCTCACCTTCCGGTCCACCGACGTGGTGGGCGTGAACTGGCCGTGGCGGTTCTCCGCCCGGGTCATCTACGCCCTCGAGGGCGACCGCCTGACGATCCGCACCCGGGTCCGCAACGACGACGCCTCTCCGTTCCCCTGCGGGTTCGGCCATCATCCCTACTTCCAGCGGACGCTGACCGGGCCGGACGACGACGTCCGGCTGCGGGTGCCGTGCGAGCGGATGTACGTGCTGGACCACGCGCTGCCGGCGGGCCCGGCCGTGCCCGTCGAGCCGCGGGTGGACTTCCGCGCGCTGCGTCCGCTCGGCGAGGCGTTCGTCGACGACTGCCTGACCGGGCGGTCCCCGGGTGAGCCCATCGAGCTGGCGTACCCCAGCGGTTTGACGGTCGAGGTGGACGCCGACGACGTGTTCGCCCACGTGGTCGTGTTCCTGCCGGTCGGCAAGCCGTTCTTCGCGGTCGAGCCGGTCACCAACGCCAACGACGGGTTCACTCTCGTCGAGCGGGGGGTGCAAGGGTCAGGAGTCTTCGTCCTGACCCCCGGCGAGGAGCGTGCGGGCGACATCACGCTGACCGCGCGGTCGTAGGCTGGAGGACGTGTACGCGTGGCTGTGGCGTCATCTGCCGGGGCCCTGGGTGGCCCGGGCGCTGGTGTCGGCGGTCCTGATCCTGGCGACGGTTGCGCTGCTGTTCACTGTCGTCTTCCCCTGGGCGGAGTCGCGGTTGCCCTTCACCGACGTGACGGTCGACGAGCAGTCGGTCGGTCAGGGATGAGCGTCCCGAACGACCTCGAGTTCTCGGCCGACCCCATCCGGCCCAGGCGCGACGGGCTCGATCCGGTCCGGGTGCTCGTCGTCGACAACTACGACAGCTTCGTCTTCAACCTGGTCCAGTACCTGGCCCAGCTGGGCGCCGAGCCGGTCGTCCGGCGTAACGACGAGCTGGCCGTCGACGAGGCGTTCGGGTACGACGGGGTGCTGCTCTCTCCGGGCCCAGGTGTCCCGGAGGCGGCCGGTGTGTGCGTCGACCTGGTGCGCGAGGTGGCCGGCCGGGTTCCGGTGCTCGGCGTCTGCCTGGGGCACCAGGCCATCGGCGTCGCGTACGGGGCGACGGTCGGCCGGGCCCCTGAGCTGCTGCACGGCAAGACCTCCGAGGTGCACCACCAGGGGGCCGGGGTGCTCGCCGGGGTTCCCGACCCGTTCACCGCGACCCGGTACCACTCCCTGGCGATCGAGCCGACCAGCCTGCCGCCCGACCTGGAGGTCACGGCCAGCACGGCGAGCGGGGTGATCATGGCGGTGCGGCACCGCAGCCTGGACGTCGAGGGCGTCCAGTTCCACCCCGAGTCGGTGCTCACCGAGGGCGGTCACCTCATGCTCGCCAACTGGCTGGTACGCCTGGGCGACCGGGAGGCCGTGCTGCGCTCGGTCGGGCTGTCCCCCGTGGTCGCCTCCGGCTGACCGCTACGGGGTCGGCCGCTACGGGGTCGGCGTGGGGGTCGGCGTCGGTGTGGGCGTCGGGGTCGGGGTCGGGCTCGGCGACGGCGGCGCCTTCGCCACGGTGATCGTGACGATCTTGCCGAGCTCGAGCAGCGTGTCCGGGTCCGGGCTCTGGGCGATCACCGTGCCGGGCGGGTCGGTCGCGGACTCCTGGGTCTCGATCTGGACGTCGAAGCCGGCGTTGACGATGGCCGCTCGGGCCTGCGCCTCGGTCTTCTTGAGCACGTTCGGCACCTTCACCTTGCCGCTGGACACCTTGAGCGTGACCGGCGAGTCGCGGTCCACGAGCGATCCCTCGGGCGGGCTGACGTCGATGACCGTGCCCGGGGCCTGGTTGGAGTCCACGGTCTCCGAGCCGCCGTAGACCAGCCCGGCCCGTTCCAGCGCGGTGATCGCGTCGGCCTGCGGCAGGCCCTTCATCGGGGGCACCCGGACCTGTTCGGGCCCGCTGGACACGACCACGTCGACGACCTGGTCCTGACCCACCTGCACGCCCGCTGTCGGGTCCTGGCTGATGATCGTGTCCTTGGGGCGATCGCTCGGCTGGGGCGTCTGCTCACCGAGCCGCAGGCCCCGGGCGTCGAGCAGGCTGGCCGCCTCGCTGATCGTCTTGCCCTGCAGGTCGGGCACCCGCACCAGCTCCTGCCCGGCGAACAGGCTGCGGGCGAGCAGGCCGCCACCGACCAGCGCCGCGACCAGGAACAGCCCGAGCGCGACCCACCACCCGGCGCGCGAGGGCTGGTCCGGGGCCGGTGGTGCCGCGACCGGCGTCGTGCGGGCCAGGGGCGGGAGGGCCTGGGTCACGTCGGCTGCCCCGGGCGGCGGGGGCGGCGGAGCGGGGGGAAGCGTGACCGGCTCGCCGTTGCGGATCCGGGCCAGGTCGGCGCGCATCTCGGCGGCGGAGGCATACCGGTCGTCCGGGTGCTTGGCCAGCGCTCGCATGACGACGGCGTCCACGTCCGCCGGCACGTCCGGGTTCAGGGTCGACGGCGCGGCGGCCTGCTCGCGCACGTGCTGGTAGGCGACCGACACCGGGGAGTCCCCGGTGAACGGCGGCCGGCCGGTGAGCAGCTCGTAGAGCAGGCACCCGGCGGAGTACAGGTCGCTGCGCGCGTCGACCACCTCGCCGCGGGCCTGCTCCGGCGAGAGGTACTGGGCCGTGCCGAGGATCGCCGACGTCTGCGTCATGGTGGCCGCGCTGTCGGCCACCGCCCGGGCGATGCCGAAGTCCATGACCTTGACCTGGCCGGTGCGGTCCAGCATCACGTTGCCCGGCTTGATGTCCCGGTGCACGATCCCGTGCCGGTGGCTGTAGTCGAGCGCGGTGAGCACGCCGTCGAGGATCTCCATCGCCCGCTCGGGCAGGAAGCGGTGCCCTTCCCGCTGCATCTCACGCAGGGTGGTGCCGTCGACGTACTCCATGACGATGAACGGGACGTCGGTGCCGCCGACGTCGACCTCACCGGTGTCGTAGGTGGCGACGATCGTGGGGTGGTTCAGCGACGCGGTGGACTGCGCTTCGCGGCGGAACCGGGCGTGGAAGGAGGGGTCGCGAGCGAGGTCGGTGCGCAGCAGCTTGACCGCGACTCGTCGGCCGAGGCGCAGGTCCCGGCCGGCGTAGACCTCGGCCATGCCGCCACGGCCGATGACCTGCCCGAGCTCGTACCGGTCCCCGAGCCGTCTCGGCTCGCTCATGGGTCCCTCCTGGGTCGTCCGCCGGGCTGTTGTCGCGGGTGGGCTCGGGTTCTCATCATGTCCGTCATCTCCGCAGCACCGCCTCCATCACCGCTTTGGCCACCGGGGCGGCCAGTCGCGAGCCGGAGATCTCCCCGATCTCGGGTGCGCCCTCGACCAGCACGGCGACCGCCACCTGCGGGTCGTCGGCGGGGGCGAACGACACGAACCACGCGTCCGCGGGGCGGCCCGGTCCGGTCTGCGCGGTCCCGGTCTTGCCGGCCACCCGGACGCCGTCGATGCGGGCGGTCTTGCCGGTGCCGTTCTCGACGACGCCCACCATGAGGTCAGCCACCTGCTGCGCGACCTCGGGGGTGAGCGCTCGACCGAACTCCCGAGGGGCGGCCCGGTCGAGGACGGCGAGGTCGGGTCCGCGCACCTCCTCGACGAGATACGGCGTCATGACCGTCCCTCGATTCGCGATCCCCGCCGCGACCATGGCCATCTGCAGGGTGGTGGCCCGCACGTCGAACTGGCCGATCGCCGACTGGCCGGTCTGTGCGGCGTTCAGCCCGGCGGGGAACCGGCTGGTCGCCGCCTGCATCGGTACCTCGAAGGACGAGCCGAAGCCGAAGGCGGCCGCCTGCTCGCGCAGGGCGTCGCCACCCAGGTCGATGCCCACCCGCGCGAAGGCGGTGTTGCACGAGACGGCGAGCGCCTCGGCGAGGGTGACCGTGCCGCTGCCGCACGGCCGTCCGGTGAAGTTCGACAGGCTGGTCCGGGTGCCCGGCAGCACGATCGACGCGGGCGCCGGGATCCTGGAGTCCGCGGTGAACCGGCCGCTGGACAGCG
Organism: Candidatus Nanopelagicales bacterium; assembly: GCA_036802895.1. Classification (GTDB taxonomy): domain Bacteria; phylum Actinomycetota; class Actinomycetes; order Prado026; family Prado026; genus DAIRVJ01. The sequence goes on from DAIRVJ010000052.1 coordinate 9,402, forward strand.
CAGCCGCGAGGGTGACCAGCTTGAACGTGGAGCCGGGCGGGTAGACCTCGGCCAGCGGGCGGTTGAGCAGCGGCTTGCTCGCGTCCGCCGTCAGCGTCGACCAGGCCCGGCGATCGGTGCTCGGGTCGTTCGACGACAGCGGTCCGGGGTCGAACGACGGGCTCTGCACCAGCGCGAGGATCGCCCCCGTCGAGGGCTGGATCGCCACGACCGCGCCCCGCTTGCCCTTCATGCCGTCGAAGGCGGCCTTCTGCGCCGCGGGGTCCAGGGTGAGCGTGACGCTGCCGCCCTTGGGCTCGCGTCCGGCGATGAGGTCCGACAGCCGCTGCACCGCGAACCGGTTGTCCGAACCGGAGAGCACCTGGTCCTCGGCCCGCTCGATCCCGCTGCGGCCGAACACCACGGAGTAGTAGCCGGTCGCCGACGCGTACAGCGGGCCGTTGGCGTAGACCCGCTGGTACTTCAGCCGTCCGCCCGTGGCCTTGGACGAAGCGATCGGGACGCCCCCGACGACGATGGCCCCTCGCTCCCGGCCGTAGGCGTCGATCAGGCCGCGGGTGTTGCCCGGCCGTCCCGCGAGGTCCTTGGCCCGCACCACCTGGACCAGGTTGACGTTGACCATCAGCGCCAGCATGAGCAGGCCGACCACCACGGACAGCCGGCGGATCGTGACGGACAGCGTGCCGATCATCGGGGCACCACCTGGGTGAGGGCGTCGTCGCTGCGCGGCGGTGAGGGTGGGACGACGGTCGGCGGCTGGCGTGACGCGCTGCTGATCCTCAGCAGCAGCGCGACCAGCACCCAGTTGGCCACCAACGAGGAGCCTCCGGCCGAGAGGAACGGGGTGGTCAGGCCGGTGAGCGGGATCAGACCGGTGACGCCACCCACGACGATGAACACCTGCAGGCCGAGCACGAACGCCAGACCGGTCGCGAGCAGCCGGCCAAAGACGTCGCGAGCACCCAGCGCGGTCCGCAGGCCACGCTCCACGAGGACGGCGTACAGCACGAGCACGGCCATCAGGCCGGTGAGGCCAAGCTCCTCCCCGAGGGTGGAGATGATGAAGTCGGAGTCGGCGTAGGGGACCAGGTCAGGGCTGCCCCGCCCGATCCCGGTGCCGAGGTAGCCGCCGTCCGCCAGGCCGTAGAGCGCCTGGGTGACCTGGTAGCCGGAGTCCGCGGCGTCGCCGAAGGGGTCCAGCCACACGTCGATGCGCGAACGCACGTGGGGGAACAGCCGGTACGCGACGAACGAGCCCGCGAGGAACAGGCCCGACCCGATGACGATCCAGCTGCGCCGGCCGGTCGCGACGTACAGCAGCGCGACGAACAGGGCGAAGAAGAGCAGCGACGTGCCGAGGTCCTTCTCGAAGACGAGCACGGCGAGGCTGACCAGCCAGGCCAGCAGGATGGGGCCGAGGTCGCGACCCCGCGGCAGGTCGACGCCCAGCACCCGGCTGCGGGCCACGGCCAGGGCGTCGCGGGTGGCGACGAGGTAGCCGGCGAAGAACACGATGAGGGCGAGCTTGGCCACCTCGGCCGGCTGGAAGGACAGCCCGCCGACCCGGATCCAGATGCTCGCGCCGTTGATCGTGACGCCGAGCCCGGGGACGAGCGGCAGCAGGATCAGGCCGAGCCCGACCGCCATGGCGGTGTACGTGAAGCGCTGGAGCTGCCGGGGGTCTCGCACCAGGGCCAGGACCGCGACCAGCAGCAGTGCACCGAGCACCGTCCACAGCAGTTGGGTGGAGGCCGTCGGGACGGGGGAGGCTTCGCCCGCTGGCGTGCGCGCCGCATCGCTCAGGTCGAGCCGGTGGATGAGCCCCAGACCGAGCCCGTTGAGCGCGACGACGACCGGCAGCGGGACCTGGTCGGCCCAGGGGGCCAGCCATCTCACGGCGAGGTGGGTGCCGAGCACGAGCAGCCCGGCCAGGGCGACCCAGGTCCAGAACCGGGGCGGCAGGGTTCCGCTGCGGGCGAGGTCGGCCTGGGCGTAGGCGAGCGCGCCGATCGCCAGGGCGGGCACGAGCAGGGTGAGCTCGGCGAGCCGTCGAGGGCGGGGCAGCACGGCGGGAGGGGCGGCGGGAGCCCCAACGGTGGTCATCCGGACCCCGACGGGGAGGGCGACGCCGAGGGCGACGGGGAGGGCGACGGCGACAAGGAGGGCGACAGCGAGGGCGACAGCGAGGGCACCGCTTGGGTGCGCAGTCGAGCGACGATGCGGCGTGCGTCGTCGAGGTCGGTGGCGGGGATGGTGGCCTCCACCTGCTGCCGGGCGAACTCCGGGAGGTTGACGACGTCGAGGTCGGTGGCCTCGACGACCCTCGAGAGCGAGCGCCCGACGAGCTGTCCGGAGACGCCGCGGTAGATGACCACCTGGCCCTCGTCGGCTGCGACGTAGAACTGCTTCTGCGTCCAGTCGTAGCCGAGCCATGCGGCGGTCCCCAGCCCCACCAGCAGGAGCACGAGTGGCAGCACGAGACGCAGTCGGCGGGCTCGTGGCTCCCGGTGGGCGAGTTCGTCCTCCTCCTCCTCCTCGTCGGGCGCCGCAGGTGCCACGGGCGCGATCGGCGCCGTCTCGTGCACGCGGGCCGGCGGCGGGGTGTCGGCCGCAGCGCCCAGCAGCGTCGGCTGCTGGGTGGGGTCGTCGAGGTCCCCGTCGTCGTCCACCAGGTCGGCGACCAGGCAGGTCACGTTGTCCGGCCCCCCGGCGCGCAGGGCCAGGTCGACCAGCTGGTCGACCGCCTCCTGGGGGGACCCCTGGGCGAGCAGGTCGCGCAGTGTCGACGCCGAGAGGACGCCGGACAGCCCGTCGCTGCACAGCAGGTACCGGTCGCCGACCCTGGGCTGGCGCACCACCACGTCGGGGTCGACGTCCGGCCGGCCGTCCAGCGTCTGGAGCAGCAGGTTGCGCTGCGGGTGGGTCGCCGCCTCGTCCTCGCGCAGGCGGCCCTCGTCGACCATGGTCTGCACCAGCGTCTGGTCACGCGTGAGCTGCTCGAGGACGCCGTCGCGCAGCAGGTAGGCCCGCGAGTCCCCGACCTGAGCCAGGCCGACGCGGTCGGGCGCCAGCAGCAGCAGCGTGAGGGTCGTGCCCATGCCCTCGACGTCCGGCCGCGACGTGGCGATCTCGTGCAGCGCGGCTCCCGCCCGGGCGACGCCCGCCCGCAGGCTGCTCTCCAGGTCGTCGCCGGCGGTCAGCCCCGTCAGTGCGTGGGTGGCGGTGGCGCTGGCCACCTCGCCGGCCGCGTGGCCCCCCATGCCGTCGGCGACCACCAGCAGGTGGGGGTCGGCGTAGGCGGAGTCCTCGTTGCCTGGGCGGACCAGGCCGACGTCGGTGCGTGCGGCGAATCGCAGGCGGAGGGCCATCGCTACTTCCGCAGCTCGAGGACGGTCTTGCCGAGCCGCACCTGGGCGCCGAGCGGCACCACGGTCGGGGTCATGACGCGGGTCTTGTCGAGGAACGTGCCGTTGGTCGACCCCAGGTCCTCCACGACCCAGGCGCCCTCGTAGGGGTACAGCCGCGCGTGCCGGCTGGACACGTAGTCGTCCTCCAGCGGCAGGGTGTTCTCCGGGGCCCGGCCGACGGTGATCGGGCCGGCCCCGAGCTCGACGGTGACGCCTTGCTGGGCGCCTGCGGTGACCAGCAGCAGACGCGGGCCGCCGGACTTGGGGCGGGACTTGGCCTGACCCGACGGCACGGTCGCGCCCGGCGCCCGCTTCTGGGCCTTGGCCTGGGCCTTCTCCTGGGCCTTGACCGCCTTCTGCTGCGCCCGCGCCTGGGCCTTGCCGGCCCGCGCGTCCGATCGCGTGGAGCGCGCGCGGCGGCGGGCGAACAGGTCGCTGCGCATCACCGTCGCGACGGACAGCACCATCAGCCAGAGCAGGGCCAGGAACCCGACCTGGATGAGGGTGAGGGTCAGCTCGGACACGGCTAGCCGCCGAACCGGAAGATTAGCGTGGTCGTGCCGAGCTCGATCCGCGCGCCGTCGTACAGCTCGGCGGAGTCGACCCGCTGCCCGTCCACGACCGTGCCGTTGGTCGAGCCGAGGTCGTTGATCCGCGGCGGGTCGGAGAGCACGATCTCGCAGTGCCGTCGGGAGACCCCAGGGTCGGCGAGCCGTAGATCGGCGTCGGTGCCGCGGCCGAGCACGGTGACCCGGCGGGTGAGCGCGTAGGTCGTCCCGCCTGACTCGACGGCTGCGGACATCGGCGCGGGCGCCGGCGGTGGGGTGACGACCTCTGCCGCGCCGGTGCCCGGACCGGCGAGGACGTCGCTGCGCACCCGGAACAGTCCGGTGTCGAGGTCGTCGACCTGCTCGAACCGGACGTCGACCGGGCCGACGAACGCGTACCGCTGCTCCTCGGCGTGCTCGCGGACCATCGCCGCCAGCTCAGCGCCCAGCGGCTCCTCGTACGGAGCCAGCCGCGCGAAGTCCCGCGGCCCGAGCTCCACCACGAAGTCGTTCGGTACCAGCGCGTGTCCCCGGGTGACGATGGCCGCCCGATCGTCGCAGGCCCGCTGCAGGGCGGCGGCGACCTCGACCGGCTGGACCTCGGCCTTGAACGTGCGCGCGAACACGCCGTTGACCAGGCGGTCCAGGCGCCGCTCGAAGCGGTCCATCACCCCCACGGGGGACCTCCTCGGCGGTACGCGGCGCGACGGGCGGACGCTGGCAAGGGTATCTGGCGGGGTTTCTCGGCCCGGGCTGCCGCACGGGCCTGCGTGGTAACCTCGTGGGTCTCGCGCGAGTGGCGGAATAGGCAGACGCGCTGGATTCAGGTTCCAGTGCCCGAAAGGGTGTGGGGGTTCAACTCCCCCCTCGCGCACCACTGGTCGAAGGCCCCTCACCCCACTGTGCAGGGGCCTTCGTCGTCCGGTGCCTAAGGGCCAGATCCACCCGACCAGGGTGACGAGGCCGAGGAACAGCGCCAGCACCAGCACGGCCGCCACGACGAGGCCCACCGCCGTCCACACGAGGCTGCTCAGCCGGCTCGGGGGAACGTAGGTCGCGCTCCCGCGGAAGGCGCGGCGCCTCATCGCCGTCCGCGGCGTCCAGTCGGCTCCCTCGGCCCGGACGTCGTCGACGAGCGCAGCGATCAGACACTGCGGTGCGGCTGGACGCCCGATAGGCAGCGACGGCCGCCTCGGTGCTCTCGTCGAATCGAGCCGAGAGGAACCAGTACCGGCCGGCCCGCGCGGGGTCTGCGAGGTCCCACCAGGCCTGACCCAACAGGTCAAGCACCTCGGGATCGTCGGCCCGATGGGCGAGGACGCCGCTGAGCCGATCGCGGGCTGCCCACGGCTGCCCGTCCGCCAGGGCCGCCCGCGCGAAGTCGAGCGGATGGGTCGTCATGGCTCGGTGCTCCCCCTTCGAGTCCGGTCACTAGAGCACGAGAAGTTGTTGTGGGGTAACGGGTTTGGGGGTGTGGATGGCGGGTGGTCGTGTCGGTGGGG
>DAIRVJ010000053.1:0-14620 GCA_036802895.1 Candidatus Nanopelagicales bacterium
GGTGGCCGGCGACCATCCGGACTGGGCCGAGTACCGCGCGGCGATGGAACGCGAGAGACGGGTGCTGCTGCGGATCGCCCCGCGCCGGGCCGGTCCGGACGCCGCCGGCTGACGTGCTGACCGGCTAGCCGCCGAAAGCCGCGCGGTAGTCGTGAGCGAAGGTGGCCACCGACCGGGCGGGGCGGCCGAGCACCTGCTCGACGGTCGGTGTCACGGCGGAGGCGTAGCCGGCCCGGATGACCGAGAACAGCGCGAGGACGTCCTCGATCTGATCCGCAGGCAGGCCGAAGCCCGCCAGGTTCTGGCGGGTGACCTCGGGCGGCACGTCGACGTAGGCGACGTCGTGGCCGAGCTCTGCCGCCAGGGCCGCGGCGGCGTCTGCGTACGTGATCGCCGCGGGTCCGGTCAGGGCGTACTCACGACCCTGGTGGCCGTCCTCGGTGAGGACGGCTGCGGCCACCTCGGCGATGTCGCGCGTGTCGATCATGCCCATCGCGCCGTCACCCGCGCAGGCGTAGATGGCCCCTGCCTTGATCGTCTCGGCACTGCTCAGCAGGTTCTGCAGGAACGCATTGGGCTGAAGGATCGTCCAGTTCGAGGACACCGCCTTCAGATGCTCGTCGAGCGCGTGGTGACCCCGCCCGTAGCTCATCGGGCTGTCGGGTGCGGCCCCCAGCACCGACAGGCGGACGACATGCACGTCGCTCGATGCCGCCGCCGCGTCGATCAGCGGCTGCTGCAGGTCGACGAAACCGGCGAGAGACGGTGAGTTCACGAACACCGCGCCGACTCCGTCGAGGGCGGCGCGCACCGCGCCGAGGTCACGCAGATCGCCCCGAACGATCTCGACGCCCTCAGGGTGAGCAGCCCGGGTCTTGTCGACGTCGCGTGCCAGTACGCGCACCACGGCGCCACGACCGAGGACAGCGGGGACGAGGGACGAGCCGATGGTGCCGGTGGCGCCGGTGACGAGGATCATCCGGTAACCTCCAACGGTCAACAATGGGTCAAGCCAACGGGTTGGTCCGGACGCTACTGTTGATCGGTGACCACGGCAACCCCGGACGGCGGCGCCCGGCCGCCGACGGCGCTCTTGGGCTACCCGTCGTACCTGCTCTCACGCGTGGGCGCGGAAGGGCGCAGGCGGGCCGCCTCGGCCGTCGCGATGTCCGACCTGAGACTGAACTCGGCAGCCGTGCTCGCCTGCCTCGGGGAGTTCGGCCCGTCGCCGCAGCGCGACCTGGTCGAGCGGCTGAGAATCGATCCCAGCGACGTCGTCGCGGTGGTCGACGACCTCGAGACGCGAGGCTTCGTCGTGCGTCAACCATGTGACGTCGACCGGCGGCGCCACATCGTTCGACTCACCGCCGAGGGCCGACGCGCCCGGGCGGCGACAGCCAGAGCGCTCGAGCAAGTCCAGGCCGACCTGCTCGCCCCGCTGACGGAGCCGGAGCGCGGGCAGCTCGTCGACATGCTCCGGCGCCTGCTCAGCCACCACGGCGGATGAGCGCTCCGCGCGGCACGTGCCGGTGCTCAGACGGCTAAGGGCGTGCCGCCAGCATGGCCACTCCGTCTCCGGAGAGGTCCTCCAGGGCGGCCTTCCGACCCGTCATGGCCAACAGCAGGGACAGGGCCGGTCCGCTGACTTCCGGACCGCTGCTAGTCGACCACGCCGTGTCGGTCGCCTTCAGCGTGAGTCCGCCGCACGAGTATCGGCGTCGAGGAGGTAGGAGCGAGTGATGCCGAGGGGACGGCGGATGTCGGCGGAGTGCACGATGGCCACCTGGTCGGCCAAGTACTGTCGGTCATGGCTGCTCCTCCGACGGAAGGTCCTCCTCTCCGACGACGAACAGCATGCTCCCCAGTCGACACGCCACCGCACAGCGTCAGGTGACGAGGCAGTCGAACATCGGGATCTGCCAGCCGCCCGCCGTGCCGCCGGCGAAGAGGACCTCGAGGTCGGCGTCGAAGAAACCACCAGCCTTGGGGAGGACCGGCGGGGTGTTCAGGTGGAATAGGTCCCCACTGGGGTTGCGCCCCGTCACGTCCCACTCGAGATAGCCGGCGTGCAGCCAGGACGGACCCAGCAGGGCCGCCCTGCGCAGCCGGGTGGAGTCCACCAGGCCCGCGTAGGTCTGGGTCACGGTCACCCCGAAGGGGACATTGCGCCAGGTGAGCTGTCCGGCGACCGTCCGGAAGGTGAACGCCTCGCCCAGCCCGCCGGTGCAGGTGAAGGAGCGCGGCCCGACCGGTGTCGACATCCAGGCAGGTCCGCCGGTGACCGAGCAGTCGAACATGGGGATCTGCCAGCCGCCAGCCGTCCCGCCAGCGAAGAGGATCTCGAGGTCGGCGTCGAAGAAGCCGCCGTTGCCCGGCAGGACCGGTGGGATGTGCAGGTGGTAGAGGTCGCCGCCCGCGTTCCATCCGGTGACGTTCCAATCGGTATACCCCGCGTGCAGCCAGGACGGTCCGACCAGCACTCCCTTGCGCAGCCGGGTCGAGTCCACCACGCCGCTGGCCGTCTGTGTGACGGTCACCTGGAAGGGAACATTGGTGTTGGTGACCAGACCGGCGACGGTCCGGAACGTGAACGGCTCGCCCAGGCCCCCGGTACAGCTGAACGCGCGTGGGTTGGTCGCGGCAGAGGCGGGGCCAGCCATGCCCACGAGCAGGAGGAGGGGCGCCACGAGCCCCAGGACGACGACGAAAGTGAGACGACGGAACGCGTGACTGGGCACAGCTTGACCTCCCGGAGTTCGTGGACACGGGACGCCTCCACTCGAGCAGTACCGCGGCGACCGCGACTAGGGTCCTCCGGCACTTCAGGGCGGGCCGCCGCGCGGGCGACGTTGGGCCTGCCGGCAACCGTGCCTCAGACGTGAAGGGAGGTGTCGGTGGACGCGAGGCTGGCGACACTCGTCCGATCGGTGCCGAAGGTCGAGCTGCACCTGCACATCGAAGGGACGCTCGAACCCGAGCTGATGCTCTCCCTGGCGCGACGCAACGGGGTCACGAGCCGGTTCACAAGCGTCGAGGAGGTCCGGCGGGCCCTCGACTTCGCTGACCTGCAGTCGTTCCTGGACCTCTACTACGAGCAGACCCAGGTGCTGCGCACCGAGCGGGACTTCTTCGAGCTGACCGAGGCCTACCTCGGCCGCGCCCACCGCGAGGGGGTCCGGCACGCGGAGGTGTTCGTCGACCCGCAGAGCCACACCAGCCGCGGCGTGCCGTTCGCGGACGTCGTCCGGGGGGTGAGCCGCGCCCTCGAGCAGGTCGGCCGCGACCAGCTCGGCATGTCCAGCCGGCTGATCATGTGCTTCCTGCGGCACCTGAGCGAGGACGAAGCGTTCGCCACCCTGGAGCAGGCCCAGGACCACCTCCCGCTGATCCACGGCGTCGGCCTCGACTCCAGCGAGGTCGGGCACCCGCCGAGCGCCTTCGCCAGGGTCTTCGCCGCGGCCCGACGCCAGGGCCTGTGGGCGGTCGCGCACGCGGGCGAGGAAGGCCCCCCCGCGTACATCTGGGAGGCACTCGAGCTGGGCGTCCGGCGGATCGACCACGGCGTCCGGTGCCTCGAGGACGAGGAGCTGGTGGAGCGGCTCGTCCGCGACAGGGTGCCGCTCACCGTCTGCCCGCTCTCCAACGTGCGGCTCAAGGTGTTCCCCGACCTGCGCCACCACAACCTGGGCCGGATGCTGCGCCGCGGCCTGGTCGTGACCGTGAACTCCGACGACCCGGCCTACTTCGGCGGGTACATCGGCACGGCGTTCGAGCGCACCGTGGAGGCCCTGGACCTGTCGGCGGCCGACGTCGTCCGGCTCACCGAGAACGCGATCGAGGCGGCCATGGTCGACGAGGGTCGCCGCAGCGAGCTGGTGCGCGAGCTGCAGGCGGCCCGGCAGGCCGTCGGCTGCTGAACGGGTCCGGCCGGCTCACCTGTCGCTCAGCTGGACTCGACCCGGGCCCGCTCGGCGGCGACGTCGAACGTCGCCGCCGGCCAGCCCAGATCCATCGCCTCGAGGTGCTCGACCAGCAGCCGGGTGATCGCCCAGTCGCGGTACCACTTGGCGTCCGAGGGGACGACGTACCAGGGGGCCGCCGGGGTGTTGCACTTCTCCAGCGCGATCTCGTACGCCTCCCGGTAAGGCTGCCACAGCGCTCGCTCGTCGACGTCCCTCGGGTTGTACTTCCAGTGCTTGCTCGGGTCGTCGAGCCGGTCGAGCAGCCGGCGGCGCTGCTCGGCGGCCGAGAGGTGGAGCATCACCTTGACGACCGTCGTCCCGGAGTCGACCAGCCGCTGCTCGAACCGGTTGATCGTCGCGTAGCGGCGGGACACCACGGGTCGCGGAGCGAGCTCGCGCACCCGGACGACGAGCACGTCCTCGTAGTGGGACCGGTCGAAGACGCCGACCATCCCCGGCCCGGGCAGCCGGAGCCGGATCCGCCACAGGAAGTCGTGCGCCAGCTCCTCCTTGGTCGGGGCCTTGAAGGCGGTGATCGCGCAGCCCTGCGGGTCCATCAGACCGACGACGTGCCGCATGACGCCGCCCTTGCCCGAGGTGTCCATGCCCTGGCAGACGAGCAGCAGCCGCCGCGACCCGCCCGCGCGCCCCTGCGCGTACAGCCGCTCCTGCAGCTCCGACAGCCGCTCGGCCATCGAAGCGATCTCGTTCCGGGCGGCCGCCTCGTCCTTCGGGCCCGGCCCCGGCTTGGTCCGCAGGCCGGCCAGGTCGACGGATCCGGCGGGCACGCGCAGCAGGTCGGAGACGGACGGAACCGACGTGCCCCCGGACTTGCCCGCGGACTTGCCCCCGGGCTTGCTCCCGCGCTTGCCCGCGGGCTTGCTCCCGCGCTTCTTGCCGTCCTTCTTCGCCACGCCGACCCCCTCGAGCCAGACCCGCGACCGGTAGCCGTCGTGTGCGAGGCTAGAGGCTCATGAGACCGATCGGGGGCATCTCGCGGCGGGTCGCCGTCTGGGCGCCACGGGCGCGCCGGGTCGACGTCCTGATCGGCTCGGCCCCCGAGACCACGGTCAGGCCGATGGTCCCCACCGACCGGCCCGGCTGGTGGGAGCTGCCGACCGACGCGCTGACCCACGGGACCCCTTACGGGCTGTCCGTCGACGGCGCGGACCCGGTGGCCGACCCACGCGCGGTCTGGCTGCCGGACGGCGTGCACGCGCTGGGCCACGCGTACGACCACGACCGCTTCGAATGGACCGACGCCGCCTGGGAAGGCCGCCCCCTGGCCGGGTCGACCGTCTACGAGCTGCACGTCGGCACGTTCACGCCCGAGGGGACGTTCGACGCGGCGATCGACCGGCTCGAGCATCTGGTCGACCTCGGCGCCGACCTGGTCGAGCTGATGCCGGTCGCCGCGTTCGACGGACGCTACGGCTGGGGGTACGACGGCGTGGCCCTGTGGGCCGTGCACGAGCCGTACGGCGGCCCGGACGGCCTCAAGCGGTTCGTCGACGCCTGCCACGCACGGGGTCTCGGCGTGCTCCTGGACGTCGTGCACAACCATCTGGGCCCGTCGGGCAACCATCTCGACCGGTTCGGCCCCTACCTCACGACGAGCCACCAGACGCCCTGGGGGGCGGCGGTGAACCTCGACGCCCCAGGCTCGGACGGCGTCCGGGAGTACCTGCTCGGCAACGCGTTCTCCTGGCTGCGGGACTTCCACCTCGACGGGCTGCGGCTGGACGCCGTCCACATGCTCGTCGACGACCGGGCGCTGCCGTTCCTCGAGGAGCTCGCCGTCGGGGTCGACCGACTCGCCGCCGAGCTCGGCCGGCCGTTGTCGGTGGTCGCCGAGTCCGACCGCAACGATCCCCGGGCCGTGCGGCCGGGAGCCGACGGCGGGCTCGGCCTGACCGCGTCCTGGGCCGACGACCTGCACCACGCGATCCACGCGGCCCTGACCGGCGAGCGTCAGGGGTACTACGTCGACTACGGCCCGGTCGGCACGCTCGCCAAGGCCCTGGCCACCCCGTTCGTCCTCGACGGCACGTACTCGGTCTTCCGGGGCCGCTCGCACGGGCGGCCGATCGACCCGGCCCGCGACCCAGGGCACCGGTTCGTCGTCGCCGCGCAGACCCACGACCAGGTGGGCAACCGCGCCGGCGGCGAGCGCCTCTCCCACCTGGTGTCCCCCGGCCTGGCCCGGGTCGCCGCGGCGCTCGTGCTCACCTCGCCGTACACGCCGATGCTGTTCATGGGCGAGGAGTGGGGCGCCACGGCGCCGTGGCTGTTCTTCACCTCGTTCCCCGACCCGGATCTGGGCCGTGTCGTCACCGAGGGCCGGCGCCGGGAGTTCGCCGCCCACGGCTGGCCCGAGCACGACGTCCCCGACCCGCAGGACCCGCACACCCGGGACCGCTCGGTGCTCGACTGGACCGAGCTCGACCGGGAACCACACCGGAGCCTGCTGGCGTGGCACCGCGACCTGATCGCCCTGCGCCGCACCGAGCAGGAGCTGAACGACGCCCGCCTGGACCGGGTCGGCGTCTGCCACGACGAGGCCGCGCGCTGGCTGGTCGTGGCGCGCGGGGGCCTGCGCGTCGCCGCCAACCTGTCGGACGGTGGCCAGGCCGTGCCGCTGGACGCGCCGGCCGAGCATGTGCTTCTGGCGTCGGCGCCCGTGGTCGTGTCGCCCGACGGCCTGGTGCTGCCGCCGGAGTCCGTCGCCGTCGTGCGGGTCAGCGGGTGAGCGCGGGCGGGTCGTAGCCCTCGCCCTCGCGGGCCAGCGCCACCAGCCGGGACACCGCGCGGTGGTACTTCTTGCGGTACCCGCCCGCGAGCATGTCGGGTGCGAAGACCCGGTCGAACGGCACCCCCGAGGCCAGCACCGGCACGTCGCGGTCGTACAACCGGTCGGCCAGCACGACCAGGCGAAGCGCGGTCGCCTGGTCGGCCACGGGTCCGACGCCGAGCAGCGCGACGGCCATCACCCCCTCCAGCAGGGCGCCGTACCGGCTGGGGTGGACGACCGACAGGTGGCGCAGCAGGCCGGCGAAGTCGTCCAGGGTCGCGCCAGGCGTCGCCAGCGCGGCCTCGACCACCTGCTGGTCGGTGAGCGGCAGAGGGGCTGCCGGCAGACCACGGTGGCGGTAGTCCTCGCCGTCGATGCGCAGGACGTCGAAGTGCGCGGCCAGCCCCTGGATCTCGCGCAGGAAGTCGTCGGCGGCGAACCGTCCCTCGCCGAGCGCCTCCGGCAGCGTGTTGGAGGTCGCCGCCAGGCGGACGCCGGCGTCGGTGAGCCGGCCCAGCAGGGTCGACATGAGCACCGTGTCGCCCGGGTCGTCCAGCTCGAACTCGTCGATGCAGACCAGCCGGAACCCGCGCAGCGCCTCGACGGCACCCGCGAACCCCAGCGCCCCGACGAGATGGGTCAGCTCGACGAAGGTGCCGAACGCCTTCGGTGCCGGCGCCGCGTGCCACAGCGAGGCGAGCAGGTGGGTCTTGCCGACCCCGAAGCCGCCGTCGAGGTAGACCCCCGCCCGACCCTCCGGTGGGGCGGGGGCCCGCCGGAACCAGCGGCGCGGCCCCTCGTCGCCGGCGGCCAGGCGAGCGGCGAACGTCCCGAGTCCGGCGACGGCGGCACCCTGGCTGGGCCGGGAGGGATCCGGCAGGTAGGTGGCGAACCGCACGGCGTCGAACCGCGGCGGCGGCACCAGGTCGGCCACCAGGCGCCCCGGCTCGACCACGGGTTGGCGGTCGACCAGCCGCGGGACCGGGGAGGTGGACACGGTCGCCAAGCGTACGAGCCGTGGCAGGATCGCCCGCATGCGCCGGCTGCTCCCCTCCCCCAGCACCGACGTCGACCTGGTCGACGCCTACGCGTATCCGCCCGAACGCCCCTGGCTGCGCGCGAACATGGTGGCCTCCGTGGACGGGGCCGCCACGGCCGAGGGACTCTCGGGGGGTCTGTCCGGCGAGGCCGACCGGCGGGTGTTCGGGGTGCTGCGCAGCCTGGCCGACGTCGTGCTGGTCGGCGCCGGGACGGTGCGCGCCGAGGGGTACCGCCCGGCCGCACTGCCGATCGCGGTGGTGAGCAACCGGCTGGACCTGGACCTCTCGGCGCCCCTGTTCACCGCGGCCGCGCACCGCACCCTCGTGCTGACCAGCGGGGCAGCCGTCGCCCTGCGGCTGGCCGCGGTCCGCGAGGTCGCCGACGTGGCGATCTGCGGCGCCGAGCGGGTCGACCCCGGACTGGCCGTGCAGGCGCTGCGCGACCGCGGCCACGCCCGCCTGCTCTGCGAGGGCGGCCCGGGCCTGCTCGGGCAGCTGGCGGTCGCCGGCCTGCTCGACGAGCTGTGCCTCACTATCTCGCCGGTGCTCGCCGGCGGCGACGCCTCGCGGGTGCTCACCGGGCTCCCGGTGGCCCCGCCGGCCCGGCTGCGGCTGCAGCACCTGCTCGAGGACGAGGGCTTCCTGTTCGCCCGCTACGCCGTCCGGAGGGGCTGACCGTGGACCTGCCCGTGCTGCCGCCGATCAAGCCGATGCTGGCGAAGGCGACCAAGGGCCTGCCCGAGCCGGACGCCGTACCCGGCGGGCTGCTGTACGAGCCGAAGTGGGACGGCTTCCGGTGCATCGCGTTCCGGGACGGCGACGAGGTCGAGCTGGGGAGTCGCAACGAGCGGCCGCTCACCCGGTACTTCCCCGAGGTGGTCGAAGCGGTCCGCGCCCAGCTGCCCGACCGCTGCGTGGTCGACGGCGAGCTGGTCATCGCCTCCGGGGCACAGCTGGACTTCGACGCCTTGCAGAACCGCCTGCACCCGGCCGACTCCCGGGTCCGCAAGCTGGCCGCCGAGACGCCGGCGGCGTTCGTGGTGTTCGACCTGCTGGCGCTGGACGACCGCTCGCTGATGGCCGAGCCGTTCGCCGATCGGCGACGCCTGCTGGAGCAGGCGCTGGCCGACGCCGATCCGCCGGTCTTCGTCACGCCCGCCACCGACGACGTCGAGGTGGCCCGCCGCTGGTTCGAGGTGTTCGAGGGCGCCGGGCTCGACGGCATCGTCGCCAAGCCGCTGCGGCTGCCCTACCGCCCCGACGAGCGGGTGATGCTGAAGGTCAAGCACGAGCGCACCGCCGACTGCGTCGTCGCCGGGTTCCGCTGGCACAAGTCCGGCCCGATCGTGGGGTCGCTGCTGCTCGGGCTGTACGACGACAAGGGCTTCCTCCAGCACGTCGGCGTGTGCGGGGCGTTCCCGATGGCCCGGCGGGCGGAGCTGGTCGCCGAGCTCGCGCCGTACCGGATGGCCGCACTCGACGGCCACCCATGGGCCGCCTGGGCGGCCGAGGACGACGGCAGCGGCGACCGGCGGCCCGGTGCGGTGTCCCGCTGGAACGCCGACAAGGACCTGTCGTGGGTGCCGCTGCGGCCCGAGCTGGTGTGCGAGGTGGCCTACGAGCACATGCAGGGCAGCCGGTTCCGGCACACGGCCCAGTTCCGGCGCTGGCGCACCGACCGCGAGCCGGCCTCCTGCGGGTACGACCAGCTGGAGCGGCCCGTCCGGTTCGACCTGGCCGAGGTTCTCGGCGGGGGCTGATCGGGGGGCCGGGGGCTCGATAGGCTCAGGACGTGTTCACCACCGTGCTGCTCACCGAGAAGGCGCTGACCGAGCACGACGTCCGCAGGATCGCCGCCCTGCACGGCGACGAGCCGGTCCGGGTGCACGTCGTCGTCCCGGCGCACGAGGCTGCCGACGTCCAGGCCGAGGTCGACGCCTCGGTCGCGGGGCTGCAGGCCGCCGGTATGGCCGAGGTCGACGGCGAGACCACCGGCGACCACCCGGTGCCCGCCGTGGTCGAGATCGTGCGGCGCCTGAACGCCGACGAGGTCGTGGTGCTGACCGAGCCGCACCTGGTCACCGACCTCATCCGGCGCGACTGGGCGACCCGGCTGCGGCACGAGCTCGACCTGCCGGTGCTGCACGTCGTCCTGGGCACCGACCAGGTCGTCAGCTAGCCGCCTGCTCGACCGGGCGGAACCGGGCCTGGAAGAACCGCAGGTAGGCCGGCTCGAACACCATCTCCAGCCCGTGCACCGTCGCCCGCCGGTCCCAGACCTCCAGCACGGCCTCCGCGGTGACGTCCAGGTGGGCCTGGGTGTAGACCCGGCGCGGCAGGGTCAGCCGCACCAGTTCGAGCTGGGGTCGGTGATGGTCGCCGGTCACCGGGTCACGGCCGGCCGACACGATGCCGCGCTCCATCGAGCGCACGCCGGCCTCGAGGTACAGCTCCCCCGCCAGCCGCTGCGCCGGGAACTCGTCCTGGGGCAGGTGCTCGAGGAACGCTGCGGCGTCGAGGAACACCGCGTGGCCGCCGATCGGCCGCACGATCGGCACCCCTTCGGCGATCAGAGCCTCGCCCAGGTACTCGACCTGGCCGACCCGGGAGTGCAGGTAGTCCTCCTGCAGGCTCTCGCGGATCCCCTGGGCCATCGCCTCCATGTCCCGTCCGGCCATGCCGCCGTAGGTGTGCAGGCCCTCGTAGACCACGCAGAGGTTGCACGCCTTCTGGAACAACTCGGGGTCCCTCGTCGCGAGGTAGCCGCCGATGTTGACCAGGGCGTCCTTCTTGCCGCTGAACCAGGCCCCGTCGCTGTGGTCGCAGATCTCCCGGACGATCGAGGCCACGCTGCGGTCGGCGTAGCCGGGCTCGCGCTGGCGGATGAACCAGGCGTTCTCGGCGATCCGGGTCTTGTCGAGGTAGAGCGGGATCGCGTGCTCCTGACAGAAGGCGCGCACCGCCTTCACGTTGGCCAGGCTGACCGGCTGGCCCCCGGCCATGTTCACGGTCAGCGCCAGGCTCACGTAGGGGATGCGCTCCGCCCCGACCTCGTCGACCACCGCCTGGAGCTTGGCCAGGTCGACGTCGCCCTTGAACGGATGGGTGCTGCGCGGGTCGTGGGCCTCGTCGACGATCACGTCGACGAAGCGGGCCCCGGCGAGCTCCTGGTGCAGCCGGGTCGTGGTGAAGTACATGTTCCCGGGGACGACGTCGCCCGGCTCGATCAGCGCCTGGCTGATCAGGTGCTCGGCGCCGCGGCCCTGATGCGTCGGGACGAGGTACGGGTAGCCGTAGACCTCCTGCATCGTCTGCTCGAGCCGGTAGAAGCTCTCGCTCCCGGCGTACGCCTCGTCGCCGACCATCAGCGCTGCCCACTGCTGCGCGGACATCGCGTTGGTGCCGCTGTCGGTGAGCAGGTCGATGTAGACGTCCTTGCTGCGCAGCAGGAACGTGTTCCACCCGGCGGCGTCCAGGGCCTCCTCCCGCTCCTCCCTTGTGGTCATCCGCAGCGGCTCGACCACCTTGATCCGGTACGGCTCGGCCCACGATCGGCGCTGTCGCGTCACGGCTGTCCCTCCTCGACGGGTCGCCCCTGGCTACCAGGCGACGACCCTGCCCGGCCACGGTCCAAGGTCACGGGCCGCCCCGAGTTGACCAGGCGTGGTAGGTGAGCGTCTGCGGTAACAGGCACCGGTGCCCTTTACGGTCGGTGCTCACCTACTTCGCCTGGTCAACTTCTCCCCCCGCCCGGGCGCGGCTCGGCTGCACGCGCATCGGCTCGCCCGGCATCTTCGGGTAGTTCGGCGGGTAGGGCATGTCCCCCAGGCCGCGGTCCCGCTCGTCGCGCTCGAACCACTCGATCAGCGGTGAGAGGTCGTGCTGGACGTCGTCGATCGCGGCGTGCAGGTCGCCGAGCGCGGCAAACCGCGCGGGCATCGTGACCATCGAGAAGTCCTCGGTCACCACGTCCGGCAGCTCGGCCCAGGTGAGGGGGGCAGACACGCAGCCGTCGGGCCGGCGACGGACGCTGTAGGCGGAGGCGATCGTGCGGTCGCGGGCGTTTTGGTTGTAGTCGATGAAGACCCGCTGGCCGCGCTCCTCCTTCCACCACTTGGTGGTGACCTCCATCGGCGCCCGCCGCTCGACCTCGCGGGCGAAGCCGATCGCCGCCTGCCGCACCTGGGTGAACGTCCAGCGCGGCTCGATCCGAACGTAGACGTGCACGCCGCGGTTGCCGCTGGTCTTGGGGAAGCCGACGAACCCCAGCTCGTCGAGCACCTCGTGGACCAGGGTGGCCGCCAGCCGCCGGGCGTCGGCGAACCCGGTACCCGGCTGCGGGTCCAGGTCGATGCGCAGCTCGTCCGGATGGTCGACGTCCGCGCAGCGGGCGTGCCAGGGGTGGAACGTCACGGCGCCGTGGTTCGCCGCCCAGGCGACGTCCGCGGCCTTGTCGACGCACAGCGCGTCGGCGCTGCGGCCGGAGGGGAACGACACGCGGCAGGTGCGCAGCCAGTCCGGCGCGTACTGCGGCAGCCGCTTCTGGTAGATCTCCTCGCCCTCGACCCCGTCGGGGAACCGCTGCAGGTAGGTGGGTCGCTCACGCAGCCCACGGACGACGCCGTCCGCGACCGACAGGTAGTACTCCACGAGGTGACGTTTCGTGCCGGCCTCGGCGCCGAGAACCGGGAAGTACACCTTGTCCGGGTTGGTGACCTTGACGAGGTGCTCCCCCACGAGGATCTCAACAAACGGTGACGCCATGCGCGCGAACCTACCCCCGCCGGGCCGCACGACGTACGGTCGGCGCATGGCCAACGAGACGATGAAGACCGAGGACGAGTGGCGGGCGACGCTTTCGCCCGAGGAGTACCACGTGCTGCGCGAGGCCGGCACCGAGCGCCCGTTCACCGGTGAGTACGTCGACACCGAGACGGTGGGCGTCTACACCTGCCGGGCGTGCGGCGCCGAGTTGTTTCGGTCCGAGACGAAGTTCCACAGCGGCTGCGGCTGGCCGTCGTTCTACGCGCCCA
The DNA here is from genome assembly GCA_036802895.1 of Candidatus Nanopelagicales bacterium. GTDB lineage: Bacteria > Actinomycetota > Actinomycetes > Prado026 > Prado026 > DAIRVJ01. The sequence goes on from DAIRVJ010000053.1 coordinate 12,827, forward strand.
AGGAGGGCGACGCGGTGGAGCTCGTCATCGACCGCTCGCTCGGCATGAAGCGCACAGAGGCCCGCTGCGCCAACTGCGGCAGCCACCTCGGCCACGTCTTCGAGGGCGAGGGGTACCCGGTGCCCACCGACCAGCGCTGGTGCATCAACTCGGTGTCGCTGCGGCTCGTCCCCGCCGACGACGCCTAGCGGTCCCCTGGCGCCGTCCCCCCACCCCTCCGGTTGATCTTGAGCCGTCGGGCAGACACGCCGACGTGTCATGCCCGCCGGCTCAAGATCGTCGGGTGAGGGGTGGGGTGGGGGGTGGGGTGGGGCCCAGCGGTCAGCATGGCGGGAGAGCCTTCCCGGGGTTGAGGATCCCGCGCGGGTCGAGCGCGTCCTTGACCCGGGCGTGCAGCGAGCGGGCCACCGGGTCGAGCTCCTCGGCCAGGGCCTGCCGCTTGAGCAGGCCGACGCCGTGCTCGCCGGTCACCGTGCCGCCGAGGCGCAGGGCCAGGTGCAGGATGTCGTCGAACGCGCGCAGCGCCCGCTGCTCGGCGTCCGCGTCCCCGTGCGGGTAGACGATCGTGGGGTGCAGGTTGCCGTCCCCCGCGTGGCCGAACGTGCCGATCACGACCTCCCGTACGACGGCGATCTCCTCGATGCCCGCCACCGCGTCCGCCAGGCGGGAGCGCGGGACCGCGACGTCGTCCAGCAGCCAGGTGCCGAGCTGCTCCAGCGCGTTGATCGCGGCCCGCCGGGCGCCGAGCAGCAGGTCGGACTGCTCGGCGTCCTCCGACTGGTACGCCTCGACCGCCCCGGCCCGCTCGCAGGCGGCCCTGATCAAGGCCGCCTCGACGTCGGCCGCCGCGCCCGGCGCGTCGGACTGGGCGACCAGCAGGGCGCACGTCGGGTCCAGCCCCATCGGCTGGAACGCCTCGACCGCGGCCACCGTGGTGCGGTCCATCAGCTCGAGCAGCGAGGGTGTCGTGACCCGCATGATCGCCTCGACGGCGCGGCCCGCGGTGACCACCTCCGCGAACACGGCCACCACCGTGGTCGCCGGCGGGGGCAGCGGGCGCAGCCGCAGGGTCGCCTCGGTGACGACGCCGAGGGTGCCTTCGCTGCCGACGATCAGCGCGGTGAGGTCGTACCCGGCGACGCCCTTGACGGTGCGGCGCCCGAGGCGGGTCACCCGGCCGTCGGCGAGCACCACCTGCAAGCCGAGCACCGACTCGCGCGTCACGCCGTACTTCACGCAGCACAGCCCGCCCGCGTTGGTGTTGACGTTGCCGCCGATCGAGCAGTACTCCCGGGACGCCGGGTCCGGGGCGTACCAGAGGCCGTATCCGCGGACGTGCTCGCGCAGGTCCTGGTTGAGCACGCCCGGCTCGACCCGCGCGTAGCCGTCACGCTCGTCGACCTCGCGGACGGCGGTCATCTTCTCCAGGCACAGCACCAGGCCGCCGTCGACGGCGTTGGCACCCCCGGACAGCCCGGACCCGGCGCCGCGCGGCACGACGGGCACCCGATGCTCGTGCGCGGCGGCGAGCACCGCAGCCACCTGCTCGGTCGTCCGCGGGAAGACGGCGGCGAGCGGTCGGCCGACGGCGGTCCCGGTCGAGCGGTCGGCCGAGTAGGTCGGCAGCCGGTCGGGGTCGGTGACGACGTCGCCGTCGGCGAGGGCGGCCTCGGCCGCGGCCAGAACGGCGTCCTCGGGGGTCACGGCCCGACGCTAGCCGACCACCCCACCCCCGCACCCCCGCGCTCCCGCGCTCCCGCGCTCCCGCGCTCCCGCGCTCCCGCGCTCCCGCGC